>DYES01000021.1 GCA_020725585.1 Desulfovirgula sp.
CATCCTCTCCTCATTCGTTCCCACCCTATTATCGCATAACGCCCTGTGCGCTGTCCACCCCCATTTGCAGCGAAATTTTCTTCCTTGTGCCCCCAATCGTTGGATTGACGGGGGATATTTTATTTATGCGTCAGCGCTGAACCTCGAAGCGAGCATGCTCAAGACAATGGGAGGATTTTCTCTGGTACTGCTTTCTATTTTTCTTCGTTGCGGGCAGGCAGGAATACAGTAAAAAGTGTAGAAAATTTAGACGTAACTAGAAATACATATGGCGGCCGTTGATCTTGAAAGGGGGACTGGTCGTTAGCCGCCGGGGGAAGAAGCTTAAGAAGCTGTGCCGCCTGGAAAATGTTCGTTTGGCTTCCCCAGGCAGGCTTTAGCTGAATGTTTGCTAGAGGAGGGAAAGACATGCTCCCTGAACGAGGTGGTCCTGCCGAATTAAAAACCC
This sequence comes from Desulfovirgula sp., assembly GCA_020725585.1. Taxonomy (GTDB): domain Bacteria; phylum Bacillota; class Desulfotomaculia; order Desulfotomaculales; family Nap2-2B; genus JAIMBK01. The sequence continues at coordinate 449 of DYES01000021.1, forward strand.
AGGTGCAGGACCGGAACCTGTGCACCGCCTGCGGGGCCTGCGCAGGTTTATGCCCCTATATTTATACGGCCTGGGAAAAGGTGGCGGTAATTTACCCTTGCGGTTCTGAAGAGGGCAGCTGCTACCGGGTCTGTCCCCGCACGCCAACGGACCTGGCCAGTTTAGACCGGCAGGTGTTTGGGAGGGAGCGTTCGGATCACGTCCTGGGCCAGCATGCGGGAATTTATTTCAGCCGCGCGAAAGATAAAAAAATAAGCGCTCGCGGGCAATACGGCGGAACAGTCACCGCCTTGCTTGCTTTTTTGCAGGAGCAATCGCAAATTGACGCCGCCGTGCTGGCGCGGGGAAGCGGCGCCGCGCTGCCGGAGCCGGCCGTGGCCTCTAGTCGCGAGGAAATTCTGGCCTGCGCCGGATCGAAATATTCGGCCTGCCCTACTTTATCTGTGCTGCCCCAGGTTCGGCGGGACGGCCACCGGCGCGTAGCAATGGTCGGCCGGCCTTGCCAGGTAACCGCGCTGAGAAAAATGCAGGGGCTCTTGCTGGAACAGCAGTTCACTCACCTCCCGGCGGCCGGGCTGGATATGTTCGTCATCGGGCTGTTCTGCTTTTGGGCGCTGACCCCTGCCTTCTACGCTTTTCTTGCGGAAAAGGCCGGTGCGGAAGAAATCAGCAAAGTGGATATCCCTGGGGAGGGGTTAAAAATCGCCTTCACCAGCGGGAGGGAATTACTGATTCCCATAGACGAGGTAAGGCAGTTGATCCGGCCGGCCTGTCCGGAATGTTTCGACCCTACTTCCGAGCTGGCCGACGTTTCGGTAGGGTCAACTGAATACGACCCTGCCTGGAACACCTTGATTGTCCGGACCGCCGCGGGCAAGGCGCTGGTAGAAGAGGCGCAGGCGACAGGAGCAATCGAACTAAAGCCATACCCTGAAGAGCGCTTACCCATTTTGCGCCAGGCCGCTTTGAACAAAAAGTTGCGCGTGATTAGCGCCCGGCAAGGAAATGAATATCTGCGGCTGCCCCTTGCTTACCGTCAAAAACTAATCCAGGAAGGAGGGAACTAAGGATGAGTATTGTGAGCGTGAAGGCAGATCTGCCGGGGCGGGTGGTCTTGCTCACCGGAAACGAAGCGGTTGCCCGCGGCGCTCTAGAAGCAGGCCTTGGCTTCGCCTCCTCTTATCCCGGTTCGCCTACCGCCGAGGTGTTAGGCGTCCTCGGCCAGCTGGCCAGGGAATTTAACCTTTATGCCGAATGGTCAATCAATGAAATTGTCGCCATGGAAGGCGCCGCCGCCGCTTCTTTCGCCGGGCTGCGCTCCATGGTCGTCATGAAGCCGGACGGGCTCAACGTAGCCCTGGATTTTTTAACCAGCCTTTCTTTGTCGGGAATAAAGGGCGGCATGGTGGTTGTTGTTGGCGACGATCCCCACGCCCATTCAAGCATAAAAGAAGAAGACTCCCGGTACCTGGCGAAAGTGGCCCACGTGCCGGTTTTCGAACCGGCAACCGTTCAGGAAGCGAAAGAGATGGTGAAAGAAGCCTTTGCGCTTTCCGAAACTTTACGCCATCCGGTGATCGTGCGCTGTGTAACCAGAATTTGCCACGCAAGCGGCAACGTCGTCCTGGGCGAGCTTCCGTTTCGGGAGAAGAAGCCGGCGATTCAAAAGGACGAGCGCTTTATCATCAACCCGGCCGGTGTTTCGATGACCCACCGGCAACAGGAGTTAAAGCTCCGGAAAATGGCCGAAATTGCTGAAGCAATGCCTTTTAACTGGTACGAAGGTCCAGCGGACGCGGAAATTCTTCTGATCGGCTGCGGCCCCGGCTTTATGTACGCCAGGGAAGCGGTCGATATTCTGGGCATAAGCGACCGGATCGGGTTGTTAAAGCTGGGGGTAACCTGGCCCCTGCCGGAAAAACTGGTGTTGAACCACCTCCGCCACGCCAAAAAGGTCGTTTTTGCCGAAGAAATTGAACCCGTTCTGGAAGAAAGCGTCACCAGCCTGGCCGCCCGGCACTGGTCTGAATTGGGCACGCTGTCTTTTTACGGGAAAAACAGCGGTCATGTGGCCGGTCCGCTAGGTCCGGGCGTGGGGGAGTTGAACGTGGATATCATGATCGGGGCTTTGGCTTCCGTGTTGGGATTGCCTGCCCGGCAACCGGAAAACCCACAAGAGCCGGAGGCTCAGCCTACTGCCGGGGTGCCGGTTATTGACCGGGAGCTTGCTTTTTGCGCCGGCTGCCCCCACCGTGCTTCTTTTTGGGCCATTAGAGCCGCCCTGGAACTGGACGGCCGCAACGGCTTTGTAGCCGGGGACATCGGTTGCTACACCCTGGGCCTGGGCCGCACCGGATATTATTTAATGCGGACGGTCCACTGCATGGGCGCGGGCGTCGGCGTGGCCTCTGGTTTGAGCAAGCTAGCCCGCCTGGGCTTTGCCCGGCCGGTGGTGGCCCTGGTCGGCGACTCCACCTTCTTTCACGCCGCCGTGCCCGCCCTGATTGACGCCCGTTATAACCAGGCCGCTTTCTTGTGCGTTGTGCTCGATAATGGGACCACAGCCATGACCGGCCACCAACCCCACCCGGGCATGAGGGTTAACGCCATGGGCGAAGAAGCTCCGGCGGTAGCCGTAGAAGAAATTGTCGCCGGGTTAGGCATCCCCTATACCATCCAGGACCCCTACGACATTAAAACGACTACCCGGGTGGTTTTTGACCTCCTTCAGCAAAAAGTGCTCCACGTGCTGATTTTGCGCCGGGAGTGCGCCCTGGTGGCGGCGCGCAAAAGTAAAAAGCCCCGGGTTTACGTAGATCCACAGCGCTGTATCGGTGACGCCTGCGGCTGCAAGCGGTTTTGCAGCAAGGTCTTTTCCTGTCCGGCCAATATCTGGGACGCCGCCGCCGGGAAGGCCCGCATTGACGAAGCCGTTTGCAACGGTTGCGGCGTCTGTGCGGCCAACTGCCCGCAGCAGGCGATCGCCGTGGAAGGGAGGGAGTGAGCCGTGACGGAGCAGCCAGTCAACCTGATCATTGCCGGTGTCGGCGGCCAGGGGAATGTGCTTGCCTCCCAGATCGTAGCCGGGGCGGCAGTTGAAGAAGGCTTCACCGTAGCGGTGGGGGAAACTTTTGGCGCTTCTCAGCGGGGAGGCTCGGTGATGAGCCACGTCCGGATAACCAGAGGTAAGGCGATCGGCCCCCTGATCCCGCGCGGAAAAGCAGATCTGGTAGTTGCCTTAGAACCTATGGAATGCCTGCGGGTGCTGCGAGTTTTCGGAAATAAGCAAACGCGGGTGATCATGAATGAGCGCCCCAATTACCCTTTGAGCGTGCTCCAGGGGGAAGCGGCATATCCTTCTCCAGACAACCTCCGGGCGGAAATCAGCCGGTTGGCCACGCTGTTGTTATCCTTCCCCGCCACCGAGGTGGCCAGCGAGGCCGGCAATCCGGTCGCGGCCAATGTAGTGATGACCGGTGCCCTGGCCGGAACGGGACTGCTGCCCATCCGGGTGGACAGCTACCGCCGGACCATCGCGGAACTTTTCACCGGCCAGGCCCGGGAGTTGAACTTAAGAGCTTTTGAGCTGGGAGTGGAAAAGGTCCGGGGATCGTAACCGCGGGGGCGGGGCAGGCCTCCTGATTGCCACCAGTCCGGTTTTAACTGCGCTCCTGACTGCTGTTTTTCCTGGCGAGCAAAGAAAATCGGGGCTGGGGGAGTTGCCTACCGTCCTTTCCCTGATTGGGGGAGCAGTTGTCCTTTCGGGGGTTTTACTTGTCAATGCACGGGGAAGATAAAAAATTTTTGGCTGATTTTTTCTTCGACTGATTTTAAGGTAAGGAAGGAAAAGTTAAATTGATAGAGAAGGAAAAAGTTAAAGAGTTGATTTTTGGGCCTGAACTTCTCACGGGAGGCTCGGCATGTTAGCCATTGTGAAAAGCACTGCTTTACATGGTTTAGACGGGCAGGTTGTGCAGGTGGAGGTTGACGTCTCAAATGGCCTCCCCTGTTTTGATCTGGTAGGATTGCCCGATCCCGCGGTCAGGGAGGCGCGGGACCGCGTGCGGGCGGCCATTAAAAATTCCGGGTATGAGTATCCGCTGGGGCGGATTACCGTAAATCTGGCTCCCGCCGACATCCGCAAAGAAGGGCCGCTGTACGATTTGCCCATCGCGGCGGGGATTTTGGCGGCAACGGGCCAAGTTGATGCGGATTCTTTAAAGCGTTACGTTTTGATTGGAGAGCTGTCGTTAAACGGGGCTTTGCGCCGGGTAACGGGTGTTTTGCCAAATGTGCTCGCGGCAAGGGAGCAGGGTTTTTCGGAAGTGATCGTGCCTTTGGAGAATGCCCGGGAAGCTGCCCTTGTGCAGGGGGTAAAAGTATATCCGGTCGACAGTCTTCAGCAATTGACCGGTTTTTTAAGCGGAGAAGAAAAAATTGCCCCTTATCTGGTTAATCTCGAAGACTTAATAAAAAGCGGCCAGGAAGACGAACTAGATATGGCCGACGTAAGAGGACAGGCAGCCGCCAGGCGCGCGCTGGAGGTGGCTGCGGCGGGCGGCCACAACGTGCTGATGGTGGGAAGCCCCGGCTCGGGAAAAACCATGCTGGCCAGAAGACTTCCCGGGATCTTGCCGGACCTTTCCTTTGAAGAAGCCCTGGAAATAACCAAGATCCATAGCCTGGCCGGTTTGTTGGCGCCGGAGCAGCCGGTGGTCACCAGGCGCCCTTTTCGGGCCCCCCACCACAGCACTTCCTCTATTGCGTTGGTCGGCGGGGGGCGCTATCCCCGGCCCGGAGAGATCAGCCTTGCCCATTACGGCGTTTTGTTTCTTGATGAATTGCCGGAGTTTTCGAAGGACGTCCTGGAAGCCTTGCGCCAGCCGCTGGAAGATAAAGTGATCACCATCTCCCGGGTCAACGCGGCAGTAACCTACCCCGCGCATTTTATGCTTGTTGCCGCAATGAACCCCTGCCCTTGTGGATTTTACGGCGACCCGGTCAAAGAATGTACGTGCACGCCTTACCAGGTGCAGCGTTATGTAAACCGCATCTCCGGGCCTTTGCTCGACCGGATCGACATTCACCTGGAAGTGCCCCGCCTGGATTACAAAGAATTAGACGACTCGCTGCCCGGTGAATCATCAGCGGCGATTAAAAAAAGGGTGAATAAAGCCAGGCTCATCCAGAAGGAAAGGTTTGGCAGCGCCGCCTGTAACGCGCAGATGACGCCGGCCCAGGTGCGTAAGTACTGCCAATTGACCAGGGAGGCAAAGGCTTTGTTGCAGTCTGCCTTTCGCCAGTTAAACTTTAGCACCCGCGGCTATGACCGGATTTTAAAAGTAGCGCGGACAATAGCCGACCTGGAAGGCAGCGAGGCAATCGAAACCGCCCACCTGGCGGAGGCAATTCAGTACCGGAGCTTAAGGCTTTAAGATCTTTTCTTAATGAAGAGCTTCCACCTTGAAACTGCCGGTGCTGATTCCGCTGGCCCAAACACCTTGAAAATCTCAGCGCAAATACATTCACAAACATTTCTTTCTTCAGGCAGGATATTTATCCTCCCGGCGAGTATTTATTCAATCAAGCAACTTAGTTCATGCCAGGAGGTAAATCATGCCCAACGAAAACCACCAGCTGCGCGTTCCCCTCGATAAACTCCGGCGCCGCTGCGATCCAAGCGAACTGCCTTACGAGACAACCGCCCAGGCGCCTTTGCTCCAGGATTTCATCGGCCAGGAAAGGGCCGTGCGGGCCATGCAGTTTGGCCTTTCCATGCGCGCGCCCGGTTATAATATCTACGTCGCCGGACCGCCCGGCACCGGGAAGAGCACCTACGTCCAGGCAGTGGTCGCGCAGGCAGCTGCTGGCCAGGCCGTACCGGACGATTGGTGTTTTTTATATAATTTTGCCAACCCCGATCAACCTATGGCGGTTTCTTTACCCTCAGGAGACGGGCAGATCTTCAAAAAAGACATGGAAGAGCTGATTAGCGACCTGCGTGCCATTATCCCCAAAACCTTCGAGGGAGCTGATTACGAGCAGAACAAGCAGGCGATCATCAGCGAACTGGAACAGCAAATCCAAAAGGAAATGGAAGCGCTGCGCCAGGAGGCGGCCGCGGCGGGATTCGCCATGAAGCAAGGTTCCGGCGGGATGATGTTTCTCCCTCTAAAAGACGGCCGGCGCATGTCCCCGGAGGAATTTGAAGCGCTTGCCCCGGAAGAACAACGGGAAATCGAAAACAAGGTGCGCTACTTCCAACAAAAACTGGAAGAGGTCATCAACAGCGGCAGAATTCTAGAGAAAAAGGCCAAGAAAAAAATCCAGGAACTAGAAAAACAAATTGCCGGTTACGCCGTGGGCCCTCTGGTGGAGCGCCTGCAGGAAAAATACCGCCAGTTTCCCCGGATCGTGCGCTACTTGGGAGAGGTTGCCGAAGATATTACCCGCCACCTGGAACATTTTAAAACCGCAGAAGCCCCCAAAACCAGCATCTTTAATCTCTACGCGGATCCCCAGGACATTTTTAACCGCTACAAGGTTAATTTATTTGTCAACAACGAGGAAACAAAAGGAAGCCCGGTAATTATCGAATCCAATCCTTACTACTACAACCTGTTTGGCAAAATTGAATACCGCAGCGTAATGGGCAGCCTGAGCACCGATTTTACCATGCTCAAAGCGGGAGCCATCCACCGGGCCAACGGCGGCTACCTGGTGCTCCAGGCCAAAGACGTGCTTGCCGATCCCCTGGCCTGGGAAGCCCTAAAAAAGGCCTTGAAAAACCGCCAGACGATAATCGAAAATATCGGCGAGCAATACCGGATTGCGCCCACCGCCAGCTTAAGGCCCGAACCTATCCCGCTGGACGTGAAGGTAGTACTCATCGGCAGTCATTACCTTTACCACCTGCTCTATGCCCTGGACGAGGATTTCCAGAAGTTTTTTAAGGTGAAAGTGGACTTCGATACAGAAATGTCCCGTACACCGGAAAACTTAAACAACTATGCGGCCTTTATCGGTTCCGTGTGCAGGCGGGAGAAACTAAAACATTTTGACCGGACGGGACTCGCCGAACTGATTGAGTACGGCTCGCGCCTGTGCGGCGACCAGAATAAGCTTTCCACCCGTTTCAACGAAGTAGTGCAGATAATCTACGAAGCAGCCGCCTGGGCGGAAACTGAAGGGGCGGAGCACGTGGGCGCTCCCCACGTCCGCCGGGCCATCGAGGAGCGCGTCTACCGCTCCAGCCGCCTGGAAGAGAAAATCCACGAAATGATCCGGCAGGGCAAACTCCTGGTGGACACCCGGGGCGCCGCCGTGGGCCAGGTGAACGGTTTATCCGTGATCGACATCGGCGACTACTCCTTTGGCAAGCCTTCGCGAATTACCGCCAAAGTATTTATGGGCCAGGAGGGAGTGGTTAACATCGAACGGGAAACCCGCATGAGCGGCCGGCTACATACCAAAGGAGTGCTCACCCTGGCCGGCTTTTTGGGGGATCGCTTTGCCCAGGACAAACCTCTGCGCCTGTCGGCTCGGATCACCTTTGAACAGCTATACGAGGGCGTGGACGGGGACAGCGCTTCCAGCGCCGAACTCTACGCCCTGCTCTCCGCCATCTCCGGCCTGCCCGTCAAGCAGGGTATTGCGGTGACGGGCTCCGTTAGCCAGAACGGCGAAATCCAGCCCGTCGGCGGGGTAACGGAAAAAATTGAAGGGTTTTTCGCCGTCTGTAAAATAAAGGGCCTGACCGGCGAAGAGGGAGTCATCATACCCCATCAAAACGTTGACAACCTCATGCTCAAACACGAAATAATGGAAGCAGTTAAAGAAGGCATGTTCCACATTTACGCCGTCCGCACCGTGGAAGAAGGGATTTCCCTTCTTACCGGGAAGCCCGCGGGAACCCGCGGGGCTGACGGGAAGTACCCGGAAAATACTGTTTTTTACTTGGTGGATAAAAAGCTGCGCGAATACGCGGAGGGACTGTCCAGTTTCGGCAGCAAGGAAAAAAGCAACCAGGAGCAAGCTTCCGGAGCAAACGGCCAGCAGGAAACAGTCCAAAAAGAATACAACAAAAGAGGCAGGAAGCAATGAACCCCGAGCAAACACTCTCCACTCCGCCGCTGATTTCGCCGGCCGCCCTGGCCGAAAGGCTTGCCGGCCGCGCGAAAATCCTGCTGATGATGGATTACGACGGAACGATGGTGCCGATTGCGCCCACGCCCGATCAGGCAAGGCCGGAAAAAAAGCTGCTCGGCACATTGGCCAGGCTGGCTCAAAAGCCGGAATACGTTCTGGCCGTATTGAGCGGGCGCCGGCTGGAGGACCTGCTCCAGCTGCTCCCCGTTCCGGGGCTGTATCTGGCCGGGGTGCACGGAGCCGTGGTGAAAAAGCCGAATGGGTCAACCGTTCCCCTCTTGAAAAGGAAAGACACGGAAAAGGCAATCCTTGCTCTTGCCAACCTTGCCCGCGCATGCATCGGCAGCCAACAAGGCTTTTTGGTGGAAAACAAGCGCTACGCCCTGGCCATCCACTACCGGCTGGCCGGAGCCGGGCAGGCCGAAGAAACATTAGAACTGTTTCTCAGGAAAAGCGAGGACCTTCGCCGGCAGTGGAACTTAGAGCTTCTGCAGGGCAAAAAAATTCTGGAGGTGCGCCCCCAAGGCTTGCATAAAGGAAGCCCGCTCCTCTGGCTAAAGAAAAATTTTCCCGGGCATTTCCCTGTTTTTCTGGGCGACGACACAACCGACGAAGATGCCTTTCGACACAATAAAAACGGCCAGGGTGTCCTGGTCAGCGTACACCCGCGGCCTTCTTACGCAAACCTCCGGTTAAAGTCGCCTTCCGAAGTACAGGAATTTTTAGAACTGCTGGCAAGGTAAATTTTTAAAGTTCGCGTTTTACTGACCCTTGATTTTGATTTTTTTAATCAGCCCGTTCTCCAGCGTGGCGCTCACCCGGCAGTTCAGCACAGCGGAAAGATTCATTTTCTCCTCGTCCGTTCCGGTCACGGTAAAATCTGCAGCGAGGTCGTAACTATATTTCCGCCCGTTGATTTCCAGGGTCAGGCGATCCTTTTCTTCGTTAATGTGCACCACCCTGCCTTCCACCGTGATGTTCAGGTCGTCCAGCACCTCCAGCCGGCTTACCTTCCCCTCTTCAATTTCCACCCTGGCTTTCGCCCCCGGAACAACGTCCTCCAGGTTTATCTGGTCGCCGTACCTGAAGATAGACGCGTTTTGGGCGAAGTCGTAATCAAGCTCCAAGCCTTCTGCGGTGCGCAGCGTGATGAAGGGGCGGTGCGCCGCGCCGAGGTGAGAACGGTGCCCGTAAATTCTCCCTCTTCTTCGTCAATGAGCTCTATGCTGATGACCTTATTATCCGCCACTTGAAAGTTTATATAATCTCCGCGCTTCAGGTCAGCTAAGTCCTTGCGCCGGCCGTCCTGGAAAATTTCCACCTTCTCGTCTAAATCATACCGTTTTTCTTCATTCTGGACGTAGATATAGATAGATTTTCCCCGCACTTTGGAAACCATGCCGGAAAAACCCGTGACCACATCGGAGAGGCAGTCAATTTGAAACACCTTATTGTTCAAAACCACTGCGCTTACGTAATCACCCGGCTCTAAATCGGCAAGATCCATCTGGCGAACCGTATTCCTGGTTACCTGAACATTTTTGCTGATTTCGTAATCCCGCCTGACTCCCCTGCTTTTTATGATCATTTCAGCGCCGTCAAGTTCAATCAAAGTACCTCTGACCGTTTCAGGTTGAAAAACCTCAGCGGTAAATACTTTGCTGTGCTGATCCAGATCTATCCTGACGAAGGAGTCCCGTTTCAATTCTGGGGCAGTTATCTCCCTGCCCTCCTCTAACAAAAGAGCATCGTCCCAGACATCAAACTGCAGTTGCTCTTTTTCCTCCGTTTCCAGAACGAGAGAATAGCCTTTGGCCCCTTTGGCCAAAGAAACCAGGAAGCCTTCCACGCTCCTCTGTGCGGGTTCGAAATCACCCAACAAACTCCCGTAATAAGCCTTCTGTTCGTGATCAACGATGAATTTAACGCGCCTGTTTTTCAGCAGGGCGCTTCGCGCCACCATCTTTTTGCCTTCAAACAAAGGGCAGTCGCCGGAAAGAACAACAGTTGTTTCGCCGTCTAAATTCCTCACCGTGAGGGTGTTTTTATCTTCTCCGACACCGGTTATCCGGCCCACCAGCCGCTTCCTGGGAGGCGGCGGAGCAATCCAGTTCTGCTCAATTAATCTGGCCAGCATGGTGCACATTTGCGCACGCGTGATATTCATCTCGGGCGCAAAGACATTCCCCGGCAGGCCAATCATGATCCCTCTTTTCACGATGGCTCCCACATAGCCGCGATAGTCCTTGTTAATTTTCTCCGCGTCACGAAAGTTGAGGGGGGTGTAGTCGGGATCAAAATTCAGAGCCAGACACAATAGAGAAGCCACTTCCAGCCTGGTCGCCGGGCGTTTGGGGTTCAGCCACGGCAGTCCCTCTTTGGTAAGCATTCCCTTTTTAACGGCCAGGGCCAGGTATTCCTTCGCCCAGGTTCCCGCCGGAAAAGATAAACCTGTTAAATCTGCGCCGGCCGCTTCTTCTCCCCAGCCGAGGGCATTTATAATCATGACGATCGCCTGCTGGAACTGAATGTCTTCGTTTGGCTTAAACAACCCCCCAGGATAACCGTGCACTATTCCGTAGGCGCTCATTTCCACGATGTTCTGCTCAGCCCAGTGCCCCTGCACATCACTAAACCCGGCTGCCGCCAAAGCCTCCCGATCACTGAGCAGGAAAAGGAAAACGACAAAAGCCAGGGCCGCGGCGGCTGCCGACCGGCAAAAACCTCTTCTGCGCAACATGCCAATCTCCTCCGGTTCGGTTTTAAGCTTTATTCGACGGCTCCGGAAAAGAATCCTGCTAAAATTTCCTGAAAAAGGATAAAATATAAAGGGAGGAAAAACCGGCGACAGGTAGAATTATCCACTTGAAAGAGGCAAATTCGCTTTTGGGCGAGGGAAATTTCCGGCCCGCGTACTCTTTGAATCTAACCATGGATAAAATGGACGGGCAAAAAACTACGGAGCTAATTCTTTGCAAAGGAGGGCTTGCCATGAAAATTTACTGGCTGGGTCACGCCTGCTTTTTAATTGAAACGAGCAAAAAAATTCTTACCGACCCTTTTGACAAACAGCTCGGGTACCCGGAGCCAAAAACCGCTGCGGACCTGGTCACGATCAGCCACCAGCACTTCGACCACAACGCGGTGGGAGGAGTGCCCGGAAAGCCGCAGGTGGTAAAGGAGGCCGGCGAACATTCCTTTGACGGCGTAAAAATAACGGGTATCCGCTCCTTTCACGACAAGGCCGGCGGCGCCCAGCGGGGGGAAAACCTCATTTTCGTAATCGAAGCCGAAGGGGTTCGGGTCTGCCATTTGGGCGATTTAGGACATACTCTCGACCGGAATTTGGTGAAACAAATTGGAAAAGTCGACGTTTTGCTGGTTCCCGTGGGAGGTTTTTATACCATCGGCGCGGCGGAAGCAAAGGAAGTAGCGGACCGGCTTAATCCCCCGTACGTGGTGCCCATGCATTACAAAACGCCTTATTTAAACCTGCCCATAGCTCCCCTAGAGGAATTTTTAAAATACTACCCTTCCTATAAAAAGCAAACCGAACTGGAAGTCTTGGCCGGCAAGATGCCGGAAAAAACGCAGGTTATCGTACTGGAGCTCGCGTCGAAAAGGTAATCTTAAATCAACTGCCCGGCAACATTTAATCCCTGCCTTTATAAGCAGGGATTTATTATTTTTCTTCCTGCCGCTCTTTGTGTTTGTGTTCGATCCCTACATCGATGCGCTCGGAAGGCGCGCTCTCGTTGTCGAAGCCGCGAAAATTCTGGTAGATCACGCCGTCATCGCCGACTTCGTAGGAAATGTTCTCTACTTCTTCTACGTAGCCCCTGTCCTCGCTGCCCAGTTCGCCCTCGCCGTAATAGGCGCCGGCGTCGGCCTGTTCGGCGTGCTCCGTAAACCGCGCCAGGTCCTGCCAGGCATCTTCCAAATCATACTCCACGTTGCCGATAGCTTCATCAAAACTCTGGTTTATGATCTCTTCGATAACTTCTTCTTCTACCGGGCGGGTGGACTGGTCGGGGCTTTTTTCCATCCGCCGGCGGCAGTGGACGCAGGTGGTGGTGTAAGGCACGGCGTCCAGGCGCGCAAAAGAAATGGTGGCGCCGCAGAGCTCGCAAATTCCGTAATTTCCGGTTTCGATTTTAGAAAGGGCCTCCTCGATCGCCCGCAATTTCAGTTTGGCGCTCTCCCGCAGAGCAAAATCCTTGCTTCGCTCAAATAACTCGGTCCCTATATCGGCAGGGTTGTTGTCATAAAGGGACAATTCGCCGAGCGAAGCGCTCATCGCCTGGGCCAGGCCGCCTTCGTTGAGCAGGCGGATTCTTTCCTGAGTTTTTTTCCTTTCTTCTTCCAGCCGTTGCCGGAACATGTCCAACTGCGCTGGCTCCATAAATTTATTTTGCCCCCTCTAAAAACCCCAGGCATCGGCAATTCCCGCATTTTTAAGGCGCGCAGTTTTTTTCTACCCGCGCCAGTTGACGCCTGCGCCGTCCAGGCGCCGGGTTCATCGTCCAAGCTGGGTTTCCACGATGGAAACAATTTCCGCGATAAATCCCCCGATTACAGGCAGATTCAACGTGACTAGGCGCTGCAGAATGAGAATGATGATCGCCCCCAGGATGGCAAAGCCCACGGCGATGCCAAAACCGCGCGCCAGCCCAGAAATAAAATTAATATACAAAAGACGCCAGGGTTGCTCCAGCAGATCCACGTATTCGGCCAGTTTCATTTTTTCCATCTTAATGGCCAGCTCGGCGATCTTCTCCCGCAAAGACTCCAAGAGACTTCTTTCATTCTCATTCACCCGCTACCGGCCTCCCGTCGCTTTCTATAATCTTCCCGCCAGCAGCGCCGTGTATTCCCCTTGTGTACTTATTTTTGAAGCCTGACGTCCAACGACCGACATCTTAAAATTAGTGCGCCGCTTTGGACGCACCCCCGCCCCTCTTCTCCAGGAGCTTCAAGTCCACCCACAAGGGGCTGGCGTTGCAAATGGAAGAATACGCCCCGCTTACCACGCCGATCAACATCGCCAGCACGAAGTTCTTGATGGTGCTCCCCCCTAAAAAGTACAGGGCTACCAAAACAAACAAAACGGTAAGAACGGTATTGATCGACCGGGTAAGCGTCTGCCAGAGACTTTTATTGACCAGGTCTTCCAGGCTTTCACCCCTGGCGCGTGAGCGCATATTTTCCCGGATCCGGTCGAAGATAATAATGGTGTCGTTGATCGAGTAACCAATTATGGTCAACACGGCGGCGATAAAGGCGCTGTCCACTTCCAGTTGAAGCAGGGAAAAAATCCCCGTCACCACCAGCGTATCGTGAATGAGGGCGAGGATGGCGGCAATTCCCTGCTTAAATTCAAAACGGATGGTGATATAAATGACCATCAACACGGAAGCAATGAAGAGCGCCAAGATTGCCTTGGAGGTCAATTCCCGGCCGATCACCGGGCCCACCGACTCATTGCGCAGGATTTCAAACTGGCCGGGCCTGGCTAATTCGGCCAGCAACTTGTCGAGTTCCTCCTGGCTTAAGTGCCGCGTGCGGATCAGGTAATCTTTCTCACCGCTTCTTTGAATCCCCCGGCTGGTCTCCAGCCCTAAGGCGGCAACTGTTTCCCGCACCTTTTCCACTTCCACCGGCTGCGCGTAGCGAACCTCCAGGATATTCCCGCCCGTAAAATCGATTCCCAGGTTCAGCCCCCGGGTGGCCAGCGAGATTAGCCCCGGCAAGATAATTAAAATTGAAATAAGGTACCAGACTCTGCGCAATTGAATAAAATGCAAAGACATTTAAGACTAGCCCCCTATCCTACGCTCCGTAAAGTTTCGGGTTTTTCGCCAGTCCGCTGGCGGCCACCAGGTGCAGGAACCACCTGGTCATGGTAATCGCCGTAAACATGCTGGCCACGATGCCGATGGAAAGAGTTACGGCAAACCCGCGGATGGGTCCCGTGCCGAGGAAGTAAAGCACCAGCGCCGTGAGCAAGGTAGTGGCGTTGGCGTCAAAGACGGCCGTAAAGCCCCTCTTAAAACCGGCGTCGATGGCCGAGCGCAGGCCCTTGCCCGTGCGCAACTCCTCTCTCACGCGCTCAAAAATAATTACGTTGGCGTCGACGGCAATGCCCAAAGACAAAAGGAAGGCGGCTATCCCCGGGAGGGTCATGGTAACGTGCAGGCCGACGAAAATCACCAGCACGATCAAAGTATAAATAAGCAGGGCAAAGTTGGCGACCAGCCCCGGGAGGCGGTAATACATCAACATAAAGATGATGATGGCGGCGACGCCCACCACGCCCGCGTGCAGGGACTTACGCAAAGAATCGGCCCCCAGGGCGGGACCGATAGTCCGCTCTTCCTCCACGGTCACCTTCAGCGGCAAAGCGCCGGAGCGAAGCAAAATGGCCACTTTATGAGCTTCTTCCAGTGACTCATAGCCGGTGATTTCCGCCTTGCCGTTGGGAATGGGCTCTTGAACCACCGGATTTTGCACCAGTTCCCCGTCCAGGTAGATGCCGATGCGGCGGCCCACGTTGGCCGCCGTAATTTCGGCAAATTTACGCGCCCCCGCCGGGTTAAAGGTCAGGTCCACCTTAATCTTGCCCGAAACCGGGTCCTTGGACTCGATGGCATCCTTTAAATCCGCCCCGGTGAGGACCGTTTTTCCGTCCTCTGTTTTAAACTCCAGGTAGGCCGTCTTCACAATTTCGCGGACAGCCTCCCGCGGATTTTCTATTCCCGCCAGTTCCACGATCAGGCGCCGCTCCCCCTGCAGCTGAATGGTTGGTTCGGTAACGCCGAACTGGTCGACGCGGCGCTGGATCACGGCGATCAGGTCCTTCATTTTGCTTTGCGTCACCTTCGCTTCCGGGGTGTCTTGAGCTTCCAGCACCACGTGGACCCCGCCCTGCAGATCCAGGCCCAAGATTACTCCTTTAATGATGGGCAAGTGTTTGGCCAGCTTTTCATTTCTTTCAAACACCGGAGCAAAAGCCAAAACAGATAAAAAGGCAACTACCCCCACGATGCCCATCATCTGCAAAATTTTGTTCCATTTCATGCCCGAAATTTCTCCTTCCCGCAGATCACAGCAATTTAGAGCCGTTGATAATCAGCTCGAAGTTGCAATGAAGAAAATTGGCCGCCCGGCGGCAGAGCACCATTCTGGTCAGAAAAATTTCGAAATACTCCATGACCGGGCAGATGCTGATGTCTATGGACAACTCCATGGTAATCACCCGCCTTGTGCTGTCCACCTTCAAAAAGGCGTGTTCCACCGCGTAGTTGACCCGGTCGTGAATATCAAACGTGACAAAATCCGGGTTACGTACCCGGGTGCGGTGAACATCGGACTTATCAGCCACGATCAGCGCGGCGGCGACGTCGTTGACCGGCTGTCCGTGGCTTTCCTCGTGGTTGGCGATGGCGGAAATAATCACCGCCACCTCGTCGGGAGGCACCCCCATGTCCATTAAAATAGAAAAACACAAATTTGCCCCGGATATTCCGTGCTCGTTGCGGCTGATCACGTTGCCAATATCGTGCAGGTAGCCGGCAATTGCCGCCAGTTCGGCATTTCTTTGGGGATAACCGAGTCCTAAAAGAATATTGTAGGCGATGGCGCTGACCAGATTAAGGTGCCGGTAGCCGTGCTCGGTAAAACCCATAACGCCTAAATATTCATTTCCCTTGCGAATAAAGCTGTCTATCACCGGATTGTTTTTGACATCCTCCACGGTAACCATAGGTGGTAACTTTCGATAAAACCTCCACTTTTTTGCGCCCCGGCGTGCTTTATGCGCTTTGTTGCACGGGGGCCGCATTTACGCAGGGGCCGCTTAACGTTTTAGTCTTCGCGCCTCTTGCCTCTGTGCCTTAATATACCCACACAGGAAAAAGAGTAGACGGCAGTCTACTCTAAAATTATTTAAAGATACTGTCGCACCCTTATTCTTTGTAACCAGTCCCTGCTTTAATCTTTATCTTCTTCCCCTTGCGGCCGAACCTGCGCAACGGCGGATTTTAAAATCTCCAGACGCACGTTATCGGCAACGCGCACAATTAAGGTATCTTCTTTTATTTTCACAATTGTGCCGTAGATACCGCCAATGGTAATAATGGGGTCGTTGACCTTCAGGTTGCGGATCATCTGCTGGTGTCTCTTCTGCCGCTGCTGCTGTGGCCTGATCAGCAAAAAATACAACAGAGCAAAGAGAACGGCAATATAAAGCAGAGTGGCTACCTGTTGATTCATGAAAATAAATCCTCCTTTCTATCTCTGATGATCAATTCGTGAACTCCCGGCCAATTCCCTTTTTTAAAGGGAAAATTTCTTTAAAAATTCTTCTTTAAATTGCTTCAATCGGCCGTGGCGGACGGCTTCCCGAATATCGTTCATGAGTTTGAAAATAAAATATAAATTGTGAATGGTGGTCAGCCTGATCCCCAGTATTTCGTTCGTCTTGAGCAAGTGGCGGATGTAGGCGCGAGTGAACCGCCTGCAGGCGTAGCACCCGCACTCCGGGTCAAGAGGGGAAAAGTCGCCGGCGTACTCCGCGTTGCGCACAACCAGCTTCCCCCGGGAAGTAAACACCGTTCCGTTGCGGGCGATGCGGGTGGGCAAAACACAGTCAAACATATCAATGCCTCTTTCTACGCCCTCCAGAAGGCAGTCCGGCGAACCCACCCCCATCAGGTAGCGCGGTTTATCAGGCGGAACAAGCGGCACGGTGTAATCCAACACTTCGTACATGATCTCTTTAGGTTCACCAACGCTTAAGCCGCCGATGCCATAGCCGTCAAAATCCAGCTCCCCCAGCTCTTTTGCGCTTTGTTCCCTTAAATCGCGGTAAACGCTCCCCTGGATAATGGCAAAGAGCGCCTGATCACTTTTGGTATGGGCTTTCAGGCAGCGGTGCGCCCAGCGCGTGGTGCGCTCCATTGCCGCCTGCGCGTGTTCGTAAGGGCACGGATAGGGGGCGCATTCGTCAAAAGCCATGGCGATGTCAGCGCCCAGGGCTTCCTGGATAATGGTGGCTCTTTCCGGGGTTAAAAAGTGTTCCGAGCCGTCGATATGGGAACGAAAGGCCACCCCTTCTTCCGTGATCCTGCGCAGGGCAGCCAAGCTAAACACCTGGTAGCCTCCACTGTCCGTAAGAATCGGCCCGTCCCAGCCCATAAACCGGTGCAGGCCGCCGGCCTTTTGAATGAGTTCGGGGCCGGGGCGAAGGTATAAATGGTACGTATTGCTTAGGATTATCTCCCCGCCCAGCGCGCGGACTTCTTCCGGAGTCATGGTTTTCACCGACGCCTGCGTGCCCACCGGCATAAACACGGGCGTCTGCACGCTGCCGTGCGGGGTTTCCAGCACGCCCAGGCGGGCCCTCGTTTGCGCGTCCTGGTGAATTACGCGAAACTTAATTGCTTCAGGCAAAATTTATCACCATTTTCTCTGGCTACATGATCAGCATGGCGTCGCCGAAGCTGTAGAAGCGGTAGCGCTCTTCCACCGCCACGCGGTAGGCCGCCAGGATTTTTTCCCGGCCGGCGAAGGCGCTCACCATCATCAAAAGGGTGGAGCGGGGCAAATGGAAATTGGTGATCATCGCGTCGATCACTTTAAACCGGTAGCCGGGGTAAATAAACAGCTCCGTCCATCCTTTCGCGGGCGGCACTTCGCCGCTCTCGCGGGCCGCCGCCTCCAGGCAGCGGACGGTGGTCGTGCCCACGGCGACCAGGCGCCCTCCTCTTTTTTTCGCCTCGTTCACGGTCCGGGCGGTTTGTTCGCTAATCTCGTAATACTCGGCATGCATCTGGTGCCTGGTGATGTCGGAAACCTTGACCGGCCGAAAAGTTCCCAAACCCACGTGCAGCACAATAGATGCAATCTCCACGCCTTTTGTCCGGATCTCCGCCAGCAGCTCCTCGGTAAAATGCAACCCGGCGGTGGGAGCCGCCACGGACCCCTCCTGCCGGGCATATACCGTCTGGTAGCGCAAAGGGTCGCCGGAATATTTTTTTATGTAGGGAGGCAGCGGCATTTTCCCCGCCTTTGAAAGCAGATCCGCAAACCTGCCCGTGTAAGAAAACCTGATCACCCGCCCCCCGTACGCAGTGCTTTCCTCCACCGTTCCGGAAAACAGACCGTCGCCGAAAAGAAGGGTGTCCCCCGGCTTTATTCTCCTTCCCGGGCGCACCAACGCCTCCCACCGGCGCTCGTCAAGGGGCTTTAATAAAAGCACCTCCATTTCTGCCCCGCCTTTTAATTTCTTTCCCGGCAGGCGGGCCGGAATTACTTTGGTGTCGTTGAGAACCAGAAGATCCCCCGGATTTAAATAATTAACCACATCTTTAAAAAGCCGGTGCTCGATCAGCGGTTTATCTCTATAGACAATCATCAGGCGCGATAAATCCCGGCGCGGAGCAGGCTCCTGGGCGATCAGCTCCTCGGGCAAATGGTAGTCAAAATCAGTAATTTTCACCCCTGCCCTCCGTAACCCTCGAAATAGTGACCCCCGAGTAATAGTATTTCAAAATATCCTGGTAGTTATAACCTTTTCTGGCAAGCCCCAACGCTCCGTATTGGGACATACCCAATCCATGCCCCCAACCGTTGCCGGAAAAGGTCACTTTCACCAGTTTTTGCTGCCCGTCAAATTCTTTTTGCATGGTAAAAAAAGCACTCTTTAATCCCAGGGCGACGCGCACCCGGTCCGCATTGCAAATCTCTTCCGTAACCGGGGTCCCCTCCTCATTTAGCCCTTTGACGGCGACCCGCTTGACCCTTTTGGTGGTCGAAGTGCGTTCCAGCTCAACTATATCAATAACTTCTCTAAACTTATATCCCCGTTTATTTAGTTGTTCAATCAGCTGTTCTCTCGAATATTTAACCTGCCAGTTATAGTGCTTATCGTTTAAGTCGTGAGGATCCGGCCTGGCACGGATATATTCCAGGCGCTCTTTCCACACTTCCTCGCTGTTTTCCGTATAGCCCCCGCTGCTGCTGTGAAACAGGGCGTTTACCGGAAGGCCGCGGTAGGTCAGGATTATTCCGCGCGTTTCGTCAACCGCTTTGCTCGTCGCCGGGTTTTCCCAATCGTAACCTTTGTACACCTGGCTGTTCTCGGTGGCCAAAACATCAAATCCATAATCACCGAAAGAACCCTGCTGCGCCAGGGCGTAGCTGCGGGCGGCCACCGCCTGCGCCTTTAAAGCCTCCTCATGCCACGTGGCGGGCATTTCCGCAGGCACCACCCCGTATAAATATTCTTCCAGGGGCAATTCGTTGATCACCGTCAGTCCTTTTTCGTCGGCCCGCAATTCCAGGCTGCCCCGGTACCGCCGGCTGCCGTCTGCATTAAAGAGAGTAATTAAACGAAGGCCTTTGACCGGTGGCAGCGGCGCCTGTCCCTGCGCGCTCAAAACATGCAAACGGGGCGGTTCCTCGCCGATGGATACACTTCGTCCGTTCGCCCCCAAGACAACCGTTTCTTCGCTTAAGCCCCGTTCTGCCAACTCGCCGCTCCCCGAAAGGACAGCAAGGCGATAGAAATTCTCGCGCACCTGCAGGGGGCCGGTCAGCGTTTTTACCGGCAGGCCGTTTCTATACAGGTCCAGCCGACCATTCTGCCATTTCACCTGCCAGCGTTCATCGGGCTTTAAAAAAGCGATCGTTTTTTTGCCGGAAACATCTTTTAATAGATATTCGCCCGTTACCGAGAAATCTACCTGCTCCGCCTGCTGAACCAGCGCCACCCGGATCGTGCCGGAAACAACCGACACCCTGTCCACGGCTTCCGCCCCCGAACACGTAAAAAGAAGCAATCCACAGACCAAAAAGACCGAGCACAAGAATACCCAGCCGTTTTTTTTCGAACCTTGCACGAAAAACCCCCCGGTTTAAGCGCTCTTTTTCCCTTCCATCGCTTGCTTTACTTTGCGCTGGATAAATTTTTTTTCGACACAAACCGGAGGCTTTCCTTCCAGCTTTATCTTCTGAAGAACAAATTTAAAATAATGGTGAGCAAAACGCTGAGCAAAATACACGTTAAAAGGGGAAAATAAAAAGTGAAATTCCCCCTTTGCACAAAAATATCCCCAGGCAAACGGCCCAGATTAAAAATTTTCCCGGAGGCGATCATGAAACCCCCTAAAATCACTAAAAAAATGCCGGTCAACAAAATCATCTTTCCGAAAGACTCCCAGGGTGCGCCCACAAAGCGAACCTCCTTTTTGCTTACCGTCCTTCCTTCTTTCCCGGCGTTCCCGGAAAATAACGTTCCTTCTCGCTGTAAATACAACCGCAATACTGCTGCCGGTACATCCCCATTTCCCGGGAGCGAATTGCCGCCTCCCGAAAGCCGGACCGAAAATCGAAATAGAAAAAGGGGGAGCCGTATTCTTGAGCCACGGCCTCACCAACTTCCCGAATAAGCTCGTGCTTTTGATGCGGGCTGACTAAAAGCGTCGTGGTAAAGCCGGCAAAGCCGCCCTTCTTTGCCGCTCCCGCCGCATGCCGCAGGCGCAGGTAGTAACAAAGGCGGCAGCGGACATTTTCCCGGTAAACTACCGTCCGCAGGAATTCTTCCATCTGGTATTCCTCATCAACAATGAGCTTTAAATTGCGTTCCTGAGCATATTCTACCAGGGCATTTTTACGCCTGAGCCACTCCGTATAGGGATGTACATTAGGGTTAAAAAAATAACCGTAAATCTCGTAACCTTTTTCCCTTAAAAAATCTACCGGAAAAACGGCACAAGGGGCGCAGCAAATATGCAAAAGCAAGCGCAAAAAAATCCCTCCCCGGCCGGCTGCCTACCAGAAGCCGAGCTGCCGGTCGTCATCGTTTTTCCGAAGCAGGCCCAGGTGATCATAGGCCCTGGGGGTGGCCACCCGGCCGCGCGGCGTGCGGGCGAGAAGCCCGCTCTGCATCAAATAGGGTTCGTAAACGTCCTCCAGGGTAGCCGCTTCCTCCCCGACGGCCGCCGCCAGAGTATCCAGGCCCACGGGGCCGCCGGAAAACTTTTTGATTAACACGTTTAAAAACTTGCGGTCAATAAAATCCAGCCCCAGGGGATCGACACCGAGGAACTGCAGGGCTTCCCTGGCCACTTCCCGGTCGACGATCCCTTTCGCTCTCACCTGGGCGTAATCCCGCACCCTCTTCAACAGGCGATTGGCCACCCGGGGAGTGCCCCTGGCGCGGCGGGCAATTTCCTCGGCACCGCCGTTGTCGATGGTGATCTTTAAAATGCCTGCCGAGCGCAGTACGATCTGAACCAGGTCTTTCACTTCGTAATAATCCAGGTGGACAATTACCCCGAAGCGGTCGCGCAGCGGCGAAGTCATCAAGCCGGCGCGCGTGGTGGCACCAATCAGGGTAAACCGGGGGAGTTCCAGGCGGATGGACCGCGCCCCCGGACCTTTGCCGATGATGATATCCAGAGCGAAGTCTTCCATTGCCGGATACAATACTTCTTCGACGGCCCGGCTCAACCTGTGCACTTCGTCGATAAACAGCACATCTCCCGGTGACAAATTGGTTAAAACCGCCGCCAGGTCGCCCGGCCGCTCAATGGCCGGGCCGGAGGTGATCCGGATGCTAACTCCCAGCTCATTACTGATAATTCCAGCCAGGGTGGTTTTCCCCAGACCGGGGGGACCGAGCAGCAATACGTGATCCAGGGCCTCTTTTCGTGTCATGGCCGCTTGAATAAAAACCGCGATGCTCTCTTTCACTTTATTCTGCCCGATGAAGTCCTGGAGCCTGCGCGGCCGCAAACTTCCTTCCATTTCCCGGTCTTCTCTTTTCAACGCGGCGGAAACGACCCGGTCTTCCACCCTTTAGGATACCTCCGTTTAAAATATAAAATAAACTTGGTATGCTTATCAAACTTTCCCGGCCAGCCTTTTGAGCGCCAGGCGGACCAGCTGGGCAGCCTGCAAAGCGCCTCCGGCCTCCGCAGAAACGGCGCGCACGGCTTTGCCCGCCTCGCTTTCATTATAACCCAGGGCCACCAGGGCCGTCACGGCGTCTTCTTCTTCCTCAAATACTTTTTTGTCCCCGCCGTCAAACTGGGAAATCTCACAAGACAGCTTATCCCTTAACTCCAAAACGATCCTTTGGGCCGTTTTCTTTCCAATGCCGGGCGCCCTGGTCAACGTGTCCACATCCCCCTGCGCAATGGCCAGGCGCAGCTTAAGAGAACCCAGGGCGGAAAGCAAGCCAAGTGCCGCTTTCGGCCCCACCCCCCCTACATTGAGGAGAGAACGAAAGATGGCCAGCTCATCCTGCCCCCAAAAACCATAAAGCGCCAACCCTTCTTCGCGCACGGCCAGGTAAGTGTGCAGCTTGATTTCGGACCCCAAAGCGGGAAGGCGCTCCAAAGTGGAAGCGGGCACCTGGAGCTGAAAACCAAGCCCACTTACTTCTATAGTTACGGCCTCCTTATCGACGGCCGCCAGCTTGCCCTGTAAAAAAGCAAGCAACTGTCCCGCCCTCCTTAGCTAAAAAGAAGCCCCTTTCCGGAGGCATAAAAAGCGTCGCAGATCGCCACCGCCAGCGCGTCCGCCACATCATCGGGGGCCGGCGGCTCAGGCAGGCCCAGTAACGCTTTCACCATATATTTAACCTGTTGTTTAGTTGCCCGGCCGTAACCGACTACCGCTTGTTTTACCTGCAGGGGAGTATATTCAGAAATCATAACACCCGCCTGGACCGCGGCCAGCACGGCCACTCCCCGCGCCTGCCCTACGGACATAGCCGTGCGGGTATTTTTATTGAAAAAAAGCTCTTCAATGGCAAGCCTCTCGGGCTTAAATTCTTTTATTATCTTCTGCAATTCCCTGTAAATAAGCCCGAGACGGTGGGGCAACAACAGGCCGGTCTCGGTTTTTACGTAACCATAATCGACCACAGCAAAGCGATCGGAAAAATAATCGATGACTCCGAATCCCGTCCTGGCCGTGCCCGGATCCACGCCGATGATCCGCAAAGAAACCAGGCTCCTTACTTAATCGGGAATTGGGCTCGTTAGCTCATCCCCATTCCTGATTCCTAACTCCTAACTTTTATATTTCCACCAAAAATCCTGCGCTTCCTCCGCCGGGCGGGGCAAAAATTCCATCGTCCAGCCCAAAATTAAGGCCCGCCTTACTTTCGGGCTTTTCCAGCTGGGAGAAGGCGCTTGGTATGACATATTCATCTAAATTTTCCAACCCCGCACTTAAAGCTGAATCTCCGATAAATTCCAGTTCCTTGCGGAGCTGTGCTTGAATTTCCGGCAATTGCTGGTCGAAACTCATCGCCTGTTCCAGCTTCACCTGATATTCTACGGGCAGGCTTTCGATGGGGATTTCTTTTTCTGTTCTGAGGAGTTTCTGGTTATATCCTAAAGGCCCTTCAAAAACCGCCAGGCAGCCCTCGCTAATCCCCAGGTGCCGGTAATTCTTATGCTCCGGACAAAACTCCCGGCACCTTTTCCGGAAGACGAGCACATCCTGCACCCTCTCTATGGTCCAGCCCTCTTCAGCCGGGTACTTTTGCGCAAGCGCCTCCTGTTCAAGTCCAATTAATTCCTGAGGAGCCCGGCCCAGGTAGACGATATGTACATCCTGGCAGAGGTATTCATACTCCTCCCTAACAACGGTATTGGTGTAAATCTTCTGATCGCCTTCTCTGGCGAGGGAAGGAAAGCCTGTAAAAACCGGCTTCGCCGCAGGCCGGGCAAAAACAGCAAGCGCTAAATAAACTGCCCCCGCCACAATAAAAACGACCAATATACTAAACACAGGCCAAAAAATCTTTTTCAGCATAAAGGGACACCCTGACCACTTTTTCCTTTTCAATATTATTACCATTTACTGGTTTGTAAATACAGGGTGCCCTAAAAATTACTTTTTACTTTTGCTTTGGGTCCGCAGCCTTAATCCTCGATCTCAAAATTGGCGTAGACTTCCTGAACGTCATCATGATCTTCGAGCGCCTCGATGAGGCGCATCAACTGTTCGGCCTGGCCCTCCGACATTTTCACGGTGCTTGCGGGAACCATCGTAATTTGGGCTTCCACTACCGGAATGCCTTGAGCGAGCACCGTGTCCTTGACTTTTTCAAACTCTTCCACGCTGGTGATGATCTCAAAACTATCTTTTTCTGTCTTTACATCTTCTGCACCCGCTTCCAGGGCTGCCAGCAAAAGGGCATCTTCGTCGGAAAATTCTTCCCGGTCCACGATAATCAAACCCTTGCGCGCAAACATCCAGGAAACGCAGCCGGCTTCGCCCAGGTTTCCGCCGTTCCGGGAAAAAAGATAGCGGATCTCGCTAGCGGTCCGGTTCCGGTTATCGGTTAAAATGCGCAGCATAATGGCCACGCCGCCCGGCCCGTAGCCTTCGTAAAAAACTTCTTCATAACCGGCGCCGCCTGTTTCGCCCACGCCGCGCTGGATGGCCCTTTGGATATTTTCGTTGGGTATATTGGCCTCTTTGGCCCGTTGAATGGCTGCCTTTAAACGGGGGTTCGCCTCCGGATCACCGCCCCCCAGACGGGCGGCAACGATAATTTCCCGTGCCAGCCTGGTGAATACTTTTCCCCGCTGCGCATCCATCCTGGCCTTTTTCCTTTTAATGTTCGCCCACTTGGAATGACCGGACAACTTCATCTCACTCCTTAAAACGGCGGCCTGGCGGGCATTTCATTTTTATGCGCGTTGCGCGCGGCAAGAGTTTTGACTACTTCTTTAACCCGGTCGTTTCCCTTTCCGTAAAGGATAAATTCATCTAACTCCTCGTACGTAATTCCCATTTCTGTCTCGTCGCACTGCCCGGCCCAAAGACCGGCAGAAGGAGCTTTCTTGATGATTTGTTCAGGAACGCCCAGGACCGCGGCCAGTTCCCGTACCTGGGACTTAACCAGGTTGCCGATAGGCAGCAGATCCACTCCTCCATCGCCATACTTGGTAAAGTACCCAACGGTGAGCTCGCTCCGGTTGCCTGTGCCAACGACCAGGTATTGCCGGCGGGCGGCGAAGAAATAGAGGGTAATCATGCGCAGCCTTGGTTTTATGTTGGCGATGGCCAGATCTATTTCCTGTTCACAGTAAGGCCTGCCGGTCAGCACTTTCACCATCGCTTCAAAAGGCTCCTCCAAATTTATTTCTTCTACGGGAACATGAAAAACTTCCGCAACCATCCGGGCGTCGGCCGCGTCCTGCGGGTTGCTGTGGCAGGGCATAATGATCCCGACGGTATCTTGCGGGCAAGCTCTTTTGCACAAAGCCACCGTAACTGCCGAATCAATCCCTCCGCTCAAGCCCACGACAAATCCCCTGGCGCCGCGCACTTTTAACTGCTCACGCAGCCAGGCGGTTAATTTTACGGCCATTTCTGCGGCGTGCAAAAACAATCCCTCCAGGCCAAAAATATAAAAAGTTAAAAATTAAAATTTATACTTTAAATATAACATAAATTAAAGAACGAACGCAATCTAAACAACCGGGCCGCCTTTTTAGGCCTACAGTTTCCAAAAGCGGATATTTAAAATCACCATTACCGTATAGACTTCCAGCCGGCCAATCAACATGCAAACGCTCAAAACGACCTTGGCCGCAACGGGCAGGGAGGCATAATTGGAAGCCGGCCCCACCAGCCCCAGGCCCGGTCCCACATTGCCGAGGGTGGCGGCCACGGCGGCGAGCGCGCTGACCAGGTCCAGCCCTAAGGAGGTAAGAAAAACTGCCACACCGGCAAAAATGAAGATGTAAATAAAGAAAAAGGCCTGCACCGCCTCTACTACTTCCTCGGAAACCGTCTGGCTGCCCAGCCGGACGGGGATCACCGCCTGCGGGTGCAGCAGCCGGGTGAGCTGCCGCGAAGCGCTTTTGATTAAGATCAAGACGCGAATATGTTTGATGGCGCCGCCGGTCGAGCCTGCGCACCCGCCGAAAAACATCAGAAGAAAAAGGATTATTTGCGAAAACTCCGGCCACTGGTTAAAATCCGCCGTAGCAAAACCCGTCGTGCTAACTATCGAGGAAACTTGAAACAAAGCCTCCCGGAAAGCCCTGCCGACCTCATAACCTCCTCCCTTGAACAGGTTAGCGGCCACCAGCAAAGTGCTTAAAGCAATAACTCCCAGGTAGAACTTGAACTCCGGATCTTTCCAGTAAGAGCGCAGGTCGCCCTGAAAAGCCCGGTAATGAAGGGCAAAATTTACCCCACAAAAAATCATGAAAAAGACAATAATCAACTCGATCAACACGTTGTTATAGGCGCCGACACTCAAATTTTGGCTGGAAAAACCTCCCGTAGCGACGGTTCCAAAAGTATGAATGATGGAATCAAACCAGGACATGCCGGCAATTTTCAAAAGCAGAATTTCCATCACCGTGATTAAAAAATAAATCCGGTAAAGCTGGCGGGCGGTTGCCGCCACCCTGGGCAGCACCTTGCTTTTCGTCGGCCCGGGGACCTCCGCCCGGAAAAGCTGCAGCCCGGCCACTTTTAGGGACGGGATCAGGGCCACCGTGAGCACAATAATGCCCATGCCGCCCAACCAGTGCGTAAAGCTGCGCCAGAGAAGGATGCTGCGCGGCAAAATTTCGATATCCGTCAGAACAGAAGCGCCCGTAGTGGTAAAGCCGGACATGGTTTCAAAAAAAGCGTCTTCCGGGCGGACGAGCGCTCCGGAAAAAATAAAAGGCAGGCTGCCAAATACTACCAGAGCCAGCCAGCCGAACGTGGCGATGGCAAAACCCTCTTTATAGCTAACCCGGCTTGAATCCGCCGAAAACCTCGTCAAAACAAAACCACAGGCGGCCGTCAAAAATATTGTGAATGTAAAAGCCCTGATAGTGTCTTCCTGCAAAAAAACGGCCACCAGCAAAGGGGGAACCATGGCCAGGGATTCACAGAGCAGCACCAGACCCAATGTTCGCAAAATCAGGTTTCGGTTCAAAATCTTTTCCTCCTACGTCGAACAAAGACTCGATCGTGCGCACAGTTTGCCCGACCGCAAAAACCACCAGGCGGTCATGCCCATGGATCACATCCTTTCCTTGCGGAACAATTATTTTGTGATCACGTAAAATGGCCCCGATAATTACCCCTTTGGGCAACCCCAGCCTCTCTAAAGAACGCCCGACTACCCTGCTTTCTGCCGGAATAATCAGTTCCACCACTTCGGCCTGGCCATTTAACAAAAGGGACAGGGAAAGCAGGCGGCCGCCCCGGATAAATCTCAATATTTCACTGATGGTAATCAACCGTGGGCTGATCGCCGCGTCCACGCCCAGGCGTTCCACCAGGGGAGCGTAAGAGGGGCGGCTCACTTTCGCAATCACTCTTTTTGCACCCATTTGTTTAGCTAACAAAGCAATGAGCAAATTTTCTTCGTCCATCCCCGTAACGGCGACAAATCCGTCTGTCTCCCCCACGCCTTCCCGTTTCAGCAAATCGACGTCAGTGCCGTCGCCGTTTAAAATCAAAACAAAAGGCAGGCGCTCGGCCAGCTCCCGGCATTTTTGTTCGTTTTGTTCAATGATCTTGACCACCATGCCGCGGGCGCTCAAGCGCTCGGCAAGGTAAAAACCTATTTTTCCTCCCCCCAAAATCATTACGCTGTGCATGCGCTGCCTCTTCTTTTTGACCTTCGCGCAGATTTTATTTACGCTATCCCGGTGGGCCAGAATATACAGGGTGTCTCCGGCGAGAATTTTATCGTGGCCGCCGGGGACAATCATCTTTCCCTGGCGGGAAATGCCTACAATCAAACAAGATTTGGGCATGTGCAGTTCCATTAAACGCCTGTTCACAAATTCCCGGTGACCCTCTTCAACATTGATTTCCGCCATTTGCACCTTGCCGTCGGCAAAGGGCTCGGTATAAACGGGCAGGGATACGCTGAGCAGACGGGAAATTTCCAAAGCGGCCGCGAACTCAGGGTTAATTACCAGGTCGATCCCCAGTTCTTCCTTGGAAATTTCAAAGTCCCTGGCGTGGTCGGGATCTCTAACCCTGGCGATAGTCCGGGGGACGCCCAACTTTTTAGCCAGCAGGCAGGCGATCATGTTGATCTCGTCGCTGTTTGTCACCGCCACCACCAGTTCGCTTTCCGCAACCCCGCAATTTTTGAGCGTGAGGGCGCTCGAACCGTTGCCGCAGAAGGCCAGAACATCCATTTCCTCCTGGATCCGGTTAATTTTATTTTCGTCGTTGTCGATAATGGTCAGGTCATGTCCTTCTTCGACCAGGCGGCGGGCAATTTCCAGACCTACTTTTCCTACGCCGATAATAGTAATTTTCATGCCTCAATTTCCCCCAGCGCCTTATATCTTTCATAATAATTGTTTACTCTACCGGCAACAAAAAATCAAGTACTATTTTCAGGTGCCCGTAAATAAACCCCGCTAGAATATAAAAAGGCTAATCCCAAAGAAAGGTAAGCTCTCGCCGAATTAAATTTATAGAGGAAAACTTTTTATAAAAATAGCAACATCTTTTAAATTTAATTTAAATCTTTTAAATTTAATTTAAAAAACCAAGTTGTTTTATGGAGGAAATACGGGTAACGAAGAGAAGAGGAAAAGAGAAGAAGAGGAAAAAAATGTGATTAGGAAAAGAAATAACTTAAATTGAAGATTATAATTAATTATAAGATATTGTGAGGTGGAAAATAAAATGAGGAATAAAATAAATGAGCAACTCCCGAATAAGTTAATTGAGCAAGGTCAAAAGATTAAAGAGTGGACGGCCTTAGAAACTTTGTGCAGGAAACTGGAGGAAGAGCTCTGCAAAATGGAAAGCTTCCTTCAAAATGTGCTCAACAGAATTCACGACGGGATTAACGTCATTGACAGGGAGATGACCATTATCTACGCTAACCATACAATGGAGCAGTGGTTTTCGCACGCCTTACCCCTCGTTGGCAAAAAATGCTACCAGGCCTTTCAAGGACGGTCCGAGCCCTGTGAACGTTGTCCTTCGTTGCGCGCGCTGAAAACGGGCAACCTGGAAATGGATGTGGTCACGCTGGCCGGCCCCGGAGGGACGAAAAAATGGGTGGAAGTTTATGCCTTTCCCCTCAAAAACGACAAGGGCAGCGTTTCGGAACTCATTAAGTATGTCCGGGAGATAACCGACCAAAAACTTACCGAGGAAGAACTGCGCAAACAGCAGGAGCGGCTGCAAAAACAGTTATTGTTTACCGATGCCTTAAACCGCATGGCGGAAAAGATCGCCTTCAACAACGGTCCCCAAACTACTCTTTACGACCTGGCGAAAATTATCGGAAAAACACTCGGGGTGGACCAGGTCCTGATCTGCGACATAGATTTTGCACACCACCAGGTTATGGTTATCAGTAAGTGGACCAACTCCCAGGCGGGTGCATCAAATATCGCCCTCAAACAAAACATTTACAATCTTGACTTATTTATCAACGGCGCTCAATTCATGTGGAATCACCAGTTCTGGCTGCAAAGCCACGCCGACGATATTAACCCCTACCTGATCGGTGATGGCTCAGCAAAGATCCTGCACAAACAAATGAACATTCAAAGCCTGCTCTGGTACCCGTTTTCTTTTCACCCCCGGGGCTACTGTTGCCTGTTGCTCCATCAGGTCAGCCACCGCCGGATGTGGCGGGTGGAGGAAATGGAATTCTTAAACGCCGCAGCCAGGCAGATGGAAATCGCCAGACAAAAGATCTGCTTGCTGCGCGAACGCAAGGAAAGAGAGGAGTACCTGCTCCGCATCCGCAAGGCGGTTGAGATTACCCACGACGCGGTGGCAATTGTTGATACGGCGGGTAAGCAAATCGATCAAAACATAGCCTTCTCCGAATTGTTCAAGTACACCCCGAATGAACTAAACGCTGCCGGCGGGCAGTCCGTGCTCTATACAGACCCCCAGGTGGCCCGGGAAGCGTTTAGCGCAGCCCTTAGCGGCAGCCAGTGGAAAGGCGAGGTAACTATGCGCACACGCACCGGCCGCCTTGTTCCGGTTTTCCTCTGCGCCGACTCGGTTAAAGATGACTCCGGCCAAACCAAGGAAATGATCTTTATCTATACCGACATCAGCCGGCAGAAGCGTACGGAGGAGGTGGTACAGCTGTCTAATGAACGGTTTTTCAAGATCTTTAATGCCACGCCCAACTTAATGTTTATCTGTGCATTTACAGATGTGCGCATTATTGACGTAAACAAAAGTTTCTTACAAGTCACCGGTTTTCAACGGGAAGACGTCATCGGCCGCACCATGGCAGAGATAAACATTTGGGCGGATCCGGGCGTTAATGCCCGTTTGAAGCAGATGGTTTTGGAACAGGAAGCAATTCGGAACCTGGAAGTTAATTTCCGCACAAAATCAGGTGAAGTGCGCGTGGGGCTTATTTCTATAGAAGTAATCGATCTCGACTGCGAACCAACCATACTGATCATCGTGAACGACATCACTGAGCACAAAAAACTGGTAAAAGAAATGGCTCGCTTTGAACGGCTCCACCTGATCGGGGAAATGGCTGCAGGCATCGGCCACGAAATCAGGAATCCGATGACCACCGTGCGCGGGTTTCTCCAAATGCTCGAAAGCAAAAACGAACTGGCTCAGTACAGGGAATGGCTTAATCTCATGATCGAGGAACTGGACCGGGCCAATAAAATAATTACAGAATTTTTGAGCCTGGCCAAAAATAAAACAATCGATTTAAAACCAAAAAACCTGAATTCCATCGTGGAAGTATTATTTCCATTGCTGGAAGCAGACGCCAGAATTTCCGATAAGAACATTATCCTGGAATTGGGAAAAATTCCCGATTTGCTTCTCGACGAAAAAGAAATCCGCCAACTGATTTTAAACCTCGTCCGCAACGGGCTGGAAGCGATGCAGCCCGGCGGCAGCCTGACGATCAGCACTTCTGCTGACGGCAACGAGGTGGTTCTGGCAGTCAAGGACCAGGGAAAAGGAATCCCTCCTCAGCTGATCGAGAAACTGGGCACCCCCTTCTTCACCACCAAGGAGCATGGAACGGGCCTGGGGCTGGCGGTGTGCTACAACATCGCGGCCAGGCACAACGCCGTCATTAAAGTAGAAACCAGCTCCCAAGGAACCACTTTTTTCGTACGGTTTGCCCATCAATCCAGCCAATACCCCTCTCTTCTCTTTTAAGGGAGAAAACACCTAAGCCCCACAGTCTCCCGTGGGGCTTTCGGCAAAAAGTTTTCCGGCAACGACCTACTCTCCCGGGGGCTATACCCCAAGTACCCTCGGCCCTGGAGGGCTTAACTTCCGTGTTCGGGATGGG
>DYES01000022.1 GCA_020725585.1 Desulfovirgula sp.
CAGCCGGCAGATTTACAGTCTGCTCCCTTTGACCACTCGGGAACCCCTCCGTTTGCGATTTGTGATCAATTGGAGCCGACGGTGGGACTTGAACCCACAAACCTGCTGATTACAAATCAGCCGCTCTGCCAGTTGAGCTACGCCGGCAACCACCTTTCCTCATTTTGCAAGTCAAGAAGAATTTGCTGTTCTGTAAACGCATATTTATAATAGCAAAAAAACTTGGCCCTGTCAATATATAAAGAGACATTGCCCGGCATCTTAAGCGGCTCCTGTATCCAGAGTAAACATGAGTATACATATACATTCACCGCCTGGTAAACATATTCTCGGAATAAATCTCTGATTTTTCAATATTATTAGTGTGGTATGAAAATTGCTTATTGGCAAAAGTTAATATAAAAGTTAATATAAAAGATATAATAAATAAGATTTTATAAAATAAGATTTTAGATGTATATTGTGAAAAGCCATGGAAAGAAGTGCCTGGAAAGGGGTGGGAGAAAAG
Source organism: Desulfovirgula sp. (assembly GCA_020725585.1). Taxonomy (GTDB): domain Bacteria; phylum Bacillota; class Desulfotomaculia; order Desulfotomaculales; family Nap2-2B; genus JAIMBK01. The sequence goes on from DYES01000022.1 coordinate 509, forward strand.
CGTTTTCATAAATAACCCGTGGCAAAAGTGGAAAACAGTAAAGGTTAAAGAGGGATACGGGTGTGAAAAAAGGGGGTGATTGCCTGCAGCGGATTGAGCGCTTACGAAAAGCTGGTAGGGTATTATGAATTAATTTTTTAAGTAATCAGGGAATGTGATGCTGTGTGTTGTCGATCTGTTATCGGTGTAGTTTTTTCTAAATTTTAGTGAAGGGGTGAATTTAATGTTTAAAGGCATGCATCCCATCTTTTGGATCGGCCTTTTAATTATGTACAGTCTTTCAATTATCTTCTGGATCTGGGAGATTGCCAGCGACGTAGGCACAATCCACACGAAAATCTTCGGGATCCCGGCGCCGTGGGTTTACGGGAATATTTTTATGCTTTACATCGTTAGTTTATTTATTTCCTGGATGTTCTACTATTTCCCGGCCAAAAATTCCGGCCAGCGGAAGGAGGAATAACTAATGCCAGGTGATATCCACCCAGTTGTTGTCGCCTTTGCAATAGCCTATTTCATCGTGATGTTCGGGATCGGCTGGGCATCGCGCAAGGCCGCTCTTAGCCCCTCCGAATACATGGTGGCGGGGCGGAAAGTAGGTGCCTTCGTCAACGGGGCCGCCCTGGCCTCTACTTACTTGAGCCCGGCCAGCTTCTTGGGGCTGCCCGCTTTCGTTTTCCTTTTGGGATATTCCTTCTGGTGGGCGATGATCGCCATCATCCTGGGCATGCCCATTGCCGCCCTGCTAACGGCTGCCCCGCTTAGAAAATACGCGCCGGTCTCCTTCACCGACTATTACGCCGACCGTTACGAGGACGAAAAACCGGTGCGCATCATCACCAGCATACCCGTGATCATCACCGGAATTCTTTACGTAACCCTCGCACTTATCGGCACGGCGCTGTTTATGATGGCCATTCTGCAGATACCTTACGTCTGGTCTCTGGTCATTGCCGCAATAACAGTTTTGTTCTACGTCTACCTGGGCGGCATGGTCTCGACCACCTGGTCCAATGCCTTCCAGGGAGTAATGATGGCCATCGCCGCCGTCTGTGTGGCGATCGTCGTTCTGGTCACCTTCGGCGGCTTCAACGGCTTGACGGAAGCCATCGCCACCAACAACCCGAAGTTCTTCCTGCCGCCGCATTCCTCAAAAGGGTTTTCGCACCCCATTATGGCAGGCTGGACAGGCTTGGTGAGCTTCTTCTTCGTGTGGCACTACGGCTTTGCCACCATGCCCTACACGGTGGTACGCTTCTTTACCACCATGGACATCAACACCGCCCGGCGCTCCATTTTCTGGTGCGTTTTCCTTGGCGGCGCCATGTACTGGGGTCTGGTGATCATCGGCAGCGCGGCAAAAGTAATCCTGGAAACAATGCACCCGCTCATGGGCCAGCACGGGATCAAAAACGCGGTGGAACTGCTGGGCTACCTCAAAAAGGTATACGCGACCAACGCCGCTGCGGTAACCGACTATTCTATGATCGCCGCTACGCGGGCCCTCGACCAACCCTGGCTGATGGGCATCCTGGTGGCGGGCGGCCTTTCCATCGCCATGTCCACCGTGGCTGGCTGGCTGGTGGTTACGCAGGTGGTCCTGGGCCGTGACTGGATGGTGAAAATCTGCAACAACAAATGGGCCTCCGAAAACCCGATAGCGGCCATGCGGCTGTGGAATACCATCGTGCTGGTTATATGTTTCCTGCTGGCCATAAACCCGCCGGGCATGGTCCTCGACCTCTCCGGGTGGGCCTTCGTCGTGATCATCGCCTCCGTCGGTCCCGGCCTCATTCTGGGCATCTGGTGGGACCGGGCGACGAAAGCCGCTCACCTATCCACAACAATAATCTTTACCATAGCCACTTTCTGCAGCTGGCTTTACGCCCGGATAGCCTTGGGCAGCCCGCACTGGTTCTTCCTCAACAAAGCCTTTGGCTGGAAGATCGCCACCGCTCACCAGGTCTACTGGATACCGGTCGCCTTCATCTTCTTTATCATCGTTTCCCTGCTGACCAAACCGGCGAGCCAGGAAACGATCCAGAAATATTCTCTGGATTTGCGCCGCGACTAAAAGGAACTTGGCGTGTCTTTGGAGAACATCTTTAAAGAATAAAGATTACAGGTGCTTCCGTAACCCGGAAGCACCTGTTTTCAGAAATAAATAACGATGTATGATTTCTACACTAATCTTTCCGCCGGAAGGGAGGCTAGGGATCTAATGACCAAAGAAAAGCAAAAGCATACCCTGGACGTAAAAATCGGCCCTAAAAAATACCGCCGCTACGAGTTTAAATCCGAGGAAGACAAGGATCAGTGGGAAAAACTGTACAGGAAAAGCAGGCTTTTTATGCCTTATTTCCTGCTCGGCATCGGCATAAATTTCCTTTTGTACTTTGCCGGCCTGGACCTCTCCAAAAATATTATGCTGGGAGCCTTCGTCGGCCTGGCCATACCTTTTGCCAGCATGTACCTTCTCTCTGAACTCCATTACCGGATCGCCGAAAAAAGGACCCAGAAACGCTAAAGGGCAAGAATTTCTTAAAGCAAGTTGTACTTTTTAAGCTTTTTATAGAAAGTGCGCCGGCTGATCTTGAGCAGGTCCATAGCCTGGGAGCGGTTGTTGTTGGCCAGCCGCAGGGCCTCCCGGATTGCCTCCTGCTCCGCGCCTTCCATGTACAGCTTAAGGGCGCGCTCCACGGCGGCCTGGCTGTCCTGATCGTGAAACTGCTTTGTCAGTCGCTCCAGCAGGTAAGGCGGCAGGTTGGCCACGCTGATGACCCGCTCCGTAGCCACCAGGCTGGCGTGGCGGATCACGTTTTGCAGTTCCCGCACGTTTCCCGGCCAGTTGTAAGAAGCAAAAAGGTCCAGCACCTCCTGGCTGAAACTTAAGGATCGGTTGTTCGCCTGGTTAATTTCTTCCAAAATCGCCTGGGCGATCAGAGCAATATCCTCCGGGTGCTCGCGCAGAGCCGGCAGGCGGATGCAGATAACGTTTAAGCGGTAGAATAAATCCTGGCGGAAGGCTCCTTTGGCCACCATCGCCTCCAGATCCGCATTGGTGGCCGCAATGATCCGCGTATTTACCTTTTCCGGCTTCACCGAACCAAGGCGCTCCACCTCCCCTTCCTGAAGGACCCGCAGCAGCTTCGCCTGCAGGGAAAGCGGTATTTCCCCCACTTCGTCCAGGAAAAGGGTCCCCCCGTCGGCCATGTGAAATTTGCCCTGTTTCCCGGCAGCTCTGGCCCCGGTAAAGGCGCCCCCCGTGTAGCCAAAAAGCTCGCTTTCAAATAAGGTTTCCGGCAGGGCGGCGCAATTAACCGTTACAAAAGGCTTATCTTTCCGGCGGCTGGCCTGGTGAATGGCCCGCGCAAGCAGCTCTTTGCCCACGCCGCTCTCACCCTGGATCAAGACGGTGATTTCCGACGGGGCCACCTGTGCCGCCAGCTTCAAGGCCTGGACAAAGGCGGGGTGGCGCCCGATTAAAACAGAAAAGCAATCGGGCAGGGAGCTCCGGCCATATTGATTCAACTGGTACTTGAGTTCCGCCACTTTTTTATTCAGGCTGACTATTTCGCTGATATCGCGGAAAACACTGCAAATGCCGATTAATTCCCCGTTGTGAAACAGGCAGTTGGTGCTGAAAATTATGGGCACGCCGACTGACTGCACGATTTCGTACTGGTCTTTAATGGGCTGCTTCGTCTCCAGCGACTTTAGGCATTTTGCGGCCGGCTCGATCTCCGAACACTTTTTGCCAATCACCTTGTTCACGGGAACGCCGAGGATGCGCGAGTAGGCAGGATTTGCGTAAACAATGGTGCTGTCGGCCGCCATTACAACTACCCCTTCGTGCAGGGTGTCGAGAATGCTGTGAAACATCTCGGCCTCACTGATGGCAGGTAATTTTAAAAATGGACGCACGACCCTCCTCCTTTTCCTAAATTTTGTCAGTAATATTTATTTATATTAACGCAAGTTAAAAAAATTAAAAAAAAGAAAGCCTATCCCTGCTTTCTTACCATCCTCCCGTCTTACCCGCCGGCAAAACCGCCTATTCACGTTTCACCCTGTGATATCATAATTTTAACTAAATTTTTTCTAACGAGCAACAGTTTTTTCTCTTTCCCTCCCCTATTTACCCAGGAAAGCGGCGGTATTTGTCGAAATAAACAAGAATAAATCAAGATTCTTCTGCCCATGCTAGTTTAAAAAGGAGATGGCAAATAGTGAAAAAACGATGGATAATTATAGCAGGAGTAATCATCGCCGCAGGAATTGCTTTTTATGCGGGCAAAAGCTACTTCCCTTCCGGGCCGCAATTCACGGCCCAGCCGGCCTACAGTCCCCAGATCGCCAATCACGCCGGCGCCGCTCCCGCCGCTTCGCCCGGCCAGGACAGCACACCCGTTTCGTCTCCCCCGGCGGCAAAGCCGGCGAACAGCGAGGGCTTATCCAATAAACGCTATGGCTGGGGCATTAAAAGAAACAACAACCACCAAACGCCGGAAGTGCCCTCCGGCATCGCCAGCCTGCTGGCCAGATACGACGCCTACTGGATCGGAGATACAAAAAAGAAGGTGGCCTACCTCACCTTTGACGAAGGCTACGAAAACGGCTACACGCCCAAAATCCTGGATACCTTAAAGGAACATAAGGTACGTGCGGCCTTTTTCATAACGGGTCATTATTTAAAGTCCCAGCCCGAACTGGTGAAAAGAATGGTTCAGGAGGGGCACATCGTAGGCAACCATACGGTCAACCATCCCAGCCTGCCGGAACTGACGGAAGAACAGATTAAAAAAGAAGTGGAGCCGTTATCAGAAGACTTTTTTAAAATAACCGGCCAGAAAATGATTTATTTGCGCCCCCCAAAAGGCGAATACAGCGAACGCACGCTGGCCGTGACCAGAAATTTGGGCTACTACAATATCTTCTGGAGCCTGGCTTTAATGGACTGGGTGCCCATGCCCGGCGGCCCCGACGAAGCCTATCAATCGGTAATGAACAACCTCCACAACGGGGCGATCATCCTTTTGCACGCCGTCTCCCGGGATAACGCGGAAGCACTCGGGAGAATCATTAAAGACACCAAGGCTCAGGGCTACCGCTTTGCAACCCTGGACGACCTGGTGAGAGGAGGTTAACGTCCAGTTTAAAAAAGATTTTAAAAAAGATGATTAAGATTATTGATCGGCTATGTTTAACACGGCCATAAACGCTTCCTGGGGGATTTCCACGTTGCCCACCTGTTTCATGCGCTTTTTCCCTTCCTTTTGCTTTTCTAAAAGCTTGCGCTTGCGGGTCACGTCACCCCCGTAACACTTGGCCAGGACGTCTTTGCGCCTGGCCTTAATGGTCTCTCTGGCGATCACCCGGTTGCCGATGGCGGCCTGCACCGGCACGTCAAACAGCTGGCGGGGGATGAGGCTGCGCAGCCTTTCCACCAGCTGGCGCCCGCGGGTGTAGGCTTTGTCCCTGTGCACGATGCAGGTGAGCGCGTCCACGGGCTCCCCGTTCACCAGGATGTCCATCTTGACCAGGTCGCTTTCCCGGTAACCCGCCAGCTCGTAGTCCAGGGAGGCGTAGCCGCGCGTGCGCGATTTCAGCTGGTCAAAAAAGTCGTAAATAATCTCGCTTAAAGGGAGCTCATAGGCAAGCATGACGCGGCTTGCACCCATGTATTCCATGTTTTTGAAAGTTCCGCGCCGCTCCTGGCACAGCTCCATCACCGCTCCGATGTAGTCTTTGGGCAGCATGATCGTGGCCGCCACAAAAGGTTCTTCCATCCTGGCGATTTTCACGGGCGGCGGCAATTTCGTAGGGTTTTCAATAAAGAGCGTTTCCCCGCCTGTGGTGGTCACCCTGTAAACCACGTTGGGAGCGGTGGTAATGAGGTTGAGCCTGTATTCCCTTTCCAGGCGCTCCTGGACGATTTCCATGTGCAGCAGGCCCAAAAAACCGCACCGGAAGCCAAAACCTAGGGCCCCCGAAGTCTCCGGCTCAAAAGTTAGGGAAGCATCGTTGAGCTGGAGCTTTTCCAAAGCCTCGCGCAAGTCCTCATAATCAATCGTATCCACGGGATAAAGACCGCAGTAAACCATCGGCGTCGCCCGCCGGTAGCCGGGCAGCGGCCGGGCGGCGGGGCGGGCGGCCTCGGTGATGGTATCGCCGACGCGCGCGTCCTTGACGTTCTTAATTCCCGCGGCGATAAACCCCACCTCCCCGGCCCGCAGTGCGTCGACCGCCGCCATGGCCGGGCGAAAGACGCCTACCTCGCTCACTTCAAATTCCCTGCCCGAAGACATCATTTTAACGACCATGCCCGGCGAAAAGCAGCCGTCCACCACGCGCACATAGGCAATGACGCCCTTGTACGGATCGTAGTGCGAGTCAAAGATCAGCGCTTTTAAAGGCGCCCTGTCATCACCCCGCGGGGGCGGGATTCTAGCCACAATCCGTTCCAGAATCTCCTCGACGCCGGTCCCCAGCTTTGCCGAAGCGAGGACGGCCTCGGCGGCGTCTAAACCCAGCACGTCTTCAATCTCTTTTTTCACCCGCTCCGGTTCGGCATTGGGGAGATCGATTTTATTGATTACCGGAATAATCTCCAGGTCGTTTTCCATCGCCAGGTAGGCGTTGGCCAGCGTCTGCGCCTCCACGCCCTGCGCGGCGTCCACCACCAGCAAAGCGCCCTCGCAGGCGGCCAGGCTGCGCGAAACTTCGTAAGAAAAATCCACGTGGCCGGGGGTATCAATGAGATTCAACTGGTACTCCCGGCCGTCTTTGGCCCGGTAGGCAAGGCGCACGGCCTTGGCCTTGATGGTAATTCCCCGCTCGCGCTCCAGGTCCATCTGATCCAAAACCTGTTCGGTCATCTCTCTTTGGGTCAGCGCGCCTGTATATTCCAAAAGCCTGTCGGCCAGCGTGGATTTCCCGTGGTCGATGTGGGCAATAATGCAAAAATTGCGGATCAGGCGCTGATTTACGCTCATCAAAACTCACGTCCTCCCCAAAAAGCGCCGCAAACCATAATCCATTATAGCACTTGCAAATCGACCCTTCAAGCAGACAAATCACAGCTCGGTGCTCGAAGCGCTCCCCGGCAATGAAAAATGGGACTATTCAAAAAAAGGAGGATATGCTATATTTACCTTGATTTCAAGCTTGGTCCCAAGCTTCGTATTGGGAAACGTAAATATTCAGCGAAACCGTTCACTTTGGCTGGGGCGCGGCGTTGTCACAAGCGAAACGACCCGAAGCTTAAAGAGGATTCAGGGAAAACCCGGCCCTGGCCCGGGGGGTAAATACTTTCGGGGGATGCCTTACCTGCCGGCCGGTGGCCGAATCCCTGCAAATACCCTGCACGCCGCTGGAAGAAGCGCTTAACGCAGCGGCCTAGCCAGGGGGTGCCTTTTTACAAGATTATGGTACAATTCTTTTAACTTTTCAATAAGAAATACGAAAATAAACGAAGGTGAGGGAGGACCCTGCTGGATAAAAAAACTCTTGACGCTCTCCAAAAAGTTTTTCGCTCGTTCCCGGAAATAATTGCCGTCTATTTGTTTGGTTCTTATCCGAAAAAAAAAGAACAGGCTGGGGACGTAGACCTGGCTGTTCTCCTGAAAAACCCCGGACGGGGAATGGTGAATCTATATATGGATCTTTACCCCCGCCTGGGCGAAATATTTGCAAACCAGGAAGTGGATCTTTTATTTTTAAACTCCGCTTCCTTGCCGGTGTGTTTTGAAACAATCAAGACCGGAAGGGTCGTTTATTGTGTAGATGACGAATTCCGGACCGATTTCGAGGATTTGATTTCTGACAAATATATGGACTTCCGCCATCACCTGGAAACAGCCCGGCGCGAGCTCTACGAAGCCGTAAAGGAGGTAAAGGTTCTTGTTTAACCAGGAACTGATCACCGAAAGGATAGGCATAATACAGAACTCGGTAAAAAGATTAAATGCCCTGGCCGTTATGCCGGCAGAACAATTCTGTGAAAACGAGGACGCTGTAGACATTGCCGAAAACCGTCTGCGCCGGGCACTGGAAGCTCTATTTGACCTGGGCCGCCATCTGGTGGTAAAATCCGGGCTAGGCGTGCCTTCCGATTACCGTTCGGTGATTGAAAAACTCAAAGCCGGTCGAATAATTCCCCCTGAATTTGCCCAAAAAATCACGGGCATGGCCGGCTACCGGAACCGGCTAATTCACGAATACAACAAGATAACTCCGGGAGAGCTTCATGAAATCCTGCAGACACGCTTAAACGACCTGACGTTATTTTGCAATTACATCGTCGATTATATACAGACAGGCGGCCGGTAGGCATAGCCGGCCTTTATATCAACCAGACGCGCCCTTACCAATGTTGCTTTTAAAAAGAATTAACTGCACGCATAAAGAAAAACTGCCGCAAAAAACATCAACCCGGCAGTTTTCCTTTTCCAAAACGCATATTTGACCGCAAACCGGCGCAAAATATGCAAAAAAAATTGCCGTTAAGTACAAAAGGAGGAATTTTTTTGTCGGGAAGGGCAGCCGCTATGTTTCTTTCGTTTCTTTTAATTCTTCTCATCGCATTTTTCGCCGTCTTTTTTTCAGGAGTCTTTCCCGATCCGGCCCGCGCCCAGTCCCGCACCCTTTACTGGGGATTGAGCGGCGGCGATGTTTACCGCCTGCAGCAGCAATTGAGCGCCTGGGGGTACTATACCGGCCCAGCCGACGGCGTTTACGGCAACCAGACCCAGGAAGCGGTAATTCTTTTTCAGCGGTACAACGGCCTGGTTCCGGACGGCGTGGTGGGACCAAATACGTGGGCCGCGCTGGGTTTTTCTCCAACCTACGCTTACGTCCCGGCCGAGCCCGAGACCGTTTCCCGCGGCATCAGCAACCGGGGCGACATCTACCTGCTGGCCCGGGTGATCGAAGGAGAGGCGGCAGACGAGCCTTTCATCGGCAAGGTGGCGGTGGGCGCGGTAATCTTAAACCGCCTGCGCAGCGCGGCTTTTCCGCATACCTTAGCGGGCGTAATTTTCCAGCCGCACGCTTTTGAATCGGTCAGCAACGGCCAGTACAACCGGCCAGTAACAGAGGAATCATTGCGGGCGGCCATGATGGCCATGAGCGGGTGGGACCCAACAGGAGGCGCCCTGTTCTTCTGGAACCCCGCCAAGCCGGTCAACCCCTGGATTTGGACAAAAAACATCTTAACGCAGATAGGAGAGCACGTCTTTGCCCGTTAGCAAAAACCTCTGTTCAATAAAAACGCTCCTAAAAATATTGCCAATTTATTTCACAATATGATTCATAAATACTTAAGTAAGGAGGAATTCCTCGACTATGAACCGGCGGCGCTGGCTGATCCCTCTGGCTATAGGTATAATCTTCCTGGGCGGGATCATTTACTGGGGCTACCACCAGTTTACCGTACGCAAACAACTGGAAATAGCCCTGACTAATAAATATTATCGTTCTTTCTACGATACGTTAAGCAACATTCAAAATGTGGAAGTGCTCCTTTCCAAACTGCTGGTTGCTCAGGCCCCGCAACTGGACAGCCAAATCCTGATGGAAATCTGGCAGCGGGCCAACGCCGCGCAGACCAACCTAAACCAGCTGCCGCTACCCGATATTTCTTTGAGCCGTACAGCCAAGTTTCTTACCCAGGTAGGGGACTACGCGTACTCGCTTGCTAAAAAAGTGTCTTTGGGGCAGGAAAAGAACGCGCAGGAATGGGAAACGCTGCAAAAGCTCTACAAAAAGGCCTCCACGCTGAATGTGGATCTTCAGGACATAGAGCGGCAGATCGCTTCCGGAAAGCTTCACTTAAGCGAACTTTCCCGGCAAACGGGCCGCGTTTTGCAGCGGAAAGAAACCGGGCTGGCCAGCAGAAACTTTCAACAAGTAGAAGAGCATATGAAGGGGATGCCCACCCTCATTTACGACGGCCCGTTTTCCGACCACCTGGAAAAAAGCCAGCCAAAAGGATTAACGGGCAGTAAAATCACCGTCGACCAGGCAAGAAAAAAGGCCCTGGGGTTTATTGACCGCCGTTATGCCCAGGAAAACTACGCGGTGGAAAGAGTAAGCATTAGCAAGGGGAAAATAAGAGCGTACAACGTAGAAATTGCCTCCCGCCTGCCTAACTTTCAGGAAAGAGTAACCGTGGCCGTGAGTGAAACGGGAGGGCACGTCCTGTGGTACGCCAATGCCCGCAACGTGGGCCCGGAAAAGCTTACTCTGCGGCAGGCCAGGGAAAAGGCCCAGCAATTTTTAATTCGCCGGGGATATACAAACCTGGTACCTACTTATCATGAACAGGGAGGCGGGTTGGCCGTTTTCAACTTTGCCGCCACGCAAAACGGCGTACTTCTCTATCCGGACCAGATCAAGCTTACGGTGGCCCTGGACAACGGGCAGATTTTAGGCCTGGAGGCAACCGGCTACCTGATGACCCACCACCGGCGGGATCTCCCCCAGCCCCGTCTCACCGCGGCTCAGGCACGGAAAAAATTAAGCCCGCACTTAAAAAATGTAACCGGCGGACACCTGGCTTTAATCCCGGTCGGCGCGGACAAAGAAAAACTGGTGTACGAATTCCGTGGAGAGCTGGACAAGGATACCTTCTTAGTTTATATAAATGCTCTGGACGGCAAGGAAGAGCAGGTCCTACGGCTGGTGCGCAACACAGAAGGCGTGTTAACGTTATAAAATAATTACTGCTGGCGGGCCCTTTCGATCAGCCACCGGGCCCACTCCGGAACAGCAAGAGCATGAATATGGGCATAGGCGGCCAGTACATTTTTATAAACCAGGCCGTCGTTTTGGCCGTCTATCCCCCAGCCCCTTAACACACGAAAGGCAAAACCTACTTTTTCCCGGTCCAGGTTAACCACCCGGGAATGATGAAATTCGTGCGCTTTTATCGTGGTTCCGAGAGGGAAAAACGGATTTTCACCGGTTACCTGGACTACCTCGTAACCGTGCCCCTGGGGTTTTTCGGTAAGAACAACGTCAAAAGGCAAAGCACCCGACATTTTGTACGTCTTCCCCCGCCAGTGCAGTTTCCGGGCCAGATACATAAGACCCCCGCATTCCGCGTAGACCGGCAGCCCGCCCTGCACCGCTTCTTTCACGGCGCTGCGCAGGCTCTCGTTGGCTTCCAGCGCGGCGGCAAAAACCTCGGGAAACCCGCCGCCCAGATACAGGGCGTCCACATCCGGCAAAAAAGCGTCTCCCAGGGAATCGATAACTACTATTTTTGCCCCACCGGCCGCCAACGCCTCCAGATTCTCCGGATAATAAAAGGTGAAGGCGCGGTCTTTAAAGATGCCGATTTTTAAATCATTGACCGCACCGGGATTTTCAAAAGCCAGCCTTTCTCCGGCGAGAGGCGGCGCTGCCGCGGCTGCTTCCCAAATTCCCTCCAGGTCCAGGTATTGTCTCGCCGCCCGTCCGATCTCCCGGATTTTTTGGGCAAGTTCGTCGCTTTCGGCCACCGGCACCAGTCCCAGGTGGCGGTCGGGGATGAGAAGCTTTTCTCCCTTGGGCACGGTCCCCAGGACCGGCACGCCGCAATAAGTTTCCAGGGCCGAACGGAGCATTGCTTCGTGGCGGGGGCGGGCCACTTTGTTTAAAACCACCCCGGCGATCTTCACCTGCGGGTCAAAATGCAAAAATCCCAGCACCATGGCCGCCACACTTCTCGTCATACGCGTGCAGTCCACAACCAGAATAACCGGCGCTTTTAAAATCTTGGCGATTTCCGCCGTACTCCCGCTGCCCTGGAGATCCACCCCGTCGTACAGGCCCATGGCTCCTTCCACCACTCCTATGTCCGCCCCAGCAGAATGAGTAAGAAACGAGGCCAGGATCGTTTCCCTGCTCATTAAAAAGCCATCCAGGTTGCGGCACTCCCTCCCCGCAACCCTGGAAAGCCAGCCAGGATCGATAAAATCAGGACCTTTTTTAAAAGGTTGCACGGTTAGGCCCCGGCCATTAGCCAGGGAAGCCACAAGACCCAAGGTAACCGTGGTCTTTCCCGAGCGGCCGTGGGGCGCCCCGATCACCAGGCGCGGAACGGATCGCATAATCGCCACCTCTTTCCATCAAAACAGAACCCGTCCCCCTATAATTTTCCCGGGACGGGCAGTATCCTAGCAAACCTTCTTGTGGTTGCCTTCCTCACTTTACTTTACTTTATTACACACAACCGGTGGGCTTTGGCAGACCGGCAATTTTACAGGCTCCTTTAGCCGGTCCGGACGGAAACAGCTCGTAAATGTATTTTAAGCTAAAGCCGGTTTCTTTACAAAGCTTGCGGATCATCGGAGCAATCTGGAACTTCAAGTAGTAATCCCGCAGGTAATTAACCACTTTCCAGTGATCTTCGCCCATTTCCTCAACGCCTTCAGTTTTCGCCAAGTATTTCGCTACCTCTTCGTTCCACTTGTCAGGGTCCTGAATAAATCCGTCCTCGTCGACTTCAATTTCCACACCATTTACGTTAATGGACGCCATTATTAAGATCGCACCTCCGTGAAAATTTTCTTTAAGTAACTCCTTAATCTTTTACTCTTTAAATAGTTAACCTAATCTCTTTCCCCAAAGCCCCCGCAATCCGCAACCAGCAACCACTCCCCTATAAGGATACCATTAAACATTTTCTTCGTCAACCTGCACGCGCCTTTGCGCTGTCTCTTGCCTTTCCCTTTACTTCCAGACCAGCGCTTTTCCGACCAGGTCGATCAAGCCTTTTACTTCCACGCCCAGCTCGTGTTCTTCCACCATCGGGTAAAACTGGGCCTTGCAAATCGAACAGGGCGCGCAAAGGATGCCGTTGCCGTCCTTGCCCACGCCGGTGGCGCGGATCTGGTCGGCCTTCGTTTTCGAAAATTGAATCCGCTTCTGATACATCTCGGGGTCGTCGAAGAGAACGGCCGAGCCCCCGCCGCAGCAGAAGTTTTTCTCCCGGTTGGGGGTCATTTCCCGGAAGTCGACGGTTACCGCCCTGATGATGGTGCGCATGTTTTCCGTGTGGCCGTACGGACCGGCCGGACTGCAGGCGCGCACGTAATTGCACGGGTCGTGCAGCGTCACCGGCTGGGCGTTTTTTGTCGGGTCCAGCTTTAACTGGTTCGTCCGGATGTAATAGGCCACTTCGTCATGAAGGTGCGTAATTTCCCAGCGCAGCGGCCTGTCCACAAAATACGGCAGGTACATCTTCCAGGCCCGCCAGCCGTGCCCGCATTCGCCCCAGACTATTTTCTTCACTCCCAGGTTGGCGGCGGCGTCGTGAAGGCGCATGAAAAGGTGCCGCATCAAGTGCCGCTGATCGAATAAAAGGCCGAAGTTGCCCGCTTCCGACATAACGCTGGGGATGGTCCACCTGGCGCCGATGTACGTGAAAAACATCGCCGCCCCCATCAAAGTGTAGGGGTTAAGCAAATAGTCGGCCGAGGAAGGCACGTACAGAATGTCCGCTTCTTCGTCGACGGGGAACCTTACATCCACCCCGAATTCCTCTTTAATTTCCTCGCTAAGGAACTCCAGCGTGTCCACCATGCCGGGCTTTGGTATGTTGCTCTGGTTGCCGACCCGTTCGATCCCAAAGCCTCCCCCCACGTGCAGCTTAGGAACCATGCCCAGCCAGTACAAAATCTGGCGGGCAATCATGGTCACCTCGCAGGTGTCAATGCCGAACGGGCAGACAGAACCGCAGCGGCGGCACTCGGTGCACTGATAGAAATAAGAGTACCATTGCTCAAGGGTATCCAGGGTCAAATCTTCGGCCCCGACCAGTTTGCCGAACCAGCGACCTTCCAGGGTAAAGTAACGGCGGTAAATTTTTCGGATTAACTCCGCCCGGTTGGTCGGAATGTTGTTGGGATCTCTGGTTCCCAGGTAGGCGTGGCAATTTTCGGCACAAAGCCCGCATTTCACGCAGGATTCCATGGCCAGCACGAAAGAGCGGAATTTTTTGCGCATCTCGTCGAGCAGCCTGATGGCTTCTTCCACTTTTTTCTCGTCAGGCACAGGAACCAGTCTTAACTTCTTGAGATCCTCGGCGGAAGCCTTGGCGGGTTGCGCCATCCCTTTATATTCCGGCATCTTTTTAACTCCTCCCCCCTTACGCAGCGCCGCCGGCAGAAGGTAGACCCGTGCCCTTTGCCCTTGCTGCAGCAACATCAACATTAGGCAAACCCGGTGCGGGATCCGTGTGCACCCGGTTTTCAATCCAGCGCATGGCAAACATGCCAAAGAGATGCACCAGCTTGCTGAACGGGAAGACAATCATTAAAATCTGCACCAGCAGCATGTGCGTGATGAAAAAGACATTGTGAAAAACAAATTCCGGCACCGGCTGGAGCAAAATAAGCGCCTTAAAATACTCGTACACTTCCTCGTAGTGCATACCGTACTGCGGGAAATAGCGCATGATATCGCCTACGGCGACAATTGCGATCAACAAGACCAGGTGCAGGTAATCACTGGGATTGGAAATCTGCCTGACCCTGCCCAAAGACACTCTCCGGACGAGCAGGTAAATTAAGCCCAACAGCAAAACCATGCCAAAGACAGAACCTAACAAGTTGGACATAAATTTACTCAACTCCGGAGACATTCCGATGTAGACGAACTGCTCCCCCAAGAAATAAAACCCCACCGCGTGTCCCCCTAAAACCATAAACAGGGCAATATGCATGGGCCACGCGCCGACCCAGAGGGTGGGTTCAAAAAAGAATATATTCCGGAACAAAGCAATTTCGCGGACGAAAATCCAGCCTGCCTGCCAGGGAGTTTGCGGAAAAGGAGCCAGCGTGATCTCGTGGGACGTGCCCAAAAGCCGCGCCGCCGCCCACCGGCCCAGGCGAAATAAAAGTCCTAATCCAAAAATTGTTAACGCAATATAAGGCAGAATCTGGACGATGAAATATGACACCAGGCTAAATTCACCCCTCTCTTTCTCCCCTGATTAAAGCGGACCGTGAAAAGCCAGCGAAAGAAGGCCCCCTCCGACGGACCTTCCTTTCACAGACATTTTCTATAGCTCTTCTATTTGGGCAGCCCCACTGGGGCAAACGGTGACACAGGTCTCGCAACCCATGCACTCATCCGGATCGCCGACTACTGCTGCTTTGCCGTCCTCCATGCCTAAAATCCCAGCCGGACAGGAATCGGCGCATTCTCCGCATCCTTCACACTTATCACGATCAATAGAAACTCTGAACATTAACTCATCCTGGTTAAAATACCTGACCACTCTTGATCAACGGCGTCAACGACCTTTCAAGAACAGTCAAGCCGTCCCCCCACAACCAGGAATGCACACCTCCTGTAATATAATTTTGCTTTTTAAGCAGCATATCGGGGACTTTAACTTTGTTTTGGCCCGGGCAATTGCCCCCGGTGCGCAAGGCTGGCTAAGGCCGGCTAACCACCTCCCTTTCGGGAAGCGCACAACTCATCCACAACTCATTTTGGCAGGTGCGTCCCATCGTAGGCCATAGAAAAAACGTTATTAACATATATTCGTCATTTATTCACGCAATCCTTCTTTGCTCAAAAAATAACACCGGGCCGCTTAGTATATTTTTCGGCGCGGACCGCCTGAATCCTGCCTTCGGCCCGAAAAATTTTAGGCGCTCCGGGAGGAAGAAACCCGGGAGGTTTGACTCCCGCCCCGTCTGTTGATATACTTAAAAAGGGCAGGAACGCTTTCTGGTTCTTGGTTGATGCTTTCGCTCGAGGAGGAAAACAATGCCTATTTTTGAATTTCGCTGCCTGCAGTGCGGTCAAATTTTTGAAAAACTTTTTTTAAAACCTGACGAAAAAGCGGACATCCAATGCCCCCAGTGTAACTCCCCATCCTTTGAGCGGGTGATCAGCAGGACCAATTACGTGATGGGGGCCGGCAAGAACAAAAAACCAAAGCTCACCACCAGGTCCTGCGCCCCGGGAAGCAGCTGCCTGACCCTGGACATTCCGGGGCCCGATTAAAAAACAAAAAAAGGAGCCCACTTAAATCCCCATGAGAGATTCTAAAAAACCGCGCGAGACAAAAAATCTCCTCTCCCGCAAGCCGGCGGTCAGGCCCGCCTGCCCCTTTTGCGGGCTGCCTTTAGAAAAGCCAAAGGAACTGAAAATCCACCGGCCTTTAGAAATGCCCGTGGGCTCCTGTTCCTGCGGGGCGGTCTACGCCTACGACGCCACCGGGCACAACCTGGGCGCCGCTTTTATTGAGGCGCTTGTTTTTGGCTGCAACATGGACTGGGGCCTGGCCTGGGGGCTGCTTCCGGAAGAAGACTACCTGGAAAAAATAGTGGAAAATTACGATTACGAAACAAACCTGATCGTTCCCGGCGGGTTTTACGAAGGCCGGAAAATTTCCGGCGCCCTCTACTTCGTCAGGCTGCACGCGGACATTCAGGAAGTCACCCGGCAGGGCGTACAAAAACACCTGGCGTCCGCCGCATTAGTTCCAGCGGAAGCGCCTGCAGAAACTAAAGAGACGGCAGTGAGGGCGGCAGCAAAAACCTTCACCAAAAGGGAAGTAGAGGAGCTGGTGGAAAACTATGCCGTCGCCCCGCTGTTGAAGGCCGCCGGCCAGGATAAAGGCATTCTTTGGCACCTGCAGCGCCTTTTATATTCGGCCGACGAAACAAGCCGCATGCGGGCGGCTGAATTCTTGGGCCGGGCCTGCGCGGTGATCGCGCAAAAAAACCCGCGGCCCGTTTCCCGGCTGCTCCAGAACCTGTTTACCTCCCTGGCGGATACCGGCGCCTCCAGCTGGGGGGCCGTGGAGGCAATCGGGGAGATTATCGGCGGCTCACCCGAAATTTTTGCCGGCTACATCCCGGCACTTTACCAGCTTTTAGAAGAAAAAGGGGAAGATGAAAACCTGCGTGCAAAAATACTGCTCGCTCTGGGCAAAATCGCCCGGGCAAAGCCAAATTTAATCAAAAAACCCTGCTCCTACTTTACACCCTTTCTTTCCGACCCCCATCCCGCCGTGCGGGGGCAGGCGGTTTGGCTCCTGGGCCTCCTCGGCGCGGCGAAAATCAGCGAGGATCTAAAAAACCTGCAAGATGACGTTGGGGAAATAAACGTCTACGAAAAAGGCGAGATTGTTAAAAAGACCATCGCCCGGCTAGTCGCGGAAGCCCTGGCGAAGGGTTAACTTAGGGGTAATTTCCCTTCCCCGGGAGGGCCGCTTCTTACTTTTGGCGGTAGGGCGCAAGCTCCGCCAGAAATTCCGGGTGGACGGCAAAGCCCAGTTCCCTGGCCTTATCCACATGCTTTATGGCGTTGGCGTAATCTTCCTTTAAATAATAGGCGTAAGCCAGGTTGTTGTGGCCGAGAGGAAAATCAGGAGCTATTTTGAGCAGCTCCCGGCCGGTTTCGATGGCCTTATCAACATCCCCCTTTTGCAGGTAGGCGTTGGCCAGGTTGTTCCACGCCTGCACAACCCGGGGGTTGAGCTCAAGAGCCTTCTTAAGCGCCGCGATGGCTTCGTCCGTCCTGGCCATCTGCAGGTAAGCAAACCCTATATTGGCATAGCCGCGTGCGTACCGCGGCTCGATTTCCACTGCTTTTTTGTTCGCCTCCACCACCTTTTCCAGGTCACCTTTTTTAAAGTAAATGTAGCCTAAGTTGGCGTAGGCTTCGAACATCCGTCCGCTGTTGGCAATGGCTTCTTGAAAAAAGGGAATGGCTTCGTCCAGCCTCCCCTGCTGCATGAGGTGCACGCCCAAATTGTAGTAGGCGTTAGCGCACCCGGGGTTTTCCTGGAGGATCTTTTTTTGTTCGGCAATAAACTCTTCAAAACTCTGTGGTCTGGACATATGCTCTTCACCCTCGATTTAAAAAATGAATCAAAAGAGGTCGCTGGACTAAAAGTGGGTAGCGACCTCTTTTCTACCTGCTCTTTAGCATGCCCCGCGCAAAGCTACTTATCCTCGGTAATGCCCCTGCCCTTCAAACCGTACATGGTCGTGCTGCCGGTGGAAAAATAAATCAGCGTCCCTTCGTTGACCAGCTCGGAAGCAGCTTTTTTAATGTCTCTGGACTTGGCTCCGGGAACTTTGCTCTGCACGGCCTTCTCCATATCTTTAAAATAAAACTTCGTTTTCTTGCTGGTTTCGGCATATTCGATAATGGCCTTCTTAATTTCTTCCATTGTTAACCTCCTTTAATATGCGGCGGGCCTTAATCAATGCCCCCCGCTGCCCTGGAGGCCTCCCAGGCCGCCTCGGTAAACTTGAACTGCGTGCTGGTGCGGTAGGTATCGTAAGCGAGGCGGTAATCGTCGATGAGGTGCTCCGTGAAGGGCAAACCGCACTTCTCGAAGAATTTCTCCCAGCCGATACGCTCCGCCCAGTCTCCGATGCGTTCGTATTTCCGCGCGTCGGCGGCGTAGGCCTCGATAATCTTCTTGACCGCTTCCACCACCTCGGGGAACCGCGGGAAATTGTTGGGCAGCCAGGGTACGACCACCTTGGAGAACTTGGGCTCGCTGATCCGGTTGGACAGCTTGCCGCCGGCGAGAATGGTCACGCCGTCCCCCTCTTTATCCGAAAGCGGCAGCGCCGGGCACATGGTGTAGCAGTTGCCGCAGAACATACAGCGGTCCGTCTTGATTTTCACCGTGCGTTTCCCGCTGGGCGTCTTGTCCGGAGAAATGGCACCCACCGGGCAGGCGGCGATGGCCAGCGGTATTTCGCAGACGGACTCGATCACTTCGTGGTCGACGATGGGCGGCTTCCGGTGGTAGCCTAAAAGGGCGATGTCCGAGCAGTGCACGGCCCCGCACATGTTCAGGCAGCAGGCCATGGAAATCCTCACCTGGGCCGGCAGGGTCATGCTGGTGAAATAATCAAACAGCTCGTCCATGACCGCCTTGACCATGGAAGAAGCGTCTGTCGCCGGCGTATGGCAGTGGATGTAACCCTGGGTGTGGACGATATTGGTGATGCCGGCGCCGGTGCCGCCGACGGGGAACTTGTAGCTGCCCGTGACAAATTTGCGGCTCCAAAGCTCCTTCTTCAGCGCCTCCACCTTTTCCAGGCTGTCCACCATAAATTCGATGTTGTTGCGGGTGGTGAAGCGAACGTACCCGTCGCAGTACTTGTCGGCAATGTCGCAGACTTCCCGGATCATTTCTGCGCTCATAAAGCGCATGCCGCCGCAGCGCACGGTGTAAACCTTCTCGCCCGTTTCGGAAACGTGCACCAGCACGCCCGGCTCCAGGATGTCGTGATAAAGCCACTTGCCGTAGTTGCGCTGAATAATCGGCGGGAAAAACTCCCAGTAATGCCGCGGGCCGATGTCGGTGATCCTGTTTTCTGTCGGTTTTTCCGGATTATACTTACCCAGCTTGCCTGTAGATAACGCCATCTATATTTACCCCCTATCTCTTGTGTCTGGAGCGATAATCTTCGATATCTCTGTCCCAGCCGCCCGGCACATCTTCCTCTTTCCAGTAGATGTACGGGTTGGAGCGCGGCATTTTCACCGTCTGCGGGAAGGCGGGCACGCCGATGACCTCCAGGAACCTCCACAGCCCCTGCCGCTGGATGAGCTCGCCCAGGCGCTCGCGGTTCTTCCCTTCCTCCATCCACCATTCAAAGACCTTTTCGATGAGCTCTTTTAAGTTATCGTAGGGCGGCTCCATTTTCATGAACGGAACGGTCAGCACGGACATCTGCGCGCCTTCCAGGATGGGCGCCTTGGCCCCGAACAAGACGCTGGCTCCTGTATCCGTTCCCGGCCGCAGGGCCCTGGGCATCACGTTGATGCAGTGCATGCAGCGGGTGCATTCCCTGTTGTTGATCTTCAGCTTGCCGTTTTCCAGCGACATACACTGCGTGGGGCAGAGATCGATGACCTCTTTCTGGATGTCGAATTTGCCCCAGTCTCTTCCCCGGTGGGCGCCGCCGTTGGGCAGGATTTCGCCGCTGATGTACGCCGCCACCGCATCCTGGTCGATGCGGATGTCGTCCCGCCAGGTGCCGATCACGGACATGTCGGCGCGCGCAATGGAAGCCACGCAGCCGTTGGGGCAGCCGTCGAACTTAAACTTAAACTTATAGGGGAAGGCCGGCCGGTGCAGCTCGTCCTGATAGTGCATGGTGAGTTCGTAGCAAAGCTCCTGCGTGTCGTAGCAGGCCCACTCGCAGCGGGCTTTGCCCACGCAGCAGGAGGGCGTCCGCAGGTTCGAACCCGAGCCGCCGAGGTCCTGATCCAGCTCGTGGGTGAGGTCGTAAAAGATCGGCTCCAGCTGGTCGGTGACGGTGCCCAGCAAAATGATGTCTCCCGTGGAGCCGTGCAGGTTGAAGATGCCGCTTCCCCGGTATTCCCACAGGTCGCAGAGGGCTCTTAAGAAATCTGTTTTATAAAATTTGCTGGCCGGCTGGTTAACCCGGATGGTGTGGAAATGGGCAACGCCGGGGAATTTTTCCGGAACATCGGAATATCGGCCGATTACGCCGCCGCCATAGCCGAAAACGCCCACGATGCCGCCGTGCTTCCAGTGGGTTTCGCCGTCGTCAAAGGAAAGCTGGAGCTGACCAAGCAAATCTTCCACCACGTCCTTGGGGATCATCACCCGGTCGTCGGCCAGCTTTCTCCTGTGCAGGGCTTCCCGCTTGGCGTCAGCTACAAAGCTTGGCCACGGCCCCTTTTCGAGCTCTTCTAAATCGGGGATGGCGTGCTTGATTTTAAAATTCTTGAGCTCTTCTTCCGTATAATTCTTGAGCTCTTCTTCCGTATAAATGCGCAGCTCTTCATATTTCAATTTTTTCTGCGGCCTTTTTGGTTCAAACATCCTTCACGTCTCCTCTCCTTTGGTTAAGATTGATGGGGCAAAGCATCCAAAAATTTATTTGCCGTGTAAAGTGCTGTCACCTCCTCTGGAATCTTTAAAAAAAGACTGTTTAAAAAATCCGGCCCTAAAGAAACCTCAACCTTAATACATTCGCTATTTGTTTGATTAATCCTGCTAGAAAATTTTTGAGCCATAGAAAATTAAAAGACCTGATCTTATATTCTGCAGATCTGCGTTTAATTCCTGCCTGTTCTTAAAAAAATTTGTACACGCCTTCACAATCACTGACCAGCCGGGGCGTTAGCTACGCCAGACCCTTGCACCCAGGGAAGAAAGTTTCTCCTCCAGGCGGTGGTAACCCCTGTCTATGTAATAGACGTTGCTTATTTCCGTTTCTCCCTCGGCCATCAAGCCGGCCACCACCAGGGCGGCTCCGGCCCGCAAATCGGTGGCTTTGACCTTAGCGCCAAAAAGCCGGGGGACCCCTTCAACGACCGCCAGCCGCCCTTCCACCTTAATTTTCGCACCCATTCGCTTGAGCTCGTCGGCGACGCGGAACCTGTTTTCAAAAATATTTTCCACGATCATGCTGGTCCCTTTGACGGTGGAAAGCAGGGCCATCATTTGCGACTGCAAGTCGGTGGGAAAACCCGGGTAAGGCATGGTCTTGATGTCTACCGGCCGCAAAGGCTCTCTTGCCCGGACGTGCAAAACGTCGCCCTCTTCGAAAACTTCCACGTTGGCTTCGCGGAGTTTGGCGCTTAAGGGCTCTACGTGCAGGGGAATAACATTTTCCAGCCGAACGTCGCCGCCGGTGGCCGCCGCCGCCACCATATACGTGCCCGCTTCGATCCGGTCTGGTATGACGCTGTAACGAAGACACTCCCTTAAACTGTCCACGCCTTCAATCTTAATAATGTCGGTGCCGGCCCCTCTCACGCGGGCCCCAAGGCAATTCAAAAAGTTGGCCAAGTCGACCACTTCCGGCTCCTTGGCTACGTTTTCAATAACAGTTTGTCCCTTCGCCAGGCAGGCGGCCATCATAATATTTTCGGTCGCGCCCACGCTGGGAAAATCCAGGTAGATTCTTGAGCCATTGAGGCGCTCGGCCCGGGCCTTCACGACCCCTTTTTCCAGGCGGAGCTCCGCCCCCAAAGCAGCCAGACCTTTAAAATGCAAATCCATGGGCCTGATTCCGATATTGCATCCGCCGGGAAGGGACAGCTCGACCCGGCCGTAGCGGGCGAGCATGGGGCCCATCAGCAAATTGGAAGCCCGCAACTTCTTGACCATTTCGTAAGGAGGCATTTCCTCCACCCGGCCAGGCATTTGGATGTGCAAGGAATTATTTTCCTGCCACCTGATGCGCGCTCCCAAACAGCGGATAATATCGATCATGACCTGAATATCGGTGATCTCGGGGATGTTTTCCAGCAGGACTTCGCCTTCGGCCATTACGGAAGCACATAAAATAGCCAGCGCGGCATTTTTCGCGCCGCTTACGCGCACCCGCCCTTTTAAAGGGCTCCCGCCGGCAACAACAAGTTTGCCCATGGCTCTCTTTCACCTTTTCAACGTGGTTCACCAGTAAAGATTCTCTACGAAGCGCAAAATTCCTGCTCAACTCTCCCTAACTCAACTTTTGCCTTGTCTTGAAGCCAGCTCGCCCAGTCGTTTTCAAAATCCTTTAAACCAACGCCAAGGGCGTGAACAAGCGCCTGGTCTATGTCTTTTCCGGCGGCTAAGGCCGTTAAAATCCGCTTTATACTATCTTCACCATAAACACAGACGATATATTCCACCGCCCAAAGGCTCTGCTCGTAAGCCAGGCTCTGGTCGGGCAAGCGATCAAACCCCCCGTCCAGCTCAACAAAAGAATAATACCTTTTCCCTGCCGGCGGCCGGTCTTCCAGCCCGGCGCAGCAAGGGCCGTTGATCCTGGCTTCTTCATACTGGGCAAGGCCTTCGGTTAACCAGCGGGGAATGTTCCCTTTCGTCAGCGCATCTAAAATCAGGTGGGTAAGCTCGTGGGCCATCGGGCCGGAACGCATAAAAACATCTTCGATATTTTCCGCAATCCAGGCTTCCGGCGCCAGTACGCGGATTACCCCCGCCCAGTATACGCCCATGGCGCTCTCGCTGGCGGACCAGCCGAAGCAGGCGTTTAACGCGGAGCGGGAAGGGTAAATGATCACGGGAATCCCCCGGGCGCGAAAATTATATTTGTTAGCTAATTGATTGTATGCTTTCTCGGCAGTTTCCAGAACCAGCCAGGCACTGTCGCTGTTCTCCGGATTATAGCGGACTACAAAGTGTTCCCCGGAAAGCGTACAAAGGTGGCGGGTGCTGACCATGGCGTGCATCTTGTATAATTCCCTGATCAAATTATAGACACTGGACCTCAGTTCGCCGGGTATTCTCACCAGGAGTGCGGCGGCCAGGGCCAAAACCGCCGACAGAATCTTCATGGTCACCCCCGGCCCCAAAGGATAATTTTTCACTTCTTCACCTTCTTTATTTTTAATAAGCCAATAAGCCCGTCTTCAAGGCTGCCTGTGCTTTGCGGGCGTAGGCCGCCGCCGTCCGTCTACCCGGCGGGCAAATTTTTTCGCCACTCTTCAATCATCTGACGGGCCCTGGCGACGTCGTCCCCTGTCTTCGCCAGCTCAATAAATTTCTCCAGCTCCTGGATGCCGCGCCGGTAGTCTTTCTTACCCACGGCCAGCACCTGGCCGTACAAATAACGGGCTTCCTTGTTCTCCGGGCGGCGCCTGAGTTCCTCTTCCAGGTTCTTCACGGCCTGATCGTAATCGCTGAGCAAAAAGCAGGTCATGGCCAGCTCAAGCCGCAAGGTGCCGTCATCCGGTTTGAGCGCAACGGCTTTTTCGTACGCCTGCCGGGATTCACTCAGGCGTCCGGCGTCAAAATAAGCCCTGGCCAGTTCCGCCAAAGCCTGGGCGTCCTCCGGATTTTCCTTTACCCTGGCTTCCAGCTCGCCAATCGTTTCCTCCGGGGAGGAAACCGGAGCGCTTTCCGGAGGCGGGGAAAAATAATCACCGCCCAGCCAGACGACGGAGGAGCCAAGCAGCCCGATGGAGAGGAAAACAGTAAGGACGATAAAAACAATTTTTTGACGCTTCTTGCGTTTCTCCCAATAGAGGGAAGTGATTTTTTTCCTGGCCACGTTTTTTCGCTCCTCGCCTTAAAAATAAGACAAGAGGAGAAAGTCCTCTCGTCCGCCACAAGTAAATTCTAGCCCGATTTGAACGTTAAATCAATACCTAAAAAGAACCAATTCTCCTCTTGCTATTTTAAATTCGTGATTTAATTTTTGTGATTTAATTTATTTAACCAGCAGTAAAGAGACTGTCCCAATTATTATTAGTTAATTGTTATAAAAAGTTCACTGGATTTAAAGGCTGGCCGTTGACAATCACCTCAAAGTGCAGGTGCGGCCCCGTGGCGTTGCCCGTGGCGCCCACGCGTCCGATCAACTGCCCGCGGGCCACCTGTTCGCCCACCCGCACAGCTACAGAAGACAAATGGGCGTATCGGGTGATGACCCCGCTCCCGTGGCTGATATCCACGCATTTTCCGTAACCCCCGTACCAGCCGGCCCTGACCACCCGGCCCGACTCCGCAGCCGCCACAGGAGCCCCTGTGCCGGCGGCAATGTCAATTCCGGCGTGAAAATCCCGGCCGCGATACCCAAAGGGAGACACAACCGGCCCCGCCGCGGGCCATCCCAGCCGCCCTGACGCGCCTGAACGAGAAGCAAGCAGCAGGCGGGAGCCCTTGGCTACGATTTGCGGAGTCGGCTCGCTTAAAATCTCTTCCTCCAGGACTAAGCGGCCTTTCTCTATGCCGTTTTGGTAGGTAACCTCATAGGTTACCTCTTTTTTCCCGGGCTTGCCTTTTTGAACCACCCGGTACTGCCCCTTATATAAGCTGCTGTCTTCCCTCTCTTCCACAGGGAAGGGGATTTCTTCTTGAGCAGTTATTTTGCTGGTCACAATCACGTTAAGAAGGGGGGAGCACTCGGAAAGATTAATGACCTGGCCGATTTGCAAACACTCCGGGGGAAGCCCGGGATTGATGGCCAAAAGCGTCTTTATATCCACGTTGGCGAGGGCGGCGATATCCCAGAGGGTATCCCCCTCTTTAACCGTGTAGGTTTGCGCCTCTCTGGCCCCTTTTTTGATAAAAGCGAGGGCTTCTTCAAAAGTCAAGATTTCGTTGAGGCCGGCGTTTACTGTTTTGATCTGGACGTCTTCAGCAAAAACTGCCTGATCGGAAAGGTTGCGGGCATATTGCTCTTTAAGAGCGGCGAGCAGCCTTTGTGCCGTCTGTTCATCACGCACCACCAGTTTTTTCTCCCCGTCGATAAAGAGGGCGGCAGCCCGCGTGTGCAGCTCCACTTCGCTTGCGATTATACTCCTAAATGTTTCGATATCCAGCACAGGCCCGTCAGATCTTCCGGCCCGCTCGAAAGTGACCCGCCCGGCAATGCTCACCGGCTGCCCGCAAGCCTCGGCGCGCTCTCTAATCGCTTCATCCAGCGCTGCCTGGGCCGCGCTTTTATCGGCCACCACCGCGACCACGCGATCGCCTATCCGAACGGCCCACGGGCGGTTTTCATTGGCAATCACCGCCGAAATCATCATGAAAAAAATAACGATCCCCGCGATCCCGATTACCTGGGCAAGAGTTAAGGGTTTCTGTCGAAAACTCAATTTTTCCTGGAGATTGTTCAGGAATTTCTGCAATTATTCCCATCCCTCCTCTCTTTTGGCAAGCTTTAATAACCACATCCTTTTCTTAAGAACGGTTGCCTGTCGTGAGCTGGTTAAATTGCCAGGGATTATAATCCCACGAAAGATATTATAGTATATTATTTATTAACTGGCAAAGTAAATAATAAATAAGGAAAGGATGGGCTGCTTGCTTTTTTCGCTAATTTTTGGCCAAAAATGAGCTTTTTCGAAAAAATGAGCCGGCAATTTCGTACGGAAAAAAGGATGGTGGGCTGGGCAGTGTAAAATTTCAGTAGGTACCCAAAAAGGAGATCGGCCCCCGGAAAGAGAAATGAGACCTCACCCTAAATAAACACCCCAAACAAAAGATAAGGAGTGTGAGGTCTCATGTTGAATATTCGCCACATCATAGGGGC
>DYES01000023.1 GCA_020725585.1 Desulfovirgula sp.
AATTTCCAGTTGCTTACATACGTTTTCACTCCTCGTGTAGGCTTAGTTTGCTATACCCTTTTTGCCGGAAATTTACAGATTGTACCATAAAACAACTAAAAATTTTTTCATCAAGGTACTTGACTTTTACCGCAGTCTTAAGGTATTTGGTTACTGGCTTAGGGACCCAAACAATCCTTCTTCGCTCCTAAACCAGATTTAAGGAGAAGAATTTTTGCCGGTGACCTAAAAACCAGTTTCTTCGATTATAGCATGGAAGCGCCTCCTTGTCGAGAGCGGGAGCAGTATTCCAAAGACAACTTTTTAAATTTTTTTTAGAATCATTCTCCTCCTTCCCACTTCGCCAGCCACTTGCGTACTGCCTGCCAGACCTCCGGGTAGTGCCGGGTGAACTGGTGGTCGCCTTGCTTGATCCAGACCAGTTGCTTTGGCTCTGCGGCGGACTGGTAGATAATTTTTGCTTCGGCGGGGGAAACGAGCTCGTCGTGTGTACCGTGAACGATTAAAAGCGGGCGGGGAGAAATACGCGCGGCGGCGCCGGCCACGTCGTATTTTTGAAGATCCTCAAGGAAGCTCTTTTTCAGGTAAACAATCCCTTTTTCCCCTGATAATGCAATTTTATCCCCTTCTTCAAAAGACAGGCCAGTAAAAAGTTCGGTTAACCTAGCGGGAGCAGCCCAGGCGCAGACGCCCACCGCGGTATTATCCCGGGCGGCCTGGCAGATGACGGTGGTTCCGCCAAAGCTGCGGCCCAGGGTAAATATTCTGAAAAAACCTTTTTGCTTACACCAGGCCAGCGCACAGCTTAAGTCGTCAATTTGCCTGGTAAGGGTAAGGTCTTCAAAATCACCTTCGCTTTCCCCGCACCCGGCAAAATCAAACAGAAGCGCCGACCACGCTTGCTTGCCGAGCTCCTCGGCCATCTCCAGCGCTTTTCCGCCCCCTTCTTTGCTGCCTGTAAAACCGTGGCAAACGACAACTATTTTCTTTACGGACGCTGGGGGAGTATATAATAATCCCGCGATGCGGTTGCCCCGGGAGTTATGAAAAAATACCTTTTGCCAGCTTGAAGGCAAGAGCATTGGCCAAAAACCTCCGCACGCAAATTAAAAATTAAACCCAGCTTGCGGGCATCCTCTGTCTCAAAAATGTATTTCGGGAAGCCGAAGCGAAGAACCTAACCAAATGTTGAGTTTAACCCGGATCAATTTTATAATTTTCCTGGTGCGTCGGAAAATCCTTTTTGGCTGGGTAAAATACCCGGCAAATTTTTTTGTTCCTCCCCTTGATCTGCCGCCGGCTTTTCAATATAATTTAGGGAAAGCAGTGAATAGAACGGAAAATCCCATGAAGGAGAAAAGTAGGCCAGACACAGTTCTTCAGGGAGGAGGCGTCGGCGACTGGAAGCGCCTCTAGAACATGACTGGGCGAAGTTCTCTCCGGAGGAGCAGGCTGAAAACCTTCTTCGGTCAAGTAGGCTGTGCCGTATTCTTCCCACGTTACCGGGAGAGGGTATCGGAAGTCATTCCCGTACCTGAAAGAGAAGGGGTTTGCGCTGAAAACGCAAACAAGTAGGGTGGTACCGCGAGAAGACGTGATAAGCTTTTCGTCCCTAGAGGCGAAAAGCTTTTTTAGTTCCGGAATGAATTTCCCGTACCCGATTAATGAGGGGGCCGCGTGAAAAGGCGGCCAACTAGGGTGGTACCGCGAAAGGCCGGCAACTTTCGTCCCTGGGGGAGAAAGTTGCCGGCCTTTTTTAGGGTCTGGAATTAGTCCGGTCAGCTTAAAAGCCTTAAGGAAGCTTTTTCGGCACTTTTAAGGGCAAGCCGGAATGAGCCAGGGCCGGTGGCAGATGATGAAAAAAATATTTTTGAAGGAGGGCAAAAACGTGGTAGTCGTAATGGTTGCCGGTGCGTTGCCAGAGCAGGTTGAATTCGTCAAGGAGAGGCTGGTGGCGCTGGGCTTTCAACCACACTTAATCAAAGGGGTAAGCAGAATTGTGATCGGAGCGGTGGGCGACCGCCGGACAATTGACGCGGCGACTTTAGAAAATTTGCCCGGGGTGGAAAAAGTGATCCCGATCATGAAGCCCTACAAACTGGCCAGTAGAGAGGCGAAGGAAGCAGACAGCGTGGTTCAGGTCGGCCGTGTATGCATAGGCGGGGGAAGCGTAACCGTGATGGCCGGCCCGTGCGCGGTAGAAAACCGCGAGCAGCTCTTCAAGGCGGCGCGCCTGGTCAGGCAGGCCGGAGCGGCCGTTTTGCGCGGAGGGGCTTTTAAGCCGCGCACTTCCCCGTATAGCTTCCAGGGGCTTGCAGAAAAGGGGTTGAGGTTGTTGGCGGAAGCCGCCGCCCAAACGGGTCTGGCCAGCGTTACGGAAGTAATCGACCAGCACAGCCTGGAGATAGCCAAAGACTACGTGGATATTCTCCAGATCGGGGCGCGCAATATGCAGAACTTCCATCTTTTGCGGGCCGTCGGCCGGGCGGGAAAACCCGTTTTGTTAAAACGCGGCCCGTCGGCGACCATTGAAGAATGGCTGATGGCGGCGGAGTACATTATGTCCGAGGGCAACGAAAATGTAATCTTGTGCGAAAGAGGGATTCGTACTTTTGAGCGGCTTACCCGCAATACCTTAGACTTAAGCGCCGTTTCGCTGGTGAAAATATTGAGCCACCTGCCGGTGGTCGTGGACCCCAGCCACGCTACGGGAGATCGCCGCCTGGTTGAGCCCATGTCCAAAGCGGCCCTGGCTGCCGGGGCGGACGGTCTGCTGATCGAAGTGCATCCCGATCCGCCAAAAGCCCTTTGCGACGGCCAGCAGTCGCTTTACCCGGAACAGTTTGCCCATTTGATGCAGGAATTAAAGGTTATCGCCGCGGCCACGGGACGAACCGTGAACGGTTCGGCGCCTTGCAAACAAAATCGCTCTGCTTAAAAATGCTTAGCTGAGATTACGTGGGGGTTGAATAGCGTGGGAAATAGAATCGGTTACCTGGGACCGCCGGGAACTTTCTCAGAACTGGCCGCCAGGCGCTATTTGGATTATCTTGGAAAACAAGATCGGGATGCGGAAATAATCCCCCTCCCCTCGCTGGCGGATGTATTTGTCGCTGTAGAGGGGGGAAAAACCCAAGAGGGGGTCCTGCCCCTGGAAAATTCCACGGAAGGTTCCGTAAACCAGACGCTGGACTTGCTGACTCACCGGTTCCTGCAGGTAAAAATCAGGGGCGAAATTATTTTACCGGTGGCCCACCAGCTGCTGGCCCGTCCGGGTGTTGCCTTAAAGGAAATAACACGGGTCATTTCACATCCCCAGGCCCTGGCTCAGTGCCGGTCATTTCTGGCCCGCTTCCTGCCGGAAGCGGAAATTGAGGAAGCGGCCAGCACCGCCAAAGCCGCCGCACTCGTGGCCGAAGCCCGGGCTCCCTGGGCAGCGATCGGGACGGCGCTGGTGGCCCGTTCCTGGGGCCTGGCTGTTTTGGCGGAAAATATCAATGATTCTCCGGACAATGCCACCAGGTTTATTGTGATCGGCTTAAACGACGCTCCCCAGATGCCGGGCTGCAAAACTTCTTTGCTTTTTTCCGTCCAGAACCGGCCCGGAGCGCTTTGCGACGTTCTTTGGGAGTTTTCCAAAAAAGCGATTAACCTGACCAGGATCGAATCCCGCCCCGCCAAAAACAGGCTGGGTGAATATTTGTTCTTCGTGGATTTTGAAGGACACCGCCGGGAGCAGGCGGTGCAGCAGACCCTGGCGGCAATAAAAAGGCACGTGGTGAGTATGCGTGTGCTGGGCTCTTACCCGTCTTACCCTGTTAACGGCCGGTTTTCTTCACTGCCCGCGCCCCCGGCGCCTGTTTTGTTAAAGCAACTGCGGGCCGAAATCGATCACCTGGACGAGCAAATAATAATGTTGCTCGCTCAACGTGCCCGGCTGGTCAGGCAGGTTGGCGAGCTGAAAAGGCGCGTGCGGCTAAGTAAACGAGATAAAGGGCGCGAGGAGGAAATCATCCGCAGGCTGCGGGCATTGGCGGGCGAGCAGGGACTTGACGGACAGATTGTCGAAAAAGTTTACCGCCTTTTGTTTGCATATTACGTTTCCCTGCAGGTGGTCAGTTAGGCTCTCCAAACAATCGCATTCCTTCCTCCAGCGCCTGCCGGTTGTAGGGAAGGAGGTGACGCCTGCGCGCAGGCAGGGTTTTTTCCAGGGAAGCGGCGACGGAATGAAAAGAAACCACGCCGGTGAGCTTCAAGTAAGCTCCCAGCATGACCAGGTTGGCCAGCTGGGCGGATTTGATTTTTTCGGCAATTTGATTGGCGGGGACGGAATAAATGCGCAGGTCGTTCCGTTTTACCTCTTGTTTTACCAAGGAGGAATTAATCAAAAGCATTCCACCGGGCTTAAGCCGCGGCGCAAACTTAAGCAGGGAAGGGAGGTTAAAAACAAAGACGGTTCCCGGTTCCTCCACCAGGGGGGAGCTGATTTCTTCGTCCGCGATGGTGACGGCGCAATGCGCCGTGCCCCCTCGCATTTCCGCGCCGTAAGAGGGAATCCAGGAGACGTGCTTGCCCTCCATCATTCCGGCGTACGCCAGCAATTGTCCCGTAAATAAAACTCCCTGCCCGCCAAATCCGGCGATGATTATTTTTTCAGTCATCTTGGCTCACTCCTGAAGCAGCCTTGTACTCGCCCAGCGGAAAATAGGGAAGCATATTTTTTTCCAGCCAGCTGAAGGCTTCTGCCGGTTTCATCCCCCAGTTGGTCGGGCATGAGGAAAGAACCTCCACCAGAGTGAATCCTGTCCCGCGCAGCTGCGTCTCAAAAGCCTTTCGGATGGCTTTTTTGGCCTTAAAGATTTGCGGAGGGTTATGGATGGAAACGCGCGCTATATAGGCGGGGCCGTCCAGAGTGGCCAGCATTTCCGACACCCGGATGGGGTAGCCGGCCTGATCTACGCTGCGCCCGGCTGGAGAAGTAGTAGTTTTTTGTCCGGGGAGGGTGGTAGGGGCCATTTGACCCCCCGTCATGCCGTAGTTGGCGTTGTTAACGAAAATAACAGTAATCTTTTCACCCCGGGCGGCGGCGTGAACGATTTCGGCCAGGCCAATGGAGGCGAGGTCTCCGTCCCCCTGGTAGGTAAAGACCACCCGGTCCGGCAGCACGCGCTTGATGCCGGTGGCCACCGCGGGCGCTCGCCCGTGGGCGGCCTGTTGCATGTCGAAGTTAAAGTATTTATAGGCTAAAACAGAACACCCTACCGAAGCAACCCCGATGGTTGTCTCCCGGACCCCCAATTCATCGATCACTTCGGCCACCAGGCGGTGGATAATGCCGTGACCGCAGCCCGGGCAATAGTGAAAGGGATCCGGTGTCAGCGTTTCAGGCCGGACGAACAGCGTATTTGCCACGGACGATCCCTCCAATTTTCCGGATTTGCTCCAGGATGGCTTTTGAGGTGGGAACCATTCCGCCCATTCGCCCATAAAAGTGCACCCGCTCATTTCCTACCGCCAGCCGGACATCTTCGATCATTTGTCCGGCATTCATTTCCACGGTTAAAACGGCCTTTGCTCTCGCCGCGGCAGCGGCCAAAATTTTTTCCGGGAAGGGCCACAGGGTAACGGGGCGGACCAGCCCTGCCCTGATTCCTTGCGCGTGTGCAACCTTCACCGCTTCCTTAGCGATGCGAGCGACAATCCCGAAGGCGACCACGATAATGTCCGCATTTTCCACCAGGTATTCTTCCGCCCGCGCCTCTTTTTTGGTGATGGCGGCGAATTTCTCCTGCAGCCGCTGGTTCACTGCTTCCAGTTCCTCGGGGTTTAAATATAATGTGTTGATAATATTTTTTTGTCTTCCCTTGCAGCCAGTGGTCGCCCAGGGTTTGGCCGGCAGTTCGTTCACCGGGGCGGCGGGAAGTTCCACTGGTTCCATCATCTGGCCCAGGAGGCCGTCGGCGAGAATCATCACCGGCGTTCTGTATTGGTCGGCCAGAGTAAAGGCCCGGACGGTTAGATCGACCATTTCCTGCACACAAGCCGGTGCCAGAACCGGCAGGCGGTAATCCCCGTGCCCTCCTCCTCTGGTGGCCTGAAAATAATCCGCCTGGGAGGGTTGAATGCCGCCCAAGCCCGGACCGCCGCGCATCACGTTGACAATTACACAGGGCAGTTCGGCGGCAGCGAGAAAAGAGATCCCTTCCTGCTTTAGGCTTAAGCCGGGTCCGGAGGAAGAAGTCATCACCCTGGCCCCTGCTCCGGCGGCGCCGTAGACCATGTTAATGGCGGCGATTTCACTTTCCGCCTGCAAAAAGACTCCTCCTGCTTCCGGAAGGCGCCGGGACAGGTACTCCAGGAGTTCCGTTTGAGGGGTGATCGGGTAGCCGAAAAAATACCGGCACCCGGCCAAAACGGCCGCCTCACCGATGGCTTCGTTGCCTTTCATGAGAATTTTCATGCTGCCTCCTCCTTTCTCGTGATTATAATGGCCACGTCGGGGCAAACGAGGGCGCAGATTCCGCACCCGGTGCAATTTTTCAAGTCCCGGACTTCGGCCGGATGGTAGCCGAAAGAATTTACGTCACCAGACGGCTTAATAATCTTTTTCGGGCAAAAAGCAGAACACAGTGCACAGCCCTTGCAGCGCTCGCGGTCGATTTTTACTTTTCCTGCTCTGGCCATTTTTAGATCACTCTCCTCTCCAAATGATCCGTTTTATTAGAACATTCCCCTGGGCGCAAGTTTTAAATCAGGTTTTTGTTCCCGCGGAAAATATTAGTCCAAGTAGTTGTCTTAAGGAGTCTTAGTGTATTTGCACACCCTGTTGTCCGACATAACTTTCCTCGATATGGTGTTTAAACAACCGTGATAATCAAGGCAATCAAGGGGGCGTTCCTTTTGGGAAAATAATCGTGCAAGAAATATGCCAGTCACTTTTTAACCTTTTTCGAAAAAGATATCTGCCGTCCCAGGGCAGAAAAAAACCGTGAAGGCTCTTAATTTATCAACCTTCACGGGAGTTTGGACAGATTGCTCTTTTTTGATCCTGATCATGAAAAAAATTGCATAGTGCAATATTTTGCAGGCAATATATTTCAGATTAGGAGAGCTGGTACTTCCGCAATTTTAGATAAAGGTTACGGATGGAAATTTTCAGTAATTGGGCCGCCCTGGTGCGGTTTCCCCCGGTAAAGGAAAGCGCTTCGGCTAAAATTTGCCGCTCCCACTTTTCGTGCAGGTCGGCCAGGCTTTCCCCGCCGTAACTGATTGCGCTTTTCCTTTCCTCTTCTGTCATCTCTTTTTTGGCCGGGCCCAGCGGCGGCAAGTGGTTTGTTTCAATCAGCCTTTCGCCGGGCCTTAAGTTGATGATGGCGCGGCCGAGAACGTTTTCCAGCTCGCGCACGTTTCCGGGCCAGTGGTGGTTTTTGAGGCGGAGCAAGGCTTCTTCGGAAATGCCTGTTACGTTGCGTCCGTACTCCTGGTTGAGTTTACGCAGCAGAAAGTCAACCAGCAGGGGAATGTCTTCTCTGCGGTCGCGCAGCGGGGGAATAAAGATGGGCACCACGTTCAGGCGGTAGTACAGGTCTTCTCTAAATTTTCCCCGTTCGATCAGCTTTTCCAGATTGGCGTTGGTGGCGGCGATTACACGGACGTTCACGGGGGTGGGACGGGAGTCCCCGACCCTGGTGAATTCACGTTCCTGGAGCACCCTTAATAGTTTGGCCTGGGTGCTTAAGTTTATTTCCGATATTTCGTCCAAAAAAACGGTTCCGTTCTCCGCCTCCCCGAAGTAGCCGCGATGGCCGCCGCGCCTTGAGCCCGTAAAAGCACCTTCGGCATAACCAAAAAGTTCGCTTTCAAATAAAGCGTCCGGGATGGCCGCGCAGTTCACCCTAATAAACGGCCCGTGGCGGCGGTTGCTGGCCTGGTGGATGGCATGGGCGAAGAGCTCTTTGCCTGTGCCGCTCTCCCCCCGCAACAGGACGGTGGCGGAAGTGGCGGCCACCTCCCTGGCCTGGGCAATTACTTTTAAAATGCTTTTGCTTTTGCCAATGATATCGTCAAAAGTGTACTTAGCTTCTAATTTGCGGATCAGCCGGTGCGCCCTGGCCAGCTCCTCGGATAGCCGGCGGATCTCGGATACGTCGTGGATTACCGCCACACTGCCCTTGATTTTGTCGTTGACTTTGATCGGGGCGGCGTCGACGAGGACTTCCCGGCGCGCGGGGCCCACTTTCATGGGCACGCTTTTCACCGGCCGGCCGGTGCGCAAGACCTGCATGTGCATGCTTTCCCCTTCGGCAATATCGACAGTGGCGGGCTTGCCGATGACGTCTTTTTCGGAAAGGCCGGTTAAAAGGGTGTAGGCGCGGTTGATTAAAATCCCCAGCCCGTTCTCATCAACGACCGAAATAGCGTCCTGGGTGGCTTCGATGATGGCGTGGAGCATCGTCCTGGTTTCGCGAAGAGCGGTTATTTCCTCGGCTAAATTCATTACCTCGCTGATGTCACGGAAAACGGCCACCGCCCCGGTTATTTTGCCCTCCTCGTCGCGAACGGGAACGCGGTTGGTGAGAATGGTGATGTTGCCTATTTTTTGCTTCTGGTCGAGTTCCGGCGTGCCTGTTTTCAACACCAGGTGCAGCCTGGTGTTGGGAATCACCTCTTCCACCTTGCGCCCCAGCGCCTGATTTGCCGGGATGCCCATTATTTTTTCGGCCGCCTTATTAAAAATAGCTTTAGAGTCAAAAGTTTTTTCAAACCTATGCAGCATCTTTGATGCATAACAGCAAGTGCCGACGTTGCTTCGCTGTAATTATCTGATATATCAACGTATCCTTGAAATCGCGGAAATTGTAGTAGAAGCATTTCAAGATTACCAAACGGACCACCTCTTCAGAAGGGATCTCCG
>DYES01000024.1 GCA_020725585.1 Desulfovirgula sp.
AATTCGCAGGCCTGGCCGATGATGATAGGACCGGACCCGATGATCATGATTTTTTTCAGGTCGTTTCGTTTAGGCATAAAATCCCTCCAAAAGTCGATAAAAAAGCACCATCCCTGTTTTTGGTGGTGCTGGTTTACTCGCCAGCTGGCCTGTAAATGGAGCCTTCTGGCGAGCCTTCCTGGCGCCTGGCGCAGATTGAGCATCGTCTTTGGCTCCGGAGCATAACGGCTCACTCTGCAGTATATTCACCTCTTCCGGACCCTGTGGTTAGATAAAATTCTCTGCCATTTAATTCTCTGCAAATTACAAAAATCCTGCTGGGGAGCAGACAAAAAACTACTGAACAGCGCCTTTCTAATTATATGCCTGTTGCGTTAGAAAGTTTTTCTTTATATAATATCATGAAGCATGTTTATTAGAAAATCCCGAAAGAGGGATGGTTTAATTATGAAATTAAGCAAAGGGCAAATGGAAGATTTAATAAGTAAGCGGATAGTGCAATTTGAGCGTAAGTTTTTCGGCAGGGGCCCGGAAGCAATTAAAACTTATATTTTAGAAGATCTGGTTTTAATCAAACTAGAAGGTGTATTATCGCAAGCCGAAAGAGAATTGTCAAAAGATTTGGAAGGCATTATAATGATCAAAAATATGCGTTCTAAATTACTGGAAAACTGCAAGGAACATATTGAAGAAATAATTTCAGACATAATGGGTTGCCGGGTGATCAGTCTGCACACCGATATCAGTACAAAAACCGGCGAAAGAATAATATTGCTAAAAATAGACCCTGATAGTGACAGGGTATCCGTTGAAGTACGTCATGAAAATCACCCTTGACAAAATCACTACTTTTGGGTAAGGTTAAATCCAAGAGAAGGGGAGTAGCAAAGTTTCCTGACGGCGTCAGTACGGTTGTGTTGCCCGCTGTCAGGACGGGTGAAACCGGTTGCGAGACCTTCACGTAATCCTTTGGGTTATGTGAAGGTTTTTTAATTTTTGGAGGGAGGCGAGTTTATGGAGTTTTTAACTCCGGAAATATTATTTGCGCTAATCACCATTATCATTGCCGATTTATTGTTGGCCGGCGACAATGCCCTGGTCATTGGTATGGCTTGCCGGGGGTTGCCGGCCAGGCAAAAGCGCCGGGCGATGCTGTGGGGTGTGGGCGGGGCCGTGGTCCTGCGCATTATCTTTACCGCCCTGGTTACCTGGTTATTGTCTATCCCCTTGCTGCAGGCTATTGGTGGAGCGCTTCTGGCCTGGATCGCTGTTAAGCTTTTAACCCAAAAGGAGGAAATAAACATTAACGCCGCGGATGACACGACAAGCTTTTATAGTGCCGTTAAAACAATTATTCTGGCCGATGCGGTCATGAGTCTGGACAATGTACTGGCCGTGGCGGGAGCAGCTCACGGAAGTATTCCGTTGGTGGTTTTTGGGCTCTTGCTCAGCGTCCCCATCGTAATTTTTGGCAGCCAAATGGTTTCCCTGCTGGTGGAAAGATATCCTGTGCTTTTGTTTGGCGGAGCTGGCGTGCTGGCCTGGACGGCGGGTAAAATGCTCATGGAAGATGCCATGATCCAACGAGTTGTGATTTTCCTGGGTCTCGGCAATTTAAGGCTGGAGATTTTTACCCCTTTAAGCATCACCGCTATTGTTATGGCGCTTGGTTGGAAGTTGAGGCGGCGTATCCGGCAATCGCTCAGTAACCCGGAGGTATAGGCGCGGCAACCTGCTTCAGTTTAAGCGGCGAAAAGGTTTTCCTCTGCCGATTAACCGGTTAGTCCTGCGTTTCGGGTGGAATTTTTAACATTTCAGGAGTGGAGAGTTGACATAAGTTATTTATCGCGTATAATTTTTCCCAGTGCCAGGAGGCCCGGGGCATCAAATTAATGTGCCGGGTTTCTCAAAGCAAAAGAACCTGTTATTAGATATAGTTGTTTTGGAAGGCCCAACGGAGAGTTGAAAGCAACAATTAGCCGAAGGGAAGTCCAGTTCTGATCAGGTAGTGTCGGGGCTGGCTTTTTTATTTCGCGAGGTTATCCGTACAGGTATGCGGTTCAATCTGCAAAAAAGGGGGGTGTTCATATTATTTTTTAAACTAATTCGAACCGGTTCCTATGGCGGCGCTCGCAACCAGGAAAATTACAAAAAAGGAGCAGAAGTGATGAACTTTTCGAAGCTGATTATGGAATCGGAAACCGGTTTTTTTATACTTTTCCCCTCGTTATGTAAAGGTTGCGGGTTTTGTATTCACAAGTGCCCGATGGAAGCTCTCCATTGGTCAGATGTGCTTGGAGTCTATGATCTGCCCACAGTAGAAATAGACACCGGTAAGTGTGTATCCTGCGGTATCTGCCAGGATTTTTGCCCGGACTGCGCCATCCTGGTAATTAGAAAGATGAACGGAGAATGCATGGCCTGTGCAACATGCGAGTGGGTGTGTGCAAGCGGCGCCATTTACATCAAAGATTCGCTCGAATATGCCCTTAATCCCGAAAAATGCCTGCAATGTGGAGATTGTTTTCGGGCTTGTCCTACCGGGGCCATGAGTAAAAAGATGGCGCTTTTTGGTGAAGGATAGGTAAATATTTTTCTTTGAATCTCGGTTTAATTTTTAATTTTTTAGTTGATTACTGATTAGCAGTTATTGTATAATTTTAATAAATAGAACCTTTGCAAAGGAGGTAAAGGACGAATAATGGAACTGAAGTATCCGAAAAAAGTGGTCCTGGGAGAAATTACTGTACGGGACGGTTTTCAGCACGAGGAAAAATTCATCCCCACCCTGGCCAAGCTCTGGGTTTTGGAAGAGCTGATCCTGGCCGGCTTTAAGCGCCTGGAGGTGACCAATTACGGCAACCCCCGGGGAATGCCGCAGTTTAAAGACGCCGACGAGCTGTTTAAGCTTTTGCGCGCCAGCAAAAAGGTAAAGGATAAGCTGGCCGGCGTGGAGTTGACCGCCGTGACCATTCGCGAAAAAGCGGTGGACCGGGCCATTGCCGCCAGAAAAGAAGGGTACGGGCCGGACCGGGTGCTCATGATGGTCTCTACCTCCGAGGCCCACCAGTATAAAAACTCCGGCCTCGATCATAAAGCTTACTGGGCCGAAGTGGAGCGCTGCATCAAAAAGGCCCACGACGCCGGCATGAAATTCAACGGCACGGTGAGCACCATCTGGGGGTGCCCCATTATGGGGCCCACGGAGCTAAAGGCGGCGGTGGAGGTGACCAGGCGTTTTCTGGAGCTGGGGGCCGACGACATCGAGCACGCCGACCACGACGGTTCCGCCCCGCCCAACAAAGTGTACGAGTATTTTTCCATGATCTTAGACGTCTTCCCCAACCCCGATTTGCACATCGCCCACTTCCATGTCACCCGCGGCTGGGGTCTGGCTAACGTGCTGGCCGCCCTTTTGGCCGGGATTACTCACTTTGAGAGCACCATGGGCGGCACCGGCGGCCAGCCGGCTAATTTCGTGGATGGCGTGCCCGTGGCCGGGACCGGTTCTTATTATTACCAGGACCCCAACATTGTCGGCCTCGTTTCCACCGAGGATATGGTCGTCATGATGGACGAAATGGGCATCGACACCGGCGTGGATGTGGACAGGGTGCTGGAAATCGGCCGGATGGTGGAGAAGATCGTCGGCCGCCGCTTGCGGAGCGAATGCATCCGCACGGGCCGGATACCGAAAGGGCCGACGGGGCACAGGTAATACAAATGATCAGGCGCGACGTTGTTTTAGCTGACGTCGCGCCTTGGTTTGCGGCTTTTATTTGCAGCTTTAATTGGCGGCGATGCTCTTTTCGGGCGTCAACCAACCATGGGGCAGGGAGATCAACTTCAGGTGAGCCTGCCACC
This sequence comes from Desulfovirgula sp., assembly GCA_020725585.1. GTDB lineage: Bacteria > Bacillota > Desulfotomaculia > Desulfotomaculales > Nap2-2B > JAIMBK01. Next base: position 3,865 of record DYES01000024.1, read on the forward strand.
ACCACCGCGAGTCTTTGTTTTTGACTATCTGCTGGAGGGTCCTTAATCTTTCCTGTTTTTCTTCCGGAGGCATTTCCAGGGCGTACTTCATTCTCCTGGCCATCTGGACAATGTCGTACGGGTTGGCGAGAACGGCGCTCTTCAACTCCTCCGCCGCCCCGGCGAACTGGCTAAGCAAAAGCACGCCCCGGCCGTCGGTGCGCGCGGCGACGAACTCTTTGGCCACCAGGTTTAAGCCGTCGCGCAGGGCCGTCACCAGCAAAACGTCGGCCGCCAGGTAGTGCGCCACCAGCTCCTTCTCGTTTAAGGAATGGTGCAGGTACCGGACGGGCACTGCCCCGTAGCCGCGGTCGTAGCGCCCGTTTATTTCCCCGACCAGGCGCTCTACCTCTTCTTTCAGCCTGTCGTAGGCTTCCACGCCGTTTCTGCTGGGCACGGCGATTTGCAAAAGGGTGGCCTTCCCCTGGTACTGGGGGCACTTTTCCAGGAAAGTTCCGAAAGCCTTGATCCTTTCCGCAATTCCTTTGGTGTAGTCCAGCCGGTCAACTCCCAGAAAAAGATGTTCGGCCCCTATAGCCTGGCGGATCTGCTGCGCCCGGGCCCGCACTTCCGGGTCGCCGGCCAGTTGTTCGAAGCGCTGCCAGTTGACCCCCACAGGCAGGGCGCGGACAGTAATGCGCCGGTTGCCCAGCCAGATCAGCCCGTGTTCCGGGTTCACCTTCAGGGAAAAGTATTTCTTTGCGCAGGCGATAAAGTTTTCCAGGTAAGTTCTGGTGTGAAAGGCGATCAGGTCATTTCCCAACAAACCGTGCAGGACCTGGCGGCTCCAGGGCAGCACGGAAAAGACGTCCGGCGGCGGAAAAGGTATATGCCAGTAAAAAGCAATTTTCGCTCCGGGGAACCGGCGGCGAATCAATTGGGGAACGAGCGTGAGGTGATAGTCGTGAACCCAAAGAATGCTGTCTTCCCCGGCTGCCTCCATCGCCGCGCGGGCAAACTGGTGGTTTACTTTCCGGTATGCCCACCAGTATTTCCTCTGGAAATCACACTTGTCAATCATCTGGTGAGCAAGCGGCCACAGGCAGCTATTGGAAAATCCATGATAGTAATCGTTGTATTCTTCTTCATCAAGGAGCACTTCCTGCAGGGTATAACGCGGCGCTCCAGGGGGGACGGCTATTTTGACCCCTTTTTTGGTGTTGTTGCTCAAGCGCCCGCACCAGGCTACCCAGGTTCCGTGGGCGGAATTTAAAATGGGCTCCACAGCGGAAACCAGGCCGCTCACGGCGCGCTTCCAGGTAATTAGTTCGTTGTGTTCACTCAAGACATAGCTCCCGCGGTTAGAAACGACTACCAGCTTACCGGCCAGTCTGGTAGGATTTAAGGCGGACTGCACTGCTTTCACCTCCCGATATTTTTGCTGACCCGGCAGATAGAGCAGGCGGTATATACTAACTGACACATCCTCATCTAGGACAAGTTGTTGGTTGGTTCAGACTCAATTCCCTTCTCTTGACAAGAGAATTATATTATACATCCCAACCTTTGTCAAGATTTAAAGATTGACGTATGTGCTTAATTTATGATAATGTTTGACAACCGGCAATTCTCCTGGTAAGATGCACACACGGGGGGGTCGCGTCACCATGGATAAACCCGACGAGTCCGAATCCAAAGTTAACAACTCATTAGCAAAAGGAGATCGCCTGCACATCCGGGAGCATCTGGCTAACGAACGGACCTTTTTGTCCTGGATCAGAACAAGCATTGCCATTTTGGCTTTTGGTTTTATCATGGAAAAGTTTAGCCTGTATATGCGGTTGTACCTGACCGAGTTAGCACTGAGTGCGCCAGTGAAAAAGCCGGGGCCGGAAACGCACACCGGTTTTTTCGGGATTTTCTTTATCATTATTTCCGCCTTAATCATTATCCTGGCCACAGTGCGCTTTAAGGTGATCCAAAAGCAAATCGACGCGCGCGCCTACCGGCCCTCCGCCACCTTAGACCTGCTGCTGGCCGCCACGGTTCTGTTTGTGGCCATTATTATGGCTTTTTATTTGCTCCGGTCGGTTTAAGTGTCAGTTTAATTTTGTAACTACCCAGGAACAAAATCCGGGCAAAAAGCTACAAAGCACAAAACAACACCCGGAAATGTTGGTTCTGGTGGTAAAGAACGGATCAAAGATATGCAGGTACTCGATATAACCGCTGTATGGAACATATTTCCAGGAAAATTTCTTTTTTAAAGACTATTGATTTAGGCCGGCTAATTACATAAAATATTATTGTTTATTGTTATAGAGGCCCTGTGGTTTTATGTAAACTACCTTTGCCGCAGTTTCATTTTAAAAAAAAATGAGAAGAGAGGAGTTCAGCCAAGCATGGACGAGATCAAGGTTATGCTCACGGAAAAAGAGATCCCCACCCACTGGTACAACGTGCAGGCAGATATGCCCAACCTCCCCAAGCCTCCCCTAAATCCTGCCACCGGCCAGCCGGTTACTCCTGATGATTTAAAGCCCATTTTTCCCCTGGGTTTAATCATGCAGGAAGCTTCCCGCGAGCGCTGGATTGAAATCCCGGACGAAGTGCGGGAAATTTACCGCTTATGGCGCCCCACGCCTCTTTTCCGGGCCAGGCGCTTAGAAAAAACCCTGGACACCCCGGCGCGTATTTTTTACAAATACGAAGGGGTGAGCCCGGCGGGGAGTCACAAGCTGAATACGGCGGTCGCCCAGGCTTATTATAATAAAAAAGAAGGAATTAAACGCCTGACCACGGAAACAGGCGCCGGCCAGTGGGGAACGGCGCTTGCACAGGCGTGCAACTTTTTTGGCCTGGAATGCGTCGTCTACATGGTGAAGGTAAGCTACCACCAGAAGCCCTACCGCCGTTCGGTGATGGAAATTTTCGGGGCGACAGTTTACGCCAGCCCGAGCGAGAACACGGAGGCCGGGCGAAAGATTCTTGCCCAGATGCCGGATACCCCGGGCAGCCTGGGAATAGCCATCAGCGAGGCGATCGAAGACGCCGCCGGCCGCGAGGACACAAATTATTCCCTGGGCAGCGTGCTCAACCACGTCTGCCTGCACCAGACGGTGATTGGCCTGGAAGCAAAAGAACAGATGGCCAGGGCGGGCTGCTACCCCGACGTGGTCATCGGCTGCGTCGGCGGCGGCAGCAACTTCAGCGGTTTGGCCTTCCCTTTTGCCTATGATAAATTGACCAGGGGTGCTCACACGCGCCTGGTAGCGGTGGAGCCTACCGCCTGCCCAACGCTGACGCGGGGCCTGCATACCTACGACTTTGGCGATGTCGCCGGCTTCACGCCGCTTTTGTACATGCACACGCTCGGCTCCAAGTTCATCCCGCCCGGGATTCACGCCGGCGGTTTGCGCTACCACGGAGACGCGCCGCTGCTCTGCCAGCTGGTTGCCGACGGGATTGTGGAAGCGCAGGCGCTCAACCAGACGGAAGTATTTCAAGGGGCGGTCCTTTTTGCCCGCAGCGAAGGGATCGTGCCTGCCCCAGAATCGGCGCACGCCGTCCAGTGGGCCATCCGCGAAGCCCTACAGGCAAAGGAAGCCGGGGAGGCGCGGAACATTCTCTTTAACTTGAGCGGGCATGGGCTTTTAGATCTTGCCGCCTACGATAATTATTTATCCGGCAAGCTTGTCGATTACCCGCTGCCGGAGGAGGAGCTGCGCAAGGCCCTGGAGATGCTGCCGAAGGTATAAATCCAAAGTAAAGTATAGATTCCAAAAGAAAACTGAAAACTGGAGAAAAAAGCACCAAAGACGGGCGGGTTTTCCCCGCCTTTCCCTTTTTGCGCGCAGGATTTCCCTGCCCCGGCGTCGAATAAAAAAACCACCATGCCCCCCTTGGAAAAGCAGGAGATGTTTGCTTGAGCATCCGGGAAAACCTGCAACAGGTAAAAGAAAAAATAGCGCTGGCCGCCGCCCGGGCGGGCCGGTCCGCCCGGGAGATTAAGCTGGTGGCCGTGACCAAAACAGTTCCGGCGGAGCGAATAAAAGAGGCTTTTGCCGCCGGAGTGAGGGCTTTTGGCGAAAACCGCGTCCAGGAGATGCTGGCCAAACAGCCCCTTTTGCCCGCCGAAATCGAATGGCATTTTATTGGACACCTGCAAACCAATAAGGTAAAATATATGATCAACCGGGTAAGTTTGATCCATTCCCTGGACAGCTGGCGCCTGGCCCAAACCATCGACCGGCTGGCTGGGAAAGAAGGAGCAAAGGTAGAGGTTTTGGTGCAGGTGAATGTATCCGGCGAAAAGACCAAGCACGGCCTGCACCCCTCCGAGGTAATTGATTTTCTCCAGGCTGTAAGCGCCCTGCCAGGGTTGAGGGTGCGGGGATTGATGACCATTGCGCCGGAGGTTGACGATCCGGAAGAGGTCAGGCCGGTTTTTCGAAAGTTGCGCTTTCTGTTTGAGCGGGCGCGCGATCTTTTGCCCGGGGCGGGAATTGATTACCTGTCCATGGGGATGACCGGCGATTATCTGGTGGCGGTTGAAGAGGGGGCCAATATTGTTCGCCTGGGGACGGCCATTTTTGGCCGCCGCGGGGAAAGGTAGGCAGTTTTCTTGAGGGTGTCTTGAGGGCAATTAATTTGCAATTATCCAGGAGGATAAGCGTTTTTGAAAGGAGGGTGTAGGCGGTGACCAAAAGATTCGTGGATAAAGTGCTGGGCTTTATCGGGTTTGAAGAGGAGCCCCTGGAAGATGACGAGCAGGAAAAGGATGAGCGCTACCGTGATGAAGATGAAATTGTTTCCCACTCCAGGCGCAAAGGGCAGGTGCTCAGTATCCACTCCCAGCGCCAGGTCAGGGTGGTGGTGGCGGAGCCCAGGGTTTTTGAAGACGTTCAGGGGATTGCGGATCACCTGAAAAACAGGCGCCCGGTAATCGTCAACCTGGAGCAGGCGGACTCCGAGCTGGCCAGGCGGGTGGTGGATTTTATCAGCGGCACCACGTACGGTTTAAACGGCAGCATGCAAAAAGTGGGGAACGGCATTTTTCTTTTTGTTCCCAGCAATGTGGGCATAGCTTCCGAATTAAAAAACCAGGCAGGGACCCCGAACTTTTTTCCTGGCTTGGCAGGTAAAACTTAGATAGAAATTAATTCGGTAGGGTTGTGGGTTAATTGGTTTTAATCTAAAAAAAATTTAACAGGTTAAATAAACAGGTTAAAGAAAGAGGTCTTGTGCAAAGATGCCTTTAAATGGTTTAAAAATTGGCTGCCTGGGCGCCGGAGCCATGGCTGAGGCCCTGCTGTCCGGGCTGATCAAGAGCGGTTTTCCGCCGGATTATCTGTATGCCAGTGATATTCACCAGCAGCGCCTGGCTTTTCTCCAAAAAAAGTTGGGGATTAATCCGGAACAGAGCAACCAGGGACTGGTCAAGGCGGTAAATATCGTTGTTTTGGCCGTAAAGCCGCAAATTGTCGGGCAGGTGCTGGAAGAAACAGGGGAGTTTTTCTGCTCCGGACAGACGCTGATTTCCGTTGCCGCCGCCGTTCCCGTCAAGTACATCGAAAAGTTCTTAAAAGAGCCCGTGGGGGTGGTGCGGGTGATGCCCAATACACCCTGTCTGGTGGGGGCGGGAGCCAGCGCGCTCTGCGCGGGTACGTACGCCGGCGAGGAAGACCTGCGGCGGGCGCGGGCGATCTTTTCCGCCGTCGGGCGGGTGGCCGAAGTGAACGAAGAATTGATGGACGCCGTGACCGGTTTGAGCGGCAGCGGTCCGGCCTACATGTTCATGATCCTGGACGCCCTCACCGACGCCGGCCTGCGGGCAGGGCTGTCCCGGGAAGTGGCCTTTCTTTTAAGCGCCCAGACGATGCTGGGGGCGGCGAAAATGGCATTGGAAAGCGGCGAGCACCCGGCCCGGCTGAAAAATCTGGTGACTACGCCGGCGGGAACGGCAATCGAAGGGATTTTCGCTCTGGAAGAAGGCGGCCTGCGGCGCACTTTGATGAAGGCGGTGAGCGAAGCGACCCGCCGGTCCTCCGAAATATCGGCCCGGCTGAAATAGAAAATATAGAAAAACGGGGTGGCGTATGGATATTTACCGGATTGTCAATATCTTGTTTCAGGTTTACTACTGGCTGATCTTTGCTCGCATTATTTTATCGTTTGTCAGGCATAATCCTTATCAACCGCTAATTAAATTTATTTACGAAGTGACGGAACCATGGCTGAGAATCTTCCGGAGATTTGTCCCCCCGGTGGGCATGATCGATTTTTCGCCGATCATTGCTTTTTTTGCCCTGGAGATATTAAGGCAGCTGGTTTTGGCTTTGTTGCGCGGAGCCGGTTTGTAGCCGGGGAGGCCTGTTCTTAAGGAGGAAGAAGACCTTGATCACGGCAGGTGTTGATGTCGGTTCCACAACCACCAAAGCGGTGGTGCTCGTGGACGGGGAGTGGCTGGGAGACGCGCTTTTGCCGACGGGAACGAACAACCGGGCCAGCGCCGAGGAAGCCCTGGCCAGAGCCCTTGCCCGGGCCGGCGTGGAACGGGAAAAGGTGGCCAGGATCGTGGCGACCGGCTACGGGCGGGCAAATATTCCTTTTGCGGACAAACAGGTGACGGAAATCAGCTGCCACGGCCGCGGCGCGCACGCCCTTTTCCCGGAGGCCCGCACGGTAATCGACGTGGGCGGGCAGGACAGCAAGGTGATTCGTTTGGACGGGCGGGGCCGGGTGATTGATTTTGTGATGAACGACAAGTGCGCCGCCGGCACGGGCCGTTTTTTGGAGGTGATGGCCAGAGCGCTGGAGACCGACCTGCAGGAAATGGCGGCGCTGGCCAGGCGGGCACAGCAGGCGGTGGCCATCAGCAGCACGTGCACCGTCTTTGCCGAGTCGGAAGTGATCTCCTACCTCGCCCAGGGGAGGCCGAAGGACGAAATCATCCGGGGGCTTTTCGAGGCGGTGGTGGACCGCCTGGAAGGGATGGCCCACCGGGTAGGAGTGGAGCCGAAGGTGGCCATGACGGGCGGCGTGGCCTTAAACGGCGCCATCGTGGAGATGTTGGGCCGCCACCTGGGACAGGCCGTGCACGTGCCGAAGAACCCGCAGCTTGTGGGGGCCTACGGAGCGGCGCTGATCGCCGCGGAGAAGTAGGTACAATAGTAAAGGGGCCTAAATGGGCGCATTTGTAGTCCTTTGTCTGTTTTCTTTTTCGGGGCTGGGATGGAGAGAGTTATGAATAAAAAAGATCTTGCGGTTGCCCGCAAGTTAAAGAAAAAGCTAAAGGGGAAAATACCGCTTTACGAAATGCGTATCTTTGGCTCCAGGGCCAGGGGTGACGCCAGGCATGATTCTGATCTGGATGTTTATCTTGAGGTTGGCTCCTTAACGCGCTGGGAACGGCGATTGATTAGCGAGATTCCTGGGAGGTAGGTTTTCAGCACAATATAGTTATTGCCCCGGTCGTGTTTTCCCGTGAGGCTGTTCAAAAGGGCCCCCTTTCGGCCTCACCATTGTATAAGGTTATTCAGAAAGAAGGTATCCTCGTATGAAGAAGGATGATACGGAGAAATGACCGAAATTGAACCAGAAGATGCCAGAGAGATTCTTTATGGCGCCGCTGAGTTTTTAGATGCTGTCCGGGCTTATCTGGAGGGTGAGCCGTTATGTTAGACGTCCGCCAGGAGGGCGAGGCGGTACTTCTTAAGGTGCGCGTTCAACCCAGGGCCGCCAGCAACGAGCTGGCCGGCATTTTCGAGGGATCTTTGCGCGTCCGGGTGACCGCCCCGCCGGTGGAAGGGGCGGCCAACGAGGCCTGCCGGGCCCTTTTGGCAAAAAAATTGGGCGTGCCCGTTTCCCGGGTGGAAATAGTCGGGGGGCAGAAAGGTAAAAATAAAAACATTCGGGTTTCCGGGGTGAGTAAGGAACGCCTGTTGGAATTGCTGAAGGCATGGTGAGGAGGCTTTAAAGTGTCGAGGGCATTCGTTAATTACTGGCTGGGATGGCTTCTCTTTTTAGCAGGCCTGGGGCTGGCCGTATCCGGGTTTGTCCGCTGGTTTGTTTTGCCCGGCCAGGGGCGAGGCGGCGGGGGGCGGGCGGAAGAGGCTGTATTTGTGTTTGCCCGCCACACGTGGACGGACATCCACCAGTGGCTGGCGGTAATTTTTTCAGTGCTGGTGGTCGTGCATATCATATTGCACTGGAGTTGGGTGGTCGCCATGAGCCGGAGGTTTTTTGGACAACGGTAAAAATCGCCTGGGGTCGATTTTCAATTTTTCATCAAGAAACCGGATTAGAGAATCTGATGAATAAATTAATCAATTAAGATCACGGATGATAGACCAAATATACTAAATTCTAACCACGAGGAAGGAGCGAAAACATGGAAATCAAAAATTCAGTTGCGGTAGTTACCGGCGGCGCTTCCGGCCTGGGTGAAGCTACCGTGCGCCACCTGGCGGCGCAGGGAGGGAAAGTGGCTGTTTTCGATCTGGCCGAGGAGGCAGGCAATAAATTGGCTCTTGAGCTGGGTGCGTGCGCGATCTTTGTAAAGACCAACGTGGTCGACGGCGAAAGCGTGCAGAGCGCCGTAGACAAGACGGTGGAATCCTTCGGAGCGATTCACATTGTCGTCAATTGCGCGGGGATCGGGGTGGCCGAAAAGGTGATCGGGAAAAAAGGCCCCATGCCTCTGGAGAATTTCAACCGGGTCATCCAGGTCAACCTGGTGGGTACTTTCAACGTGATCCGCCTGGCCGCGGAAAAGATGGTCCAAAACGCACCCAACCAGGATGGCGAAAGAGGAGTCATTATCAATACCGCCTCTGTGGCGGCCTTCGAGGGCCAGATCGGGCAGGCGGCGTACAGCGCCTCCAAAGGGGGCGTGGTGGGGATGACCCTGCCCATCGCCAGGGAGTTCGCCGCGCACGGCATCCGGGTAGTCACGATCGCCCCCGGCATTTTCGAGACCCCCATGTTCGCCGGCCTGCCGGAAAAAGCGCGGGAGGCGCTGGGCAGCATGGTTCCCTTCCCCTCCCGCCTGGGCCGGCCGCAGGAGTACGCCCTGCTCGTGGAGCAGATCGTCCGCAACCCGATGCTCAACGGCGCCACCATCCGCCTCGACGGGGCGCTGCGGATGCCGCCGAAGTGAAAACAAAAAACTACTTTTTGAAAAGTCACCCTTCTCGGGGTGACTTGCTTTTTCTTTAAACCCTTTTTCTTTAAACCCTTTTCCTTTGCAATCGTAAAAAGGTTCTTCCGAACTGCGGGGAACCGCCGAAAATTTACGCCAATATTATGATAAATATTTGGCAAATAACTTCCGAAATAAAGGTCGAAGATTCATCATATATTGGATATTGTGGCGGTCGTAGAGAAGTTTTATGGTTTTAATGTCGGATTATAGTTGTAGTATTGGATATTGGCATCAAAACCAGGATATGGTATACTACTTATGTAAAAAAACATACCTGCCTCCAACCACTCATCCTCACAGGCAGCAGCAACCCCGCCGGGGGCAGCAGCGCCGGCGCCGCAGGGGGAAATTCCGGCGCAGATAGAAACGGTTCCGCACAGTAGGTAATGAACGAGAGAAAAGATTGAGAGACCAGCCTTTTGGCCGGTCTCTCAATTATCTCTTATATCATTCAGGCAATAATGATAAATGAACAAGCCGTTTCCGTTCCATATATAATCGACTCCGAAAAAACTATTTTTGGATTTATGCTCCAACGCTCCTTACCGCTTCCGCGCAGCGCGGGCACAGTTCCGGGTGCTCGTCGTCCTGTCCCAGTCCTTCGCTGTATTTCCAGCACCGTACGCACTTGGCTCCCGGGGCGCGCCGGACGCCGACGGCAAGCCCGGGAACTTCCCCGGCGGGGAGGATTCTCGCTCCTTCCGGCTTCTCTGCCATTTTGCTTAAGCTTACCGCCGAGACGATGAAGATCAGCGGCAGATCACTCAGGGACTGCCTGAGCAGCTCATAAAGATCACCTTCAGCGTACAGATCCACCGCCGCCTCTAAGGGGTTGCCGATCAGCTTTTCCCGCCTGGCTTCCTCTAAGGCCCGCGTTACCTCGCCGCGCACAGCCAGCAGGCGCTCCCACTTTTGCTCCAGCTCCGCGTCCAGGTGCTCTTCCCTCACTTCGGGCATGTCGGTGAGCTGGACGCTCACCGGCGCGCCCGCTTCCTTCGGCGTATAGCGCCAGATCTCCTCGCTGGTGAAGGCCAGGACAGGTGCGAGCAGGCGCACCAGGGTGTGCAGCACCTGGTAGAGCACCGTTTGCGCGGCGCGCCGGGTGAGCGACCGCGCCGGCGATACGTAAAGCCGGTCTTTAACCATATCGAGGTAGAGCGCGCTCATATCCACCACGCAGAAGTTGTGAATGGCGTGCTGCACGATGTGGTAGTCGTAGTTCTTGTAGGCGGCCAGAACCCGCCCGGTCATCCTGGCCAGCCGCAAAAGGGCCCAGCGGTCCACCTCCGGTAGATCCCGGTAGGCCACCTGGTCCTTTGCCGGGTTGAAGTCGTACAGGTTCCCCAGCAGGAACCGGGCGGTGTTGCGGATCTTGCGGTAGGCGTCGGTCAATTGCTTTAAGATGTTGTCGGATAGCGCCAGGTCGCTGCGGTAGTCGGCGGAGCTGACCCAAAGGCGCAGGATGTCGGCGCCCAGCTGTTTGATCACTTTCATGGGATCGATGACGTTTCCCAGGGACTTGCTCATTTTTCGCCCCTGCTCGTCGACCACAAAGCCGTGGGTGAGCACCGCCCGGTAGGGAGCCTCGCCGCGCACGGCTACCGCCGTGGAAAGGGAGCTGTTGAACCACCCGCGGTGCTGGTCGCTCCCCTCCAGGTAGAGATCAGCCGGCCAGCGCAGCTCCGGCCACAGCCCGGGCTGCTCCAGCACCCCCAGGTGGCTGGTACCGCTGTCGAACCACACGTCCATGATGTCGTTTTCCTTTGTAAATTCGGCCGCCCCGCACTCCGGGCAGGTGAGCCCGGGTGGGACCAGCTCCATCGCTTCATTGGCGAACCAGATGTCGGAGCCGTGCCGGCGGAAGAGCTCCTGCAGGTGTTTGATGGTCTGGTCGTTGATGATTTCCTTGCCGCAGTGCGCACAGTAAAAAATGGGGATAGGCACTCCCCACGTGCGCTGGCGGGAAATGCACCAGTCGGCGCGGTTGGCCACCATGTTGTAAATGCGCTCCTCGCCCCATGGGGGGATCCACTTCACCCGGCGGATGGCATCTAAGGCGGCCTGGCGGAAGCCCTCCACCGAAGCGAACCATTGCTCCGTGGCCCGGAAGACCACGGGGTTTTTGCAGCGCCAGCAGTGCGGGTACTGGTG
>DYES01000025.1 GCA_020725585.1 Desulfovirgula sp.
CGTCCTTTCGCAAAGGGACAGAGACGGTGAGGATGCGTTTGGGCTCTTTGAGGATCTTCAAAAGGCCGGGGTCGAGGTTTAGGTGATGGGCTGCCCGCTCTACCTGGAGGAAGGTGGATTTGAGGAGATCGTTGTTGTGGTTGCCTAAAGGGTCTTTATCAAACAAAAAAGCTACCCCCTTATCAAAACTACTTTTTACACTTTAAACTTTCCGCCACTATTTGGGCTGTGTGCTTGACCCGCAAAGGCATGTTCCGGTAATCAAGGCCGCCGCTTATTTGCAACACGCATCCCGGGCAATCGGTGACCACCGTTTTCGCCTCCGTAGACATTATATCATTGATTTTTTGTTCCAATATAGGGGTGCTTAATTCCGGAAATTGAATGCTGTAGCTGCCGCCGAAACCGCAGCACCGGTCAGGCCAGGTCATTTCTTTGATCTCAGCGCCCAGTTTTTGCAGCAGCCCCCTTGGCTCCCGAAAAACCCCCAGGCTGCGCTTTAAATGGCAGGAATCGTGATAAGTAACCGGCTCGCCGGACAGACAGGCCGGCTGCGCATCTTTCTCACCCAGCCGCCTCAAGATAAAGCTGGCATAATCCACAACCTTATCGGCCAGCTCGCGCGCCTTTTGCAACCAGGCCAGATCGTCAGCGAACAGCTTCGGATAGCTTTTTTTCAGGCTCACCGCGCAGGTGGGACAGGCGGTCACCACAAAAGACACGTTGGCATCGGCAAAGGCTTTGATATTTTGCCTGGCCAGTTCCACAGCGGCCTCCTGAAGACCGGCGTGCTCGGCCGGAAACCCGCAGCAGTTCTGCCCCGGCGGAAACACAGGCGTGCAGCCCAGGTAAACAAGGGTCTCAAGAACGGCCCGGCCGATTTCCGGATAAACAAAATCAACCAGGCAGCCGGCAAAAAAGCCGACCCGGTGGTGAACCGGCTGGCCCGCCGGCCCGGCGCAAAATTCTTCGGCGTCCCCCAGGCTGTCCCGAAGGGACTTTTGGGCAAGCGCGGGGAGGCTGCGCCCTTCCGTTAAGCCTTTCAGGTAAAGGGGAAGATGGCGGATCAGCGGCTGGCCCCCGGTAAACGGCTTTTGAACCCGGGAGGCAGTTTTTAAAAGGATATGAAATAACTTGCGATTAGGCATAACTTTTTCCATAAAAATCCTTTGCCCGGGCGGCAGCAGGCGACCCCCATGGTAGCGTTTACGCAGTTCCAGAATCATTTGTGGAATGTCGATGCCCGCCGGGCAGTATTCCTTGCACCGCTGGCATCCCAGACAAAGGGCCTGGAGGTCTTCAGCTTCCTGCCCCGAACCAAAAAAAGCGGTCAAAATTGTCCCGATCCCGCCGGTGTAAATATGGCCGAAAACGTGCCCGCCGAGCAGCTGAAATACCGGGCAGACATTGAGGCACGAAGCGCAGCGGATGCACCGCAAAGAATCGTTAAATTCGGGATCGGCCGCCAATTTTCGCCGCCCATTGTCCAGCAAAACGATATGCAGTTCTTTGAGCCTGGTCTCTCCTTCCGGAGTTTCCACCTTTGTAGGGCCGGTAATCATGGTCAGATAACTGGTGAGCTGCTGGCCAGTGGCGCACCGGGGCAGCGCCTCCAGGATCGGAACGGCATCGGGCAAGCGCTCCACAAGCTTCTCCAGGCCGACGATGGCCACGTGAATAGGGGGCAGGGTGGTCAGCAGGCGTGCATTGCCTTCGTTGGTCATGAGAAAAATGGTGCCCGTTTCGGCTACCGCCACATTGGCGCCGGAAACACCCATTTGGGCCCCTAAAAACTTCTGGCGCAACTGTTCCCGGGCAACTTTCACCAGGCGGGGGATGTCACTTTCCAGGCTTTCCTTGACTTCCCGCGAAAATATTTCCGCTACCTCTTGCCTGGTCAGGTGAATGGCCGGCATCACCATATGGGATGGCCTTTGACCGCACAGCTGGATGATCCACTCGCCCAGGTCTGTTTCCGTAACCGCTATCCCGGCCTTTTCTAAATATTTGTTCAGGTGAATTTCCTCGCTGGCCATGGATTTGGACTTGATCACGAGATCGACACCCTTATCGCGAGCCAAATTCAATATGTACTGGCAGGCAGACAAGGCGTCTTTGGCTTGAAAAACGTGTGCTCCCCGGCTGGTGGCGCTGGCAACGAACTTTTCCGCCAGCTCCTCCAGGCAATCAACGGTTTTTTGTTTCGCCCGCCTGATTTCTTCCCGGACCAGGAAAAAATCCTTTCCCTGCCAGGCTTTTGCCCGTGCCGGCAGGTAAGCGTCCGCAAAACGGCCTAGCGCCTTCCCCAGGTTTTTGTTGGCCAGGGCTCTTTTGATCGCCTGTTTAAGTTCACTTTGCTTATCCGCCATTTGTAATCACCTTAAAATTATCTAGATTTCGCTTTCCTCGCCAACCACAACAATTAACAGGCGGTACGGCCCGTGCACCCCGACCGTCAGCACTCTTTCAATGTCCGCCGTTCTGCTGGGCCCTGTAATGACGGTCCAGTACGGCGGCGGACCATTCTTTTCTGCGGCTTTTAAGATGGCCTCCCGGAAGGTGGGGACGATCGCTTGCGCCCGCAGTAAGGCCAGGTGCACGGGAGGAAGCGTGGAAACCAGTCTTTTTTTAACATCTGTCGCGTCCTGGGCAATGCTGCCTGTTTCTGCAATCCCCAGGTCCATCTCGGAAACGCCCAAATCCGCTGCCGGGGCATGCAAGCGGAGCCGGTCGGTAAAAAGTGCGGCACCGATCTGCTCGGCTGCCGCGGGGAGCGCCAGTTTCTCCAGCAGCCCGCCCTCGCAGGCGACAATTTTTCCCGGCCTTAGCAATTTCAAAAGCGTCACCAACCTGTCTTTGGCGGCGGCGAGGCCGTGCGCCCGATAAACCTCCGCCCCCGCCGCCGTGGCCATTAGCTCGAACAAGGCAAAGTTTTCTTTCGCATCTGTAACGGCAGCCAATATACCCCACCATACTTTCTGTTCAGTTGTATTGACAAGTTTTTACTCTGCTAAAAAACAGTTTATCCTTTCTCAAAACGGCATGACTCCCCTCCGGAGACAGGCAAGCCTTTTGCCAAACGCGCCGTTTCCCGGGCGATTACGATATCTTCGCGAACGGGTACGACGACGACCTTCACCCTGGAGGACGGGGCCGAAACAAGACCATATTTTATTTCCCGGTTTTTCGAATCGTCGAGAATTATGCCCAGAAACTCGAGCCCTGTGCAAATAAGGCGACGAATAAAGGGGCTGTTTTCGCCGACGCCCCCTCCAAAAACCAGCACATCCAGCCCACCCATTACCGCCGCGTATGCCCCGACGTATTTTTTCGCGCGGTGCACAAACACTTCGATGGCCAGCCGCGCGCGGGAGTTGCCTTGAGCCGCGCTTCGCTCCAGCTCTTCCATGTCCACGCTGATTCCAGAGAGTCCCAGCCATCCGGATTTTTTGTAGATTATTTCATCCATTTCCCCGGGGTTTAACTGCAGTTCCCGCATAATGTGGATTAACATGGCGGGGTCCACATCTCCGCAGCGCGTTGACTGCACCAGCCCCTCAGCAGGCGTAAAACCGGTGCTCACCTCTACCGAGCGCCCGTACATAGTGGCGTTGGCCGTCGTCCCGCTGCCCAGCATCAGGGAAACAATGCGCAGCTTTTCCCTTGCAACCCCGACCAGGGCACTGGCCTGGGCGGTCATGGACGCAAAGGCCAGACCGTGAAAGCCGTAGCGCCTGAACCTGTACTTTTCGTAAAACTCGTAGGGCAAGGCGTACAAAAACGCCGCGGGCGGCAAATCCTGATGGTAGGCGTTATCAAAAACGGCGATCTGGGGTATCTCGGGGAGCACCGCCAGGCAAGCTTCAATTCCTTTTATGGCCGGAGGATTGTGCAGGGGTGCCAGCTGGCTGCAGGCGTGCAAAACCTCCAGCACCTCGGAGTTTATGCGCACTGTGCCCGTAAAGCGGTCCCCCCCGTGCACAACCCTGTGCCCTACCGCCCCCACAGGCATTTCCGCCAACAAGGGCTGCAGCAGCTTCAAAATATGCCTGATCGCCTCTTCGTGGTTTTTTACGGATAGCGACCGGCTGACTTTATCCTCTCCCTGCAGCCAAAAGTTGGAAACAGCACCCGGACCGCCGATTTTGTCGACAGATCCTTTGGCGATCTCTATTTCCGCAGGCATTTCAAAAAGACTGAACTTGACGGAGGAGCCTCCGCAGTTGAGAACCAAAACGCGCATAAAACATACCCCTTTTTAGAGAAGCTTCTGCCATAACTCTTTATACGGAGCGGAAATAACCGCCGTACCGACGACCGGCCCCTCCTCAGCAACGTGCTTCTCGGCGGCCGCCACCGCCATCTGCACACCGGCCACCTCTCCGGTCATTAAAACATACGCCTTGCCGGCGAGGCCGTAGGCCAGCCGAATATCCACAATTTGCACGTCGGCCGCCTTCGCTGCTGCATCGGCGGCGTTGATGGCGGCGGCCGCCGTATAGGTTTCGATTACCCCCAGCGCTCCGGCGGCCGGGGGGGCGACGGCGCCCGCCAAAGCAGGAAAAATACCGGCATGCAGGTTTCCGGCGAGAAAAGTGCCGAGCACGTCTCCCTTTCCGGCAGCCTTTCCGGCAGCCAGGGCGGCGCTCACCGGACCGATCTCTCCCCCAAAAATAACGATAAATTTACCCGGGCAGGCGGGGGCTACTTTAATAAGCTCTACAGCGGCCGTTTTGGTCACTACATCGGCTACCACAACGCCCCTGGCGATTGAACCGATTTCCAAAATTCCCAAGGCTTTCCCAGTCATTCCTTGCCCACCTTTTCAATAACCATTTCCGGAGAGACTTTCCTGACTACTCCGCTTATGCTGGCATGCAATGGTACTCCCAGGCTTCCTGCCGGAACCTCGGCAATCACCTGGCCTTTTTCCACCCGCTCCCCCGGCCTCACCACGGGCTTTGGCACGGCCCCCGCAGCTTGCTTGAGGGGCAAGGTAACTGTTTTCACTTCGCGCATGAGCGAGTCACGATCCGCAATTAGCGGAGCGGGGTGCTCGTAATCTTCGAGCCCCAGGCGGACAAGCAGGCGTTGGGAAGGTATTTTCCTCCACCGGCGCATTTCCTCGGGCTGGAGATCGGCAGCCCGGTGAGGATTGGGGACCTTTTTTTGCGCCAGGATTTTTTTAATCTCATTAAAGATCAGGCGCGGGGAAATGCCGTGCGGGCAGGCAAAATAATCACAAACGCCGCAGGAAACGCATAAAAACGCCTGCGTGACTTCTTCCGGCGCAAACGCCCGCCCAGAACCTACCGCCCTCGTTATCCGATGCGGCTCCAGGTGGTGTCCCAGCAGGCGGCGCGGGCACAGATCCGTGCAAAACCGGCATTGCATGCACACGGTGCGTGCCAGGGAGGCAGCAGCGGCCGAATTCGCCCTTTTTCGGTAGATCAACGGGTGGTCGGCGGGCAAAACAATAATCCCCTTTGTCGTTTTGGTCACCGGCTCCCGGGGGTCTACCTCGCGGCCCATCATCGGCCCGCCCTCAATGACGGCAAAGGGCGCGACCGCGGGGCCGCCGGCCAATTCCAGCAAGTCGCGGATCGCCACGCCCACCGGCACGCGCACAGTGACCGGGTTTTTTACCGCCCCCGTAACGGTTACAAACTTTTCCACCACCGGCCGGCCTTCCATGGCCAGGGCTACGTTATACGCCGTTTCGACGTTGGCCACCACCACCCCAACCTGGATGGGCAGGCCCCCTTCGGGAATAATTTTCCCCAGCGCTTCGTAAACCAGAACGTGCTCATCCCCCGCGGGATAAAAGTCGCCTAGCTCGAAAACATCGAACTCGCCCCCGGAAGCGCCCCTCGAGATAAGTTCCTTCACCTTGAGAACCGCCTCTTTGTATTTGGCTTTCAAGGCAATCACTCCCCGGCGCGCGCCGCAGGCCCGCACAAGAGTCCGTAGTCCTTCGATCACCAGGCCGGTCTCATCCCGGAGCAGCTGCTGGTCGACCCGGAGCAGCGGCTCGCATTCAGCGCCGTTGATTAAAATTACCTCCGCCCCGGCAAGGAGTTTGGCGTAGGTAGGAAAACCTCCCCCGCCCGCACCCACCACGCCGGCCATCCGGACAGCCTCTTTTAAGCCTTCGGTCATGCTTCCACCTTCTAGCCAACCAGACCACTAACTGTATACTTCACTCTGGTAAATGTTTTCGCCGTGGCGATCCCTTCCCCGGTAGGACCGGCAATGGTATGCCCAAAGACACCCTCGCCCTCAATGCCCAGCGGGGAATACGAAGGAGCGTTGACGACCACCATAGTGGTGTTCATTCTGATGATAAAATAGTGAATCCGCTTCAGATTTTGGGAATGAATCACCGCGGTGTGGCCAAAGTTGTTTTCAATTTTGCGGGCGAGCTCCACGGCCTGCTCAAAATCCGACACGCTCAACAGGGGAATGACCGGCATCATCTGTTCGTAAACAACCAGCGGGTGGCCGACCTCAGCTTCCAAAAGGGCCATCTCCGTTCCCTCGGGAGCCCTGATACCGGCATCGTTTAAGATTACCCGCGCGTCCTGGCCAACGTACGCAGGGTTGAGCTTGCCGTCCTTGATCACCAGGCCGGTAACCCGGCGTGCCTCTTCGTCGCTGAGCAGGTATGTCCCCCGGTCGGCAAATGCGCGGGCCAGGTCCTTTTTGATCCCCCCGACGGCAATGATTGCTTTTTCGCCCACGCAGAGCAGGTTATTATCAAAAACGGCGCCGGCCATAATGTCCCTGGCCGCTTTCGCCAAGTCGGCCGTTTCATCCACAATGACCGGCGGGTTCCCCGGCCCGCCGACAATGGCCTTTTTGCCGGAGGTCAGGGCCGCTTTGGCCAGCGCCGGCCCGCCGGTAGCCACCACCAGATTGACCAGGGGGTGTTTCATCATTTCCTGAGACAAAGCCACATCCGACTTGCCGACTATGCCGACCAGGTTAGGCGGGCCGCCGGCTTCGACCAGGGCTTTGTTTAAAATCCGGACCGTCTCCAGCGAGCATTGAAGCGCCCGCGGGTGGGCCGAAAAAACAACCGCATTGCCGGCGGCAATCATGGCGATGGCGTGGTTCACCATCGTCGCCACCGGGTGGGTGACCGGCATCAGCGAAAAGATCACCCCGAAAGGCTTCCTTTCCACCAAAAACTGACCATAATCCCCCGTTTTGCTCTCGCTGACCAAGATTTCCATCCCCGGCGTCATTCTGGCGGCGCACTGGTTTTTGATCGTCTTATGGTCGGGGCGGCCCAGCCGGGTTTCCTCGTAAGCCATTTTCGCCAGCTTTTCGGCGTTCGCCAGGGCCGTTTCCCGAAGCGCCTGAATCAACTGCCCCCGCTTCTCCAGAGGCAGCGCCAGCAAGTCTTTCTGGGCGCGGTCCGCCGCTTTGAGCGCTTCATCCGGAGAGGCAAAAACCGGGCCCGGCTCGCCGGCCGTTTCCTGGGACCAATAACTTCCCCCGGGTGATTTCTGCAATTCCTTGAGCACCTGGGAAACTATCTGCGCAATGCGCTGCTCGTCCAGCACTTTCTCACCCCTAACCGCCTTGATTCAAAAGTTAAGCCCAGCCCGCTTCACCTGCACGAGGAAGGTGAAGACGCAGGCAACTGAGACGCCACCTCTACCGAATCCACAATTCCTACCACGGCGGCATCGATAGCCAGTTTTGGATCGCCTAAAGCATGCCGGGCGGCGGCCCCCTCCGCAACCAGCACTTTTTCACCTATACCGGCGCCGATTACATCAGCGGCCACCAAGGGCGGACGGGCCGCGCCGCCGACGCTCACCGGCTGAACCAGCAGCAGCTTAAACCCGGTCAGGCTGGGCGTTTTGGTGGTGGAGACAACGCTCCCGATTACTTCTGCCAAAATCAATGTTTGATTCCCCCTTCCTGGGGCAAAACTAACTCCACTTGATCACCGCATTTCAAGCCCGCCGCGTTGGCGTCATCAGTATCGATATGCATTTCCGTAACGAACTTTTTGCTTACCCGCACCTGAACGGCGCCAAACACGGTGGGCTTCAACCCGGAAACCCGCACCTCTACCTCGTCGTCATTTTTCAAACCCAGGATACCCGCCGTCAGGTCATCCATATGGATATGGCGGTTGGCTCGAATGGCGGCCTCCGGAAGGTAAACAGAACCATAAGGCCCAACCAGCGTCACCGGCGCGGCACCCTTCAGGTCCCCAGACTTGCGCACCGGCAAGTTCAACCCGATGGAAACACCGTCCGTCTGGGATAATTCCACCTGCGTATGGGGGCGCAGGGGTCCCAAGATGCGTACCCTGTAGAGGGCTTGCATCTTGGGCCCCACTACGGTCACTGTTTCCCGAGCAGCAAACTCTCCCGGCTGGGTGAGGTCGCGTAATTTTTGCAACTGGTATCCCGGACCAAACAGTTTTTCTAAATCCTCGCGGCACAAATGCACATGGCGCACGGACACACCCACCACGATCTTTTTCAGCGCCACCTGCAGGTGCTGGACGACCCGGGCCGTCGCCTCGCGCACCAAGGCATCCACATTCATCAAAAGACCCCCTCTCTAGAGCCCCCGCCGGTCTGGAAAAGACTTATTTTTCCATGCCCTTCGGTAGAACTTCCTCCAGATC
This sequence comes from Desulfovirgula sp., assembly GCA_020725585.1. Lineage (GTDB taxonomy): Bacteria > Bacillota > Desulfotomaculia > Desulfotomaculales > Nap2-2B > JAIMBK01. The sequence goes on from DYES01000025.1 coordinate 8,654, forward strand.
GGGGTGCGGCCTCGGAATGACGTGGACGGCGATGACTTCGGTGATCCGGGCGGCCGCCGCCGCGCCGGCATCGGTGGCCGCCTTAACCGCCCCGACTTCCCCGCGCACGTAAACGGAGACTAATCCCGAACCCGCTTTCTCCATACCGATCAGCTTCACGTTGGCGGCCTTCACCATGGTGTCGGCTGCCTCGTAAGCGGCGACAAAACCTCTGGTTTCGATCATGCCCAAAGCTTCACTCATTAAAAATTCCTCCTTTGGTTAGTTATTTAATTAGCGTTCTTAAAAATTTTTATCAGCAGCTCCGTAATTGGGAGCAGACTTCTTTAACGATCTGTTCCACTATTTTTTCCAGCGGTACGCTTTTTTCGCCTTCCTGCGCGGAACAGTCTCCCCCTGGACAGTTCTGTACGCTGCAGTCCTGGCAGGAGCTCGCGTCGCTGACATACCGCTCCCCTCCCGCCAGGGAAACAATTTCGCACAGCGGGGGCCTTAAACTGAGCGCTTTATCCAGATGCGACCAGGGCAAAATGGCATCTATGTAGCTTTGGATTTTATCCAGAGCCACCATGGCCTTTTCGGTGACGGCGAGAAAATCTTCGTAGCTCTTCGGCCGGCCCTGCTTAAAGAAATCGCTCAACACCTTGAGCAGGGAGACCGTTTGCTCCATCTTCCACTTGGAAAGGCGGGCAGCATGCCGTTCCAGGACCGCCCCGAAGGCTGTGCACAGCTCTTTTAAAGGCACGCTCCTTTTTTGGGCCAGGAGCCGGAAAACCTGAATGTTTTCTCCCGCCCAAAACAGGTCAAAGTTTGCGTAAAACACGCAGGGCATGTTTCCCATGGGCGGGAGCGTGTGCCGGCGCAAGAGCCGGATGTCTTCGGGCTCCCCGTCCGCCCAGCAGTAAGCCAGGAAAGCGTCCAGCCTCTTGATCATCTCGGAAACGCTTTCGGCCGGCTCGGCCCCGGTGAAGGACGGTTCTTTGCACGCCCCGCAGCGGATGCAATAGGAACTGCCCGAGGAGCAGGCGGAGCCGCTTCCGCTCTCGCCGGCACCCCCCTTCACCAAAGTGATCCGCTGCTGGGCAATCAGGTCTTTAGCCAGCGGCGTAACCACGCAGGCGGGGTCGACGATGATTTCTTTATGCCCCTGGCGAATTGCTTCCAGCACCTGCGCCTCGGTTATCACTTTTGTTTCCTTTAATCGGTAAGCCACTTTTGTAAACACCCCCTTACGTTCAAACATTGCTTAAGCACTTTCCAGCTTTGCAGGCAACCACCCCTTTTCTAGAATTTCGTCTCCCACCGGAAATACCTCGCCCGGCGACCCGGTTAAGCGGGCAAAAACGCTGACCTTTCCGAAAGGCGTCGTATCGCCGTAAAATATGCAGATGGTCTGCCTGCCCGGATAGTAGCCGATATCGCCCGGCTTGACGTTTAAGACCTCGTTTTCTGCTTCGGCAAAGAAGGGAACCATGATAATCAGCTCGCGCCCGGCAAATTTGGCGTGTACGCAAAAGCTCTGCACCGGCAGCGCGGAGCGGAATTTCGCGCAGATATTTGGAGCGGCGCTTTCCAGAAGCTCCGCTTCAAATACCCTGTTCCCCACCTGGATCTTAAATTTCTTCAAGGAAACCCTCACCCCCTGAAAATTTTCTTGGAATACAATCTTTTTTATTTCACCTGGCGCCCGATCACCAGGTCGGAACCTACCATCGGTATTCCGGTAATGGCGGAAGCGTCTACCGAAAGGGCCCGCAGATCTTCAGGCTCGAGGTTATGCACGTCGGTTTTACCGCATACCCGGGTGATCATTCTAATTTCATCAGTCATCGCGTAAATCAGGTTAGCCAGTTTTTCGGCGCCCTGCTCCCAGTCAAACCGCTTGCGCAGCTCCGGATCCTGCGTACACAACCCGGCAGGGCATTTGTTTTCCGAACATTGCCGGCAGCCGCGGCAACCCAGGGCAACCAGCGACGCCGTACCCAGGCAGACTGCTTTGGCTCCCAGGGCCAGCGCCTTGGCCACGTCGGCGCCGTCGCGAATGCCGCCCATGATCACCACGTCAATGGCGTCCTCCATCCCTTCTTCCCGCAGGCCCTCCATAGCCTGCACGAGCGCCGCGATGGTAGGAATGCCTACATTTTCTTTCAGCACGTCGGGGCCCGCGCCGGTGCCCCCCTGCATGCCGTCTAAGGCAATTATGTCAGCGCCCACCTTGACGGCGATCTTGATATCCTCTTTGACCCGGCCTGCCGCTATTTTCAGCGACACGGGAATCTCCCAGTTCGTGGCCTCGCGCAGCTCAATGATCTTTAAGACCAGGTCGTCGGCGCCCATCCAGTCCGGGTGCCTGCTGGGGCTGCGCAGGTCGATTCCGATGGGCAGGCCCCGCACCCTGGCGATCTCCGCCGTTATCTTCGCTCCCTGCAGGTGGCCGCCCGAACCGGGCTTGGCCCCCTGGCTGATAAACAGCTCCACGGCGTCGGCCCGGATCAGGTCGCGCGGATTGAAACCGTAACGCCCCGGGGTGCACTGATAAAACAAAATCCTGGCCAGTTCCCTCTCTTCCGGCAGCATCCCCCCCTCCCCCGTGCTGCTGGCCGTGCCGGCCAGCGTCGAAGCCCTGGCGAAGGCCATTTTCACTTCTTTCGAAACTGCTCCATAAGAAATGGGGGCGATCAAAATGGGGGTTTCCAGCTCAATGGGTTTTTTGGCGTAACGCGCACCCAAAACCGTTTTTGTATTGCACTCTTCCTTATGCGCATCGATGCACATCCGGCTTAAAGCAGCGGGCAGAAAAGTCAAATCATCAAAGGAGGGAAGGGGCTTTTTGGCTCCAAAGCCGCTCACCAGATTCCGCCCGCTGTTTGCTTTCGCCTGAATTTGCTTAATTATATCTGCATCCCAGGTTTTCACGCTACCCATTTTAATATACCCTCTTTCCATAATGGTGGTACTTTTTGCCGGAGACGAATTTTCTAAACCTGCCGGGGTTCGGGAGTTTGTACTGGTCCAGGATCTTTTCCAAAAACAACTTGTCGCCCGGGGTAACTTCCGCTTCTTCCGCATCTACACCCAGGCTTAAGATCTGGCCGCCCACAAAAATGCTGCCTCCGATCATGTAGTGCCCGAGCAGGTCGCCGGCGTTGCCAAGAATGATGATATTCCCGTTAATGAGCATGAAACCCGTCATAAAGCCCGCATTTCCGCACACGATAATGTTCCCGTCCTTCATTACCTGGCCGGCCCGCGAGCCGATATTCCCTTTGACCAATAGAGTTCCGCCGCGCATTCCCGGGGCCACGCAGCTGCCGGCATTTTTTTCGACAATCAGCTCTCCCGACATAAAATTGTCGGCGGCGCACCAGCCCACGCTGCCCAGTACGTTTATCACCGGCCCGTCGCACAATCCGCCGCAAAAGTAACCCACGCTGCCGCGGAAGGTTACCTTGACGGGAGCCAGGATACCCACGCCCAGATGGTGCCTGGCCCGCGTGTTGATCACCTCCACCTCTTCACCGGCTTCCCCGGCTTCGCGCAGCGCCCTGTTTATTTCCGTCACGCTGAGTTTATCCGCATCTAAAGTAATCATTCCAGCCCCACCGCCTTATAGAATATTTTCCGGTATTGCTTTTCCCCCGTCACCGACCAGCAGCCTACGGTGAAGGGCGGGGGCTCCTCCACGTCAACGCTCATATCCGTGATGACGGTGCGCAGGGCGACCTCTTCCGAAGCCAGCACGACCCGGTCCTCGAGGTCTATGTAGACCAGCGGTTTAGCGGCCAGCTTGTCCTTGGCAAAACCAAGTTGGTCGGGAGTGGCCACCAGAAAAGTATATGTGCCGTCCAGCTCTGTAACGCTGCGTTCCAGTATTTCAAACAACGAGAAGCCTTCCTTAAGGTAATGGGCGCAGTAAATGGCAATTAACTCGGAATCGTTATCCGTCCTGAACTGGTAACCCAACCGCTGAAAATAACGTTTCAGCTTGTAATAGTTCGTCAGCTGCCCGTTGTGGACGATCGCCACATCCGCAAACCCGTACGCCCAAAAAGGGTGCGAGCGATCGGGGCTCACTCTGCTCTCCGTAGCCAGCCGGGTATGCCCAATGCCGTGGGTGCCCTCGATTTCGCTGAAGCCGTAATCCCGGTCGAGGACGTCCCCGGTGCCCAAATCTTTATACAAATGAAGATTTTTCCCTATGCTGACGGTTTGCACCTGCACCCGGTCGAGGGCGTAACACAAATCGGCCACCGAAGCACCGTACTCAATCTCCAAAATAAGGATGGTTCCGCGCTGCGTGCAGCTCAGCAAGCGCCCGGACCTTTCGTTTAAAACGCGGGCAACCGTTTCGAGCAGGCCGGCCCGCTCCCGGCCTGCTTCCAGCCTGACTTCCAGCAGCCAGTGGTGCTCGTCGCTGGCTTTTGCCCCGGTAAAAAGGGCTACCCCGCAGGAATCCTCGCCGCGGTGGCGGATGCCGTAGACCAGGTTGACCAGATCCTTGCCTACCGGGCCGATTTTATTTTTATACAAGACACCGGCGATTCCACACATAAGTCTCCCTCCTTGCTGTGATGCTGTCCAGGATCTTATCCGCCTCCTCGGCATCTACGTTGCTGATGTAGGTTATCCCGGTCGCTTTCGCGGCCTCTGTGGTTAAGGCGGCCAGGTCCTTCCTGGACATTAAATCTATGCTAAACTTGCGCGCTCCGCACAACAACTGGCAAAGGCCTTGCTTGAGCCGCTCAAAGTAGTTGTACACTCCCAGCGCCCCGATGGGAAAATCCTTAAACCGGGGGCCGTAACGGTTTTTCAACTCGGCGGCATTTAAAAACACCTTGTCCACCGTATTCCCGTAACTGCGGTAGAAGGGAACAAGATTGCCCCTGGCGACCATCTGGCCCACATTTTTAGCGACCATGGCGGCGGTAAGGGGAGCCCGGGCCATCGCAATCAGCTTGACAAAGGGCGCTCCCAAGGCCAATCCCTTAAACACGTGATCTTCCAGGGTGAAACCGCCAGCCACGGCAACCGGCGGGATGTAGGCACCGCTGGCGGCAATCTTCATTAAGTATTTATATAACAAGACTTCCTGCCAGATTGTGGGAATTCCCCACTCGTTCATCATCCGCCACGGGC
>DYES01000026.1 GCA_020725585.1 Desulfovirgula sp.
ATCTCTTTCCATTTACTCTTCTTTTTCTTGAAGTGATCCGGATATCTTTTGTAATCCTCATCCCATTCTCTTCCCGCATCTCTTAAGCGCTCTAAAATTTTATCCAACTCCCCTCTATCAAGCCATGTTCCCCGACATTCGGGACAAACGTCAATAAGCACACCTACTTTGGAAACTTCGTTCATAAAAACATCGCATACAGGACACTTTTTCATAAAACCTGCCTCCCAATAAATTATCGTTTGAAAATAATATAATATTACTTTATATTACTTTAGCCCCAATACCTGCCTTATCTCCTCCACCACCTCCGCCAAAGGAGGCATATTTTTAAACCATGTTCTGCCGGTTATTTCATTGGCGCTGACGCAATAAAGCATGGCGATCAATTCCCGCAACCGTCGCGGCAACGGCGGGGGAGACTGCTTAACCATTTCCTTCCATTTAATTTTATCCCTCTTTTTAGCCTCTTCTACCTCCTGGTACCAGGCCGTATCTTTATAAAAAATCCTGGCTACTTCCTTACTTACGGGAACATCGCGAAAAGTAAAGCGGCACTCGTCTAAGGTACCTAAAGCATCGACCACTACCAGTTTCCGATTCTCGTCAAAACCGAGTTCCACTTTTCCATCTTCATTAACGAGCCCCGCTTTGCCGGCCTCTGCCGTAATCAATTCGCCAATCAGCAGCGCTACCCTCTTGATTTCTTCGACTTCGTCCTCATTTAACCCGGCAATCTCTTTTGCCTCCTCCCAGTTTATGTACCTGTCGCTTGCCTCCAGCTTGGTAGAAACATCAAGCAAGGGTCTTTCCAGGACCTGGCCAGGGAAAGGCATTTCCTTTAAACCCAGGTCTTCCAGCCTTAAATTGCCTTCCTTTAATCTCCGGAAAACGCTGGACCCCGCCGGCAGAGAATTGCGGTAGATTATTTCCAGGGGGATAAGAAAATTTCCCATTTTTTCCCGATAGATAGAATAGTCGTAGCCGGACCCTTTAACCGCCGGCTTGATTACCCTGAGCAACCTGACCTCCATGGAATTTGCAGGTCCTGACAATTCCGCGAGCCTTTTTGGTTTGCCGTTTTCCACTACCCCCAGGTAGTGGGTGTTTATTCCTTTCTCCTCCAGGCGCTCAAAAAAGTAGGCGCTCACCAGGCACAGGGAAGCCCCTTTATTTTGAATATAATCCGGCATTTCCCCCCAATCAAAAACCGAATACCGATCGGAGAAGAAAAACCTCCCGAGGCCGCCCTCTCCGGCCGTAGGGGGTTTAAGAACCTGCAGATCTTTAACACTGCCCACGCTTACCCATCCCCTCAGTTAAATGTAAGTTTTTTGGAGTTACCTGTTTTTATAAACGGGCTTTCTTTTTTCATTAAAGGCGCGCAGACCTTCGTCCCGGTCCTCCGTAGCCAGGCAGACGTTGTAGCACTCCGCCTCCAGGGCAAAGGCGGTGTTTAAATCGAGCTCCACGCCCAGGTTGATCGCCCGCTTGGCCTGCCGCAGGGCAATGGGGCCGTTTTTCACTATCTCCGCCATGATTTCCATGGTTTTCGGCATCAATTCCGCCGGGGGCACCACGTAGTTGACCAGGCCCAGCCGGTAGGCCTCGGCAGCGGAAATGCGCCGGCCCGTAAAAATCAGCTCCTTCGCTTTATTGCGCCCGATTATGCGCGGCAGCAACTGCGTGCCTCCCCCGCCGGGGATAATCGCCAGCCCCACTTCCGGCAGGCCGAAGCTGGCGTTTTCCGAGGCGACGATAAAATCGCAGCCCAGGGCGAACTCACACCCGCCGCCTAAGGCAAAGCCGTTCACCGCCGCCACCAGGGGCTTGGGGAACATCGCCACGGCGCTAAAGGCCCGGACAAAAAGGGCGCGCTGCTTTTTCATTTCTTCCTTGCTCATATTTTTTCTTTCCTTCAGGTCCGCCCCCACGCAAAACGCCCGGTCCCCTTCGGCGGTGAGGACGGCGGCGAAAACGTCGTCGTCTTGCTCCAGCTCCTCTAAGGCCGCCAGCAGTTCGCGGGCCATCTGGGTGGAAAGCGCATTCATGGCCTCGGGGCGGTTGAAGGAGAGGACGGCGATGTGCCCTTGCCTGGCCAGTTTTATGGTTTCGTAGTTCATCTTCTCGCTCCCATCTATTTCAATATTATTCTCCCCTGTCCACTTTCCCTAGACGGGGTAGACGGGGTGTTTGCGCTCGGAAAAGCGCTGCGTCTTGGATTCATAAAGGGTGAAGCGGGCAATCAGCTCGTCGCGCAGGTCCCGCCCCCGCACGATGTGGTCGACCACCAGTTCGGACGCCAGCCGGTAAATGTCGATGTCCTTTACGTATTCTTCCTGCTTCTGCTTGATAAAGGCCGGCCTTTCTTCCGGCGGCAGCGCGTTGATCTTGTTCTCGTAGACGGCCTTGACCGCCGCCTGCGGCCCCATCACCGCAATCTGGGCGCTGGGCAGGGCCAGGCAGCAATCGGGATCGTAGGCCGGGCCGCACATGGCGTACAGGCCCGCCCCGTAGGCTTTACGCACGATCACGGAGATTTTGGGCACGGTGGCTTCGGAAACGGCGGAGATAAACTTTGCGCCGTGGCGGATAATCCCCTGTCTTTCCACGTCTTCACCCACCATAAAACCGGGTACGTCCGCCAGGAAAAGCAGGGGGATGTTAAAGGCGTCGCAGAGGTTGACAAACCGCGCCCCTTTATCGGCGGAGTCCACAAAAAGCACGCCGCCCATGTTCATCGGCTGGTTGGCCAGGACGCCTACGACGCGCCCGCCGATCCGGCACAGCCCGGTGATCAATTCCGGGGCGAACAGTTCCTTGATTTCGAACCAGGAGTCCCGGTCGATGATTCTGTGAATGATTTCATACATATCAAAGGGTTCGCTTTCCAGGGGAGGGATGATGTCTTCTATCTCGCGGCCCTCGGCAGCAGGAAGCGCCTGGGCCGCGGCGGGCTTTTCCAGGTAATTTTGGGGCATGTAGGTCAGGTACCGGCGGCAGGCTGAAATGGCCTCGGCTTCCGTTTTGCACAGCAGATCGCCGCAGCCGCTGACCGTGCAGTGCATCCGCGCCCCGCCCAGGTCCTCCAGGGTGGTTTTTTCTCCGATCACCATTTCCACCATGCGGGGGGAGCCCAGATACATGCTGGCGTTGCCTTCTACCATGAAAACCACGTCGCAAAAGGCCGGGATGTACGCCCCGCCCGCCGCCGAGGGGCCAAAGAGCAGGCAGATCTGCGGGACTACGCCCGAGAGCTTCACTTCGTTGTAAAAAATCGCCCCCGCCCCCCGCCGGCCGGGAAACATCTCCACCTGGTCGGTGATCCTGGCTCCGGCCGAATCCACCAGGTAGAGCATGGGCACTTTTAAGTCCATGGCCGTTTCCTGGATGCGCAAGATCTTTTCGACGGTGCGCCACCCCCAGGAACCAGCCTTGACCGTAGAATCGTTGGCCATCACGCAAACCGTCCGGCCGTGGATTTTCCCCACCCCGGTCACCACGCCGTCGGCGGGCAAATCCGCCGCCAGGTTGTTGGCCCAAAACCCGTCTTCGCAAAAGGGGGCGTCTGGGTCCAAAAGAAGCTTTAACCGGTCCCGGACAAACATCTTTCCCTTGCTGGCGTTGGCCTGGTGATACTTGGGGGCCCCGCCGGCCCTGATTTGCTTTTCTTTCTCGCTCAACTCCTCGTTTAAAGATTTCAGATCGGTCCTGTCCATCCCCGCAAATCCTCCCTTTTCAATAAAATCCTGACCGCCTAATCTATTTTTTATCAACGACTCCGCATGTTTTAAAAATTATACAATAAATGTTAAGTGGCAATCAACTAAAAAATTAAAAATCGAATTTCCGTTTAATGTTAATAAAATTATAAATTTTATCCAAAATTTTATCAAAACTTGATAGCATGGTTAAAATCTGGATGAAAAAACGTATAGGGGGAGTACAAAGGGGTAAAGTATAATCAGGGCCAAAACTTTTTTACTTTATCTTTAATATTTGCAAAAAATATTGGCAGATAGGAGATAAAAGTGACTCTTTCCGCTCTTTTGAAGCCAAAATCGGTAGCCGTGATCGGCGCCTCTAAAACTCCCGGCAAAGTCGGCCACATCCTGGTTAAAAATATTATTGACTCCGGCTATCAGGGGGAAATTTATCCCGTTAATCCCCGGGAAAAAGAAATAGAGGGATTAAAGTGCTATCCCGACGTGCGGGAAGTGCAACGAAACATCGATCTGGCGGTGATCGCCATCCCGGCCGCCCGCACCCCGGAAGCGGCCGAACAATGCGGAGAGGCAGGAGTGAAAGGCCTGGTCATCATTTCCGCCGGCTTTAAAGAAGTGGGGCCCGCCGGACTGCGCTTAGAAAAAGAGCTTTTGGGCGCCTGCCGAAAATACGGGATGCGCCTGGTGGGGCCCAACTGCGTGGGGATCATCGATACGCACACGCCCATCAACGCTTCCTTTTCCGGTACTTACCCGCAGCGGGGGAACATCGCCTTTATTTCCCAGAGCGGGGCCATGCTGGTGGCCATTTTGGACTGGTCGCGCCGGCGGCGGATGGGTTTTTCCAGGGTGATTAGCCTGGGCAACAAGGCCGACCTAAACGAGGCGGATTTCATTGCCGACGCCGCCGAAGACCCGCAGACAAAGGTAATCCTTTGCTACATCGAAGACGTCGCCAACGGACCGCAGTTTTTAGAAGCAGCCCGCCTGGCCAGCCGGAAAAAGCCGGTGGTCATCTACAAAAGCGGGGTAAGCCAGGCGGGCGCCCGGGCGGCGTCCTCCCACACCGGCGCCCTGGCCGGCAGCGACCTGGCCTACGAAACGGCTTTTTCGCAGACGGGCGTGCTCAGGGCGCGCACGATGGCCGAATTATTCGACCTGGCCACTGCCTTCATCACTCAGCCAGTTCCCTCCGGCGACCGGGTGGCCATCGTCACCAACGCCGGCGGCCCGGGCATCATCACCACCGATAACGTTGAAAAGGCGAATTTAAAAATGGCCCGCTTCCAAAACGAAACGACCAGGGCGCTGCGCGCCAAACTGCCGCCGGCGTCGGCCCTTTACAACCCCGTGGACGTGCTCGGCGACGGCGGCCCCGAGCGCTACCAAAGCGCCGTCGAGCACGTCCTGGCGGACCCGGGCGTGGACAGCGTGGTGGTGCTGGTCTGCCCCACCGCAGTAACGGACGACGTCAGCATCGCCCGCGCCATCAGGCTAGCTTACCGCCGCCACCAAAACAAGCCGCTTTTCGGGGTTTTCCTGGGCGGCCGGTACCTGGTGAAAGGAAGGCGTCTTTTAGAAGAGGCGGGCATCCCCTGTTTTACCTTTCCGGAGCCGGCCGTCCTGGCGCTCCGCGGCATGGTCCGCTTTGCCCAAATGCAAAAGGCGGCGCCGGAAGAGGCCGCGGAAGATCTTCCGGGCTTAAACAGGGAGGCCGTCCAGGAAATCCTGGAGCGCGTCAAAAAAGACGGCCGGCTGGTCCTGCTGGGCAGCGAAGCGGCGCAGGTCGCGGCGGCCTACGGCATCCCGGTCGCCTCCATCCGCCTGGCCGCCAGCCCGGAAGAAGCGGCCGAAACAGCAAAAGAACTGGGCTTCCCCGTGGTAATGAAAGTGGCCTCTCCCCAGATCGTGCATAAAACCGACGTCGGGGGCATCATCACCAACGTAAACACCCCCGGCGAGGCCAAAAACAGCTTTATTAAAATCAGCGAAAGCATCCACCGGTACTTCCCGGAACTGATCATCCACGGCGTGGAAGTGCAAAAAATGATGCCCAAGGGGGACGAGGTGTTGATCGGCATGACCAGGGATATTCAGTTCGGCCCCTTGATCGCCTTCGGTTTAGGGGGGATTTATGTAAACTTACTAAAAGACGTGGCCTTCCGGCTCGCCTACAGGCTGACCAGAAACGAAATCCGCCGGATGATCACCGAAACCAAAGCGTACACGCTCCTGCGGGGATACAGGGGGGAAAAGCCCAAAGACATCGATTCCCTGGTGGAGGTCATCGCCCAGGTGGCAAGATTGGCGCTGGATTTTCCCGAAATTGCTGAAATGGACATTAACCCTCTTTTCGCCTACCCGGACGGAGCGGTTGCCCTGGATGTAAAAATAACCATTTCATGAGGTGAAAAAAATGAAAAACCTGTACATTATCGGTACGGCGGGCAGCGGCAAGACAGCTGTATCACTGGGCCTGGCCCTGAAGTTTCAGGAGCAGGGCTACCGGGTGGCTTACTTTAAACCCATAGGACACCCGACGGGGGCAAAGGGACAGGGGGACGAAGACGGCCTCCTGATGCAGCAGGTGCTGGGACTCCCCCAACATCTAGAAACAATCGTCCCCTATACAATCGGCTCATCTTATCTCTCTGGGAACCGGCGAACCGCCCCCTTAGAACAGATCACCGCGGCTTACCGGCGGGTGTCCGCGGGAGCGGACATCGTCATTATCGGAGGGGCGGGATTCCCTTACCTCATGGGCAGCCTGGGCGCGGACGCCTTGACGCTGGCCCGCCACTTCGGGGCGGCGGTTCTTTTCACCGTTCAGATTAAAAACGATTACAGTCTGGACGAGGTAATTTTCTACAACAACTGCTTTTCCCAGACAAGCCCCCGCGTGCTGGGAAACATATTCAACAACGTACCCCGGCCCCTGCTGGCCAAAACGGAAGGGGTGTACCGCTCCCTCCTGGCCGAAAGAGGGTACCGCACGCTGGGGATTATCCCCAGGCGCGCGGAAATCGCCTGTCCAACCGTGGCCGAATACTACGAAGTGCTGGGAGGAGAAATCCTCGCCGGCGAGGAGGGACTCTTTCGAATTGTCGAGGACGTGGTCATCGGGGCGATGACGATGGAAAGCGCCCTGGGTTATTTGCGGCGCTCTCCCAACAAGGCCGTCATCACCGGCGGTGACCGCGCCGACGTGGCCCTGGCCGCCCTGGAAACCAACACTTCGGCGCTGATCCTGACCGGCGGCCTCTACCCGGACGTAAAAGTGGTCTCGCGGGCCGGGGAAAAGGGTGTGCCGGTGATCCTGGTTCACTACGACACCTACACGACCATTGAAAAAATAAGCGAAATCGAACGGCGCATCCACCCGGGGGACCACCGCAGCATCGCCCTGGCCAGGGAAAACATTGAAAAATACTGCGCCTGGCAGGAAATTCTCGAAGCTCTATCAACCGTCTCTTAAGGCCTGCTAAGAGCCAGGGCCTGGATCTCGGCAAACAGCTGCTCGTTCGTAAAGCCGCTTAAGTCAATGGCCCCGCCGCGGCAGCTGGCCGCGCAGGCCCCGCACCCCTGGCAAAGGCCGCTGTTGACAGCCGCCACGGTGCGCCGGCGCGGCTCGCCGTTCACTTTTTCTTCGATCACCTTCGCCTCGATGGCCCGGTAGGGGCAGACGTCCCGGCAGAGCAGGCAGCCGGAGCAGACCGCTTCCCTGACCTCGGCAGTGACGGGCTCGATGGCGATTTTGGGACGGGCAAACAAAGCACAGACCCTCGCCGCGGCGGCGCTGGCCTGGGCGACGGTATCCGGTATGTCCTTGGGCCCCTGGCAGGCGCCGGCCAGAAAAACGCCGGCGGTGCCCGTCTCCACCGGCCGCAGCTTGGGATGGGCCTCCTGGAAAAATCCGTTTTTGTCTGCAGAAATTCCCGCAATTCTGGCCACCTTCTCGAACCCCCGGGAAGGAACCAGGGCGGTGGCCAGCACCACCAGGTCGGCCTTCACCTCCACCGGCCTGCCCAAAAGGGTGTCCGCCCCTTTGACGATGAGCTTGCCGTCCTCCGGGTAAATCCGGGAAACGCGCCCACGGATATACTTCGCTCCTTCGTGTAGGGTCCGCAGGTAAAACTCCTCGTACTCCTTTCCCGCGCACCGCACGTCTATGTAAAAGACGAAAACCTGGGCCCCGGGAATCTTTTCCAGCACCTGGTGGGCGTGCTTAGCCGTGTACATGCAGCACACCCGTGAGCAGTATTCTTTGCCCTTGGCTTCGTCGCGGGAACCCACGCACTGAATAAAAACGACCGTCTTTGGTTCGGTGACGTCGGAAGGGCGGATGATTTTCCCGCCGGTGGGGCCGGCCGCGTTCACCATGCGCTCAAAATGCAGGCCGGTGATCACGTCCGGGTAGCGCCCGTAGCCGTACTCGCCGTAAGCGCCGGCCCAGTCGAACAGGTCGTAGCCCGTGGCCAGCAAAACAGCACCCACCTGTACAGTAAGATACTGGTCCTGCATGTCGTAATCAATGGCCCCGGACGGGCAGAGCTTTTTGCACAGCCCGCACTTCCCACTGGTAAAGTAGCGGCAATGCTCCCGGTCGATCACCGGCTTGTTGGGC
>DYES01000027.1 GCA_020725585.1 Desulfovirgula sp.
ATACCACGGTACAGGTGTTTTGTAAACAGGTGTTTGGTAAGATTTTAAAAAATTAACTGTCCGGCATGAAACCGTTTCGAATTTCTTCCGCACCTTCGGGTTACAAAGCTCTGCTCCGGTGTAGAGCCAGTCCACCACGGCCCGGAAGCTACCCCCTTTTGGGTGTAGTAGGCTGTTATACCGCAGATTATCTGGGGAAAAACGCCGGGCGGAGTTGTTTCCGGGAAAGAGCAGTTTTTCTATGGCGGCGCCGTCTAAATCTTCGGGAATGGGCCAGGTGATCCCGGCCGCCTGGGTCCTGGCCAGGTATTCGCTTACCGTGCTGTGGGACAAGCTGCAACTGCGAGCGATTTGCCGGACGCCCTTAATTGAGTTCCCATTTTAACCGTAAAATTTCTTTGATCTTGCGCATAGACAACCTCCTTTTGGGCATTAGATCCTCTCCCGTTGGTAGTCTTATTGCTTAAATTTATTGGCTGGGGAGGAAATTCCTTTGGTTCATTGTCTTATGCGCCGCTTGCTCGTTCCGAAGGATAGCGACCACTAATTCCTGGCAATACGACCACCAATTCCAACCAGTTGGCGAAAAGTGGTCGCAATCAATCGGAATGGGTGGTCGATTTACTTCAGAATGGGTGGTCGTTTTAGATTGGAATCGGTGGTCGGATTAGATTGTAATGGGTGGTCGTTTTAGGTCGGAATATGCAACCTTGGCTACAGCTACGAATTATGGACCACCAGGCTTTTGGCCGAACATGTCCGGAAACACTGCCATGAGCACGGCCACCCCTCTCTGGCGAAGCTTTCCCGGGGTACCGTAGCCAAGATTCTGGCGAAAAGCGATGTAAAACCCCATAAGATCCGGTATTATCTGGAACGCCGCGATCCCGAGTTTGAAGAGAAAATGGCCCAGGTCTTCCATGTGTATAAAGAAGTGGAAGTTTTCGCCGAGAAAACAACCGGGGTTTTCACTGCTTATCTTTCTTATGATGAAAAACCGGGTTTGCAAGCCATTGAAAATACCGCCCCGGATTTACTTTCCCAGCCGGGGAAACACCCGACCGTTTCCTGGGATCACGAATATATCCGGCACGGAACAGTAACCTTGCTTGCCGGAATTGACTTGCTGACCGGGCATATTTTGGCCACTGTGGAAGACAGGCACAGAAGTAAAGAATTCGTCTCTTTCTTAAAAATGGCCGACTCCCATTACCAGGATAAAGAAAAGATTAAAATTGTTTTGGATAACCACTCGGCACATCTTTCCAATGAAACAAGGGCTTACCTGGCCACCGTGCCTAACCGTTTTGAGTTTATTTTCACCCCCAAACACGGTTCTTGGCTAAATATTATTGAATCCTTTTTCGGCAAGATGGCGAGAACTTTTCTTCGTGGCATCCGGGTTAGTTCAAAAGACGAGCTAAAAGCACGCATCTTGAAATATATCCGCGAAATAAACGAAATGCCAGTAATATTCCGGTGGAAATATAAGCTTGAGTCGGTCACCTTGCCGAAGAACTGGGCAAATAACCCCGGCGGGCAAGACCACCCGGCAACACTTTCTGCGCCACGAAATAATGCGAACTAATTTTCACCCGTTAAAACGTATTTTTGTGGTTAGAATTCTACCAAAAAAGGGGCATTTTTGTTCGCATTCGGCGCCTAATCCGCATAGATAATGCGAAGAATTACCCTTCCTGAGGAAGTTGAAAAGTCTTTAATTCCTTCAGCATACCCTCGCGGAGCAATTGGGAAAAAAGTTGCCTTGCGCAGCGCGTGGTATATTCCCCGCTTAAAAACCGCCGGTTACGCATAACCAGCAAATGAAAGGGAATATTAGTAACCAGGCCCTCTACGGAAAATTCGCTTAAAGCGCATTCCATCCTGGAAATAGCCTCTTTTTTGTTCTTCCCCCAGGTAATAATTTTACCCAACAAGGAATCATATGCCCAGGGGACTTCGTATCCGGTATAGATATGTGAATCTACCCTGACCCACGGCCCGGAGGGGCTGTGGAAGCGGTGAATTTTTCCCGGACACGGCAGAAAAGTAACGGGGTCTTCGGCGTTTACCCGGCATTCAACTGCCCAACCGGTGAGTTTAATATTGTTTTGGTTTAATCCCAACCGTTCTCCGCAGGCCAGCCGGATTTGCTCCGCCACCAAATGAGGCCGGAAACCATTTCCGTAACCGGGTGTTCCACCTGCAGACGCGTATTCATTTCGATAAAGAAGAAATTCCCCAACAGGTCCACCAGAAATTCAACCGTGCCCAAACCAGTGTAACCGAACTCTTTAGCGATGTTTACAGCTGCTTTGCTCATTTCGCGGCGCTGCCAAAACTTTAGTTTCGGGGAGGGGGTTTCTTCGATTAACTTTTGATTTTTTCTTTGGTTGGAACAGTTCCTTTCCCCCAAGATAAATTACATTACCGTAACTATCAGCTAAAATCTGGAATTCGATGTGGCTGCAGTTGGGGATTAATTGTTCTAAATAAACCGGGGTAAGTTTTGACCCGTTACCTGCAGGTATAATCAGGCAGTAGGTTAAAAATTTTTGACTCTCAAGATGCTTATTATAATAGCGGAAACGAAAAATTTTTCAATTACCCTCAGCATTTCGGTTTTTTATCTTGACGGGTCAAGGAAGTTGATTTAATATTAAACAAACGTTCATAACCTCCGGTTAAAAAGTTTCCGGATTTGATGGCAAAATTAGTGATCTTCGGCGGCGCTGCGGCAGGAATGGGCGCGGCCAGCCGGGCTAAAAGAAAAAAGCCGGACCCGGAGTAAATCTGAAAAATGTATTCGTTCTGAAAAGGGTGGAATATCTTACCGGTGCGGAAGGAAGCGTTTTACCTTTACTAGAAATCTCGAAGAAGAGCTCTTAAGCATCACTTCCGTTCACCCCCTGCGCGAAGAAGGTGTCCGGGAATTCCTCAGGCAGGCCGATGCTTCCCGAGCCGACGTTCAAAAATAATCGACCAGGAACAGCTTCTGGCGCTGGAATACGAAAAAGAAACATTTTGCGTGCGGAATTTTTCCAAAGAGTTTTGCGCGGTGAGGTGACCAGCAATGATTATAAATGACATCCTCAGCACTCTGAAAGAGGATGCTCCGGTAAAGGAGGTGCGCGTGGGTGCCTTCTGGACGGCGGTATGGAGCAAAAATTGCGGCCTGGCTTCAACCTTTTCCAACCATGACCGCGAAGGGGGGCCGCCGGTATCCTCCGCGGGTTCTTTAATGACGAAAAGTGCTTTCGAACTTTGCCGCCTGGCCAATTCCGAAAGTCTTTTAGAAAGATCCATCGGACTGGCCGCCATCAACTCTTTGTTGACCATTGAGTTGAACCGGTGTAAAAAGGTTAACGCGGCCGAAATCCTTTTCACCAGGGGGGCCGGTAAAAAAGTGGCAGTGGTCGGCCACTTTCCCTTTATCCCCAAACTACGGCAGGTATCTGCAAAATGCTGGGTACTGGAAAAAAGGCCCCGTCCCGGGGACCTTCCTGCCTGCGCAGCCTCGGAAGTGATTCCTCTGGCCGATGTAGTGGCGATTACAGGCACGGCCTTAATCAACGACACCATGGAAGAGTTGCTGGAGCTTTGCCGCCCCGATAGCCTGGTCATGGTCCTGGGGCCGACGACCCCCCTGACTCCTCTTTGGTTTGATTACGGTGTCGATGTAGTATCCGGCAGCCAGGTGGTTGACGCTCCAAAGGTATTGCGTTTCGTTTCCGAAGGAGCAATTTTTACCCAGTTGCACCGCCATGGCGTACGCTTGTTAACCATGCTGAAAGAGGGATGATTAAGATGTATCCTGGCAAATTATTGGCGTTAATATCAGCGCCCGGAAAGGAACGAAGAAAACTAACGTCGGCTCGGGCTACCTGATTGCTGATCACGGCCTGCAAGGTGATGCCCACGCCGGAACCGACCGTCAGGTAAGTCTCTTTCCGGTTGAAAGGGCAGAGGAATTGACAGGCAAAATTACGAACCTCCGCGTAGGACCAGCCCAGCGGAGGTTCGTGATTTGAAGCTTACGGGAGGCAAGACCAGGAATTTTCCCGCTTCAGTTGGGAGAGGTTCAAGAAGCAGGACAAAGGGAGCTGCTTAATGAACCCGTTCCTCGTACCCCGCCCATTCTTTGCATCTATCAAACATCTTTTTGCGCATACCTTTTTACCCAGCCGGGCCATAGCACCTCCGCCGCCTCTATCAGAACGGCATCAAACTGTATTGCCTTTTTGGCCGCAATTTCTTCCTAGCATTGCGGCCAGGTAAACGGTCGACTACCAGGATTAAAAAAGCTCCTCTTAACCGCTTTTGCCGGATAAACATCATTACCCCTCCCGGTGGACAAAAATTATAGTTGTTTTTTCATACCGTATTCCTGCTTACCATGAAGATGACTATCATTCTCATCGATATAATTTTATAAAATCCCGGCTTTCCTGATGAACATGTCGAGCCGGGATAAACAACCCGCCAGTTTAGCCCAACCCCAGCAAACGCCCAACCTGGTAGATGAGCACGGCCACCACCCAGCCCAGCACCAGGCTGTAACCGACGGCAAAGGCCGTCCATTTCCAGGAGTTGGTCTCTCTTTTGATGGCGCCGATGGTTGCCGCGCAGGGGATGTAAATCAGGCACATGGCCATAAAGGCGTAGGCCGAAAGCGGGGTCCACTGCTGCCCGATAATTTGGGCCAGGCCTTCTCCTTCCTCCCCGACGCCGTAAATCACCCCTAAAGTACCCACCACCACTTCTTTGGCCAGCAGGCCGAAAATCAGGGCAGCGGCGGCTTCCCAGGTAGCGAAGCCCGCGGGGACAAAGACGGGGGCGAGAGCACTGCCCAGGCGGCCAATCAAGCTTTCCTGGCCGGCGTACTCCACTCCCCAGGGGAGCACGGAAAGAACCCAAATCAGGACCACCACGCCGAAAATGATTGTCCCTGCTTTGCGGATGAAGGCGCTCCCCCGCTCCCACACGTGGATGAGCGTGCCTTTTAAGGTGGGCAGACGGTAAGGGGGGAGTTCCATGACAAAGGGAGCGCTTTCCCCTTTAAACAGGAAAGTTTTAAACAGCTTCCCCATGACGACGGCCAGGACGATGCCCAAAAGGTAAAGGGAGAAAATCACCCACCCCTGGCGGGCGCTGAAAAACGCCCCGGCAAAAAGGACGTAAACGGGCAGCCGGGCCGCGCAAGACATCAAGGGGTTGATTAAAATGGTAATCAGCCGGTCCTGCCTGTTTTCCAGGGTGCGGGTGGCCATGATGGCCGGCACGTTGCAGCCGAAGCCGATTAACATTGGTAAAAATGACTTGCCATGCAGGCCCAGGGCGTGCATGAAACGGTCCATAATGTAGGCCGCCCGGGCCATGTAGCCGCTATCCTCAAGAAAAGAGATAGCCAGAAAGAGGAGAAAAATAAGGGGGATAAAAACAAGCACTGAACCAACGCCGCCGATGATGCCGTCCACGGCCAGGGAAACGGTCCATTCCGGAGCGCCGGCGGCGCCGAGCGCCCCTTCGGTCACGCCGCCCAGCCACGCGAAGAAGGACTCGATCCAGCCTACCAGGGGATCGCCCAGCTTAAAGGTGAACTGGAAGACCGCCCACATGGCCAGCAAAAAGATGGGCAGGCCCAGGAAACGGTTGGTCACCACGCGGTCAATCCGGTCGGAAAGGGAAAGCCGCTGTTCCACGGTCGTCTTTCTGCTCACCGTCTGTTTGACGATCCCGCCGATGAAACCGTAGCGCCGTTCGGCGAAAAGGTTTTCGGCCTCTTCACCGGCAATCTCCCGCAGGCGCCGGATGCTCTTTTCCCGCCTGGCCAGCAAATCATCAGTGTCGGGCGTCTTGCGGATTTCTTGCAGGAGGTGGTCGTCTTCTTCCAACAGCTTAACCGCCAGCCAGCGCAGGGAATAGCGGTCCATCAACCGGGCGTGGGAGGCGATTACCGTCCCCAGGCTGCCGATTTCTGCTTCCACTTCCCGGCCGTAGTCAATTTTCAGCGCTTCCCGGGGCCCGGTGCCGGCCGCCGCCAGCGCCTGCTTGATGAGCTCCGGCACGCCTTTGTTTTTGGTCGCCACCGTGGACACCACCGGCACGCCTAAAAGCCCCGCCAGTTTTTCCCGGTCAACGGCAATATTGCGGGCTTCCGCCTCGTCCATCATGTTCAGGGCCACTACCACGCGGGCGCCCATTTCCAGCAGCTGGACGGTTAAATAAAGGTTGCGCTCGAGATTGGAAGCGTCCACCACGTTGATGATGACATCGGGTTTTTCGTGCAAAATAAAATTGCGGGCAATGATTTCGTCTTCCGAGTAAGCCCCCAGACTGTACGTGCCGGGCAGATCAACCACCCGGCAAGTCTTGCCCGCGGAAAGAAGCCGCCCTTCTTTTTTCTCCACCGTCACACCCGGCCAGTTTCCCACGTGCTGCCGCGCCCCGGTCAGGTTTTTAA
>DYES01000028.1 GCA_020725585.1 Desulfovirgula sp.
AAGCAAAACACCTTTCCTTTCTGTAAATGGAATGGTTTGCGCCAGTCCCATTATACCAGAAAGAGGGTGTTTTGCCTATTATTTAAGAAAACTTTATCTTATCACGGTACATGAAAAAGATCAACTGCGAAAGTTGAGTTAATGAATAACTGACAAAAAGCGCAAAAGGGTGAAAAACTCCAGAAAATTAAACCGTTTGAGTAGGAAAATTCAAATGGGAGGTTTAATAATGTACGATAAAGACGTAAAAAGTGTTTTGCACGAAGTGAAGAGCGTTTACCCGATCTACGACTATCATCTCATTTTGGAATTTGACGAGGGAGAGTATAGAGTTGCCGATTTGCGCCCGTTTTTAAAGGGGCCCGTATTCGAACCCTTAAAGGATCGCAAATTTTTCAAACTGGTCAAAGTAGATCCAGAGGCGGGCACAATAGTGTGGCCTAACGAAGCGGATCTTGACCCCGACGTGTTGTACGCTCAAAGTGTACCTCTTGTGCTTCCCAACGTTTCCGGGCATTAGCCGGATAAAAAGCAGATAGGCCGGATGAAAAGGTGATTCCAGTTAACCGGTGCTTCCGGAACAAAAATGAGGCCCCGTCACCCGTCAACCCAAAAGCTTATGGTTGAGGGGACGGGGCCTCGGGCCAGCCTTCATTCTAACTGATTAATGGGCGATCCCGCCAGCGCAAGCCCCCGGTGGTAAGCCTGGAGGTTTAGCTCCGCCGCGCGGCCGGAGAAGCGGTGCCGGATGGTTTTTTCCAGGGATTCTGCCCCGACGATGCCGGTGATGGCCACAATTGCCCCCAAGGCAACCAGGTTGGTCACCTCTGCCCGGCCCAGTTCCCGGGCCGTCTCCGTAAACGGAAAGCCGTAAGCGCGCGCGGCAATTTTTTCTTTCGGCAAAGGCTCAACCAGGCTGCTGTCGTAAACCAGGAAGGCCTGCGCCGGCAGGGAAGGGACGTAAATCTCGTAAGCTTTTTGCGTCAGGGCCAAAACAAGATCGGGTTCTTCTACGCCCGGGTAGATGATTTCCCGCGTGCTGATGACCACTTCCGACTTGGTGAAGCCGCCCCGCGAAGCGATTCCGTAAGATTGCGTCTGGGCTGCGTTTTTTTCTTCCCAAAGGGATGCCGCCTGGGCCAGCAGGATGCCGGCGACAATCAAGCCCTGCCCGCCTTCCCCGGCCAGCACCACCTGCCAGGTTTCTTTCAAAACAAAAACCCCCTTTGCGAATATTCCTTCGGCCCGTCTGTCTCTTTTAAGAAGACTCCGTCCCTTTCGCCAGCGCCTTTTTGCGCATTTTTTCGTAGCTCGTATTGAAATCGGGGTCGTCGCGCTCGGCAAGTTTGCCAATGAAAAAAGATCCTTCCGGCAGTTCGCCGCCCTTTGCCGCCGCCGAACCGACGTGCACCGCCCGCTCCTTGAGCAATTTCATCATCTGCACGGCCGGCCCCAATCTGTTGCGCCTTCCAAAGTGGGTGGGGCAGGGGCTCACCACCTCGATGAAAGAAAAGCCTTTTTTCGCGATGCCGTCGCGGATCAGGCGGTCCAGCTGGGGAACGTGGTACACCGTTCCCCGCGCCACGTAGTTGGCACCGGCCGCCTCCACCAGGCGGCAGAGGTCGAAATCCCGCTCGGGGTTGCCGTACCTGGTGGTGCTGGTAATCGCCCCGGCCGGCGTGGTGGCTGAAACCTGCCCTCCCGTCATGCCGTAATTGTAATTATTTACAACCACTGCGGTCAGGTCGATGTTGCGCCGGGCGGCGTGGATGAGGTGGTTGCCGCCGATGGTCGCCCCGTCGCCGTCGCCCATGAGCACCACCACGGTAAGCTCGGGCCGGGCTGCCTTTACCCCCGTCGCAAAAGCCAGCGCCCGCCCGTGGGTCCCGTGCAGGGCGTTGGTGGACAGGTAGTCATCCGCTTTGCCCCAGCAGCCGATGCCGGTGACCACGACCACCTTGTGGCGGGGCAATTTTAGTTCCGCCAGGGCGCGGGTTAGCGCTCCCAGGGCGATGCCGTTGCCGCACCCCGGGCACCACATGTGCGGGAGCATGCTTTCCTCCAAGTACTCTTTCCAGGCGGTCTTTAACCCAGGCACGCGAACACCTCCTCTATCCGGGCGCTGATTTCGCCCGGCGTAAAACCTTCGCCGTTTGATTTAGGCAGGCCAAAGACTGGTTTTGCCTTGCCCACCACCCGCTCGACTTCGCGCCCTACCTGCCCCATGTTGAGCTCCGGGACCAGCAGCGCGCGGGCGCGGGCGGCGGCTTGCGCGACGAGCGCGTCGGGAAAGGGCCACAGGGTGATCAGCTGCAGGACGCCCACTTTCCGGCCGAAAGCGCGCAGGGCCGCCGCCCGGGCGGGCCTTACGGTGCAGCCAAACGCAACGATCAATAAATCCAGTTCTTCTTCCCGGTTATAGTGGTGTTTAACCAGCAGGATTTCGTCCAAATGATTTTCCAGCTTGGTGAAGAGGCGCCTGATCTTGGCCTGGGCGTTGGCAGGGTCGTTCTGGCTGTAGCCCCTTTCCCCGTGCATGGAGCTGGTCACGTGAAAAACGTACGCGCTGCCAAAATCGGCCAGGGGCGGGACGCCGTCGGGGTCCGGCTTGAAGGGCAGGTACTCTTCCGGCGGGCAGGTGGGCTTTTTGCGGTTGACGATCTTGATCTGGGCCGGGTCGGGGAGCGCAACGTTTTCCCGCATGTGGGCCACAATTTCGTCGGCCAAGAGGACCACCGGCACGCGGAAGCGCTCCGCCAGGTTAAAGGCCGTCACGGTCAGTTCAAAACATTCCTGCACCGTCGCCGGGGAAAGAACAATGAGGTGTTGGTCGCCGTGGCGGCCCCAGCGGGCCTGCATGACGTCGGCCTGGGCGGGCCTGGTGGCCAGCCCGGTGCTGGGGCCGCTGCGCTGCACGTTGACCACCACGCAGGGGACTTCGCCTAAGATGGCGACTCCCAGGTTCTCCTGCATAAGCGAAAAGCCGGGGCCGGAAGTGGCGGTGAAGGCCTTTACTCCCGTTAAGGAGGCGCCGATGACGGCGGCGATGCTGCCCAGTTCGTCCTCCATTTGAATGTAAACTCCGCCCGCCTCCAGGAGTTTTTCCGAACATACTTCTGCTATTTCCGAGGAAGGCGTGATGGGGTACCCCGCGTAAAAGCGGGCGCCGGCCGCGACGGCCCCTTCGGCGATGGCTTCGTTCCCCTGGAGGAAGAGCCTTCGGGTCTCCTTGCTTCCCCTGCCAACAGTGCTTTCGTTTTTATCTTTGATTTTACTTCCGTTGGCCGGTTCGTTCATTTCCCTTTCTCACCTACCTCCAGGGCAAAATCCGGGCACCGCATGACGCACAGGCCGCAGGCCGTGCACTTCTCGGCGCGCTCGACTACGGGGGCGCCCCGGCAGTCGGCGCCGAAAACCTCCTGCGGGCAAAAGGCGATGCAGATGCCGCAGTGTTTGCAGCGCTTTGGATCGATCTTTATTTGGCACATATCAGCTATTCCCCCACATAATCAGACTGCACTTGAAAAAAACTTAAACAGCAATAGCCGGCGCCATTTAGTCAGCCATTCAGCGCCTGTTCCAGGTCCTCTTTAATTTCTTCGACATCTTCCAACCCGATGAACAAACGGACCTGCGAAGGGCTTAGTTCGTGTTCCCGCAACCATTCCGGAGCGGGGCTGTGTACTCCCGTCAGGGGATACCAGACCAGGCTTTCAAAGCCGCCCCAGCTGGCGGCAATCCTGAAATGCCTGAGCCTGTTGACAAAGGAGTTGACTTTGGCGGGCCCATCCTTTAATTCAAGCGCAAGAAGCGAGCCCGCCCCGCGCATCTGGCGGGCGGCTAATGCGTGCTGGGGATGCGACGCAAGCATCGGGTAATATACTCGGGCGACTTTCGGGTGGTTCTCCAAAAAAGCGGCGATCTCCAGGCCCACCCGATTGTGATATTCCATGCGCAGGGCAAACGTCCGCAGGCCCCGCAACGCCAGCCAAGCTTCAAAAGGCCCCAAAATATTCCCCCGCAAGTAGTGCTCGCGCTCGGCAATTTGCTTAAGGATTTCTTCATCCGCACAGACCGCCCCAAGAAGGACGTCGCCGTGTCCATTGAGGTACTTGCTCCCGGAATGAATAACAATATCAATGCCAAAGTCGCGGGGATTCTGGTTATAAGGCGTGGCAATGGTATTGTCAATCATCGTGACGACGCCGCGGCTTTTGGCCAGGTCGGCAACAGCAGCCAAATCCTGCAGCGAATACCGGGAACTGGACGGACTTTCCAGGAAAAACAAAGTCGTATTGGGGCGAAGCGCTTTCTCAAAATCTTCCACCCGGTGCCCGCCCACGAAGGTAACCGATATCCCGTACCTCTGGGTTATCTCGTTTAAAATCCGGTAGGTATTCTTGTAAACCGTGCGCACGGCGACAATATGGTCTTTTGCCTTTACCGTCCCCAGGATGGCTGCCCCAATCGCGCCCATTCCGGAAGCAAAACACTTGCATGACGGGGCTTTTTCCAGCGCCGCGAGCTTTTTCTCCAGAATTTGCGTGGTCGGGTTGGCCATCCGGGTATAATAAAACCGCTCCTTGTTCTCTTGCGCAAAAAAGGCAACGGCTTCCTCCAGGCGGTGAAAATAAAAATTCACCGTTTCAAAGAGAGGAGGAATTATCGAATCGCTAAACGCCCCCTTGGCTTCCCCGAGGTGGGTGCAAATCTGCGCTATTCGGCCCGCACCGTCGAACTGCCCGCCTTTTTCTGTTCCGCTCATCAAATCCTCTCCATCCCGGGAATTTTCTTTAAAAAATTAATTAATAATTAATAAATAGAAGAGCTTTTCGAAGTTCGCGGCCTGTGGTTCGCGGCCACCTTAATTCTTGAACGCGGCTTCGTCAATTTTTTCTTCTCACTCCGGATTCGAACATCGAAAGCTCTTCTATCGAATATTCTTCTCTCCAGGCTTACCCCTTTAGCCTAGGCCAGACAGCCTACTTAAGCACTCCCTTTTCCTTGTAATATTTTTCCGCTCCCGGGTGCAGGGGAATGGAAATGCCGTTTGTGGCGGTGTCTAAATTAATGCTTTTGCCTTTTTCGTGCACCTTAGCAATTTCATCTTTTTTCTCAAAAATGGTCTTCGTGATGTTGTAGACAAGGTCTTCCGGCAGGTCGGCCCGCACGCACAGCGTGGCCAGGGAGCCGGTGGTGACAACATCTTCGTCAACGCCTTTGTAAGTTCCCTTCGGGATGGTCACGGGCTGCGAAAAATAGGGGTATTTTTCCCTGATCTTGTTGATGTTTTCGGGGTCGATCGAAAGAATCCTGATCTCGTGCTGGGTGCTGATATCAATGATCGCCGAGTTGGGCGCGCCGGCGTCTACCATCACGGCATCCACCTGATCGTCTTTAAGTAATTCCATAGACGGCCCAAAAGCGAGATACTGGGGCTTGATATCGCTCATGGACATGCCGTAAGACTCCAGCACGGCCTGCATGGCGAGAGGGCTCGAGCTGCCCTGGATGCCTACGGCTACTTTCTTTCCTTTCAAGTCCCGGTAAGTTTTAATCCCGGACTTGGCCTTGACTACCGTTTGAATGGTATTCGGATAAAGGGACATCAACCCGCGAATATTCTCCACTTTTTGGTCCTTGAACATTTCCTTTCCGTTGTAGGCCCAGTCGGCGATCAGCGACTCGACAAAACCGATCTCCGTCTGTTTCTGAGCAATGAGGCGCGCATTCTCAATTGATCCCCCGGTAGATTCCGCGGCCACATTCAGGCCGAGCCCCGCGTTGGTCAACACGTTGGCGATGGCGGTGCCCAGGGGATAATAAGTCCCGCTCGTCGCGCCCGTGGAAATAGACATTCTCTGCACTTTCGCCGGCGCGGCCTGCTGGTCCTGCTGCCCGCCGGCCTGCTCCTTGCTCCCGCCGCAGCCGGCAGCCAGGAAAGCAACCAGAGCAAGAACGACAACCAGGGTTAAGCTTTTTGCTCTCCTTAACGTGAACATTTCGTTAAAGATACCTCCTTCTTCTTTAGAAAATAATGTCTGTTTTTTAGTAACTGTATTGCTCCTGGCGCTTATTCTTCCTTCTCTTAAACTTTCCCCGTCACCTCCCCGGGCAGGTCTTTTTTATTTTTAAGCCCTTGCCAAATGAACAAGGCAATTAAAACAGAGAGGCCAAGCGCGCCGGTTAGATATTCCGGGTAGATCAGCAGCCCGGCCGCCCCCAGCAAAAGGAACCTTTCCAAAGCGTTGCAGCGGCGCTGGAAATACCCCGAAAACGCGGCGCTCAAGGCCACTACGCCAAGCAGTGCGGCGGCCGTGACGAGGATTATATCCCCCAGCGGGGCCTTGCCCATGAGGGCAGGGTAATAAACAAAGAGGAAAGGAACCAGGTAAGCGACAAGCACGTTTTTGGAGGCGATCAAGCCGCTGACCATCGGGTTGGCCTGGGCAATCCCGGCGGTTGCGTACGCAGCCAGGGCCACCGGCGGAGTGATGTCAGCAAAAACGCCGAAGTAAAAAACAAATAAATGGGCCGTCAGGACCGGGATGCCCAGGGCCACCAGGGCCGGCGCGGCAATGGAAGCCTGCACGATATAGTTCGCCGTCGTGGGCAGGGCCATGCCGAGGATCAGGGAAGCGAACATGGTCAGCAGCAGGGCGAGAATTTGCTTATCGCCGGCCAGGCTGCCGATCACGTTCGAAAACTTGAGGCCCAACCCGGTCATGCTTACCGAGCCCACGATCATGCCGGCGCAGGCGCAGGCGGCGACCACGGCAATCGCCGTCATGCCGGCGTCTCTTAACGCATTCCAGAAATCAACCGGCTTCATTCTGGTGGAAGCGCGGACCATGCTGGCCGCAATCAGCAGGGCGATGCTGATATAGGCCGCCCTGGCCGGGCTGTAGCCCAGAACCAAAATGGTGACCAGGGCCAGGATGGGGACAATGTAGACCCACCCATCCGCAAAAACTTTCTTCATGCGCGGAACTTCTTCGGGGGGCAGACCCTTTAAGCCGGTGCGGCAGGCTTCAAAGTGCACGTTCATGTAAAGGCAGAAGTAATATAAAATCGCCGGAATGGCCGCCGCGGCAATAATTTTCAAGTAAGGGATCTGCGTAAACTCCGACATGATAAAGGCCCCGGCGCCCATTACCGGAGGCATAATCTGCCCCCCGGTGGACGCTCCGGCCTCTACTGCGGCGGCAAACTCCGGCCGGTAACCAATCCGTTTCATGAGCGGAATGGTGAAACTCCCTACCGTCATGGCGTTGGCGATGCTGCTGCCGGAAATGGTCCCCATCAGACCGCTGCCGATCACGGCGATTTTCGCCGGCCCGCCCCTGGCCCGCCCGGCCAGGGCGACGGCAAAATTGATAAAGAAATTTCCCCCGCCGCTTTTCTCCAAAAAGGCTCCGAAC
Organism: Desulfovirgula sp.; assembly: GCA_020725585.1. GTDB lineage: Bacteria > Bacillota > Desulfotomaculia > Desulfotomaculales > Nap2-2B > JAIMBK01. The sequence goes on from DYES01000028.1 coordinate 7,422, forward strand.
AATACAAAAAGGTAAACGATGCTGACGATCACGCCCAGGGGTACGCCGAAAATTCCTTCCGTGGTCAGATACATTTGATTGATGATTCTGCCCAAGTCGTACCCCCGGTGGCCAAAGGTCCCCGGAATGTACTCGCCGAAGTAGTTATAGAGCAAGAACAGGCCCGTTACCACCGGCAAAGGCCAGCCCAGGGCTCGGCGGGTCCCCTCCAAAACCAAAAGAACAGCTATCCCGCCCATGATCAGGTCGGTTGTGTTGGGCATCCCCATCCGGTTAACCAGTTCATCGAAGAAGAACAAAACGTAGGCGCCCACGGCCAGCCCGGCAAGGGCCAGAAAGGCGTCAAAAAAGCCGGTTCTCGCGCCTTTTTTCTTACTCCACGGGCAGGTTAGAAAAATAATAAACAGGCTCAACATTAAAACGATGGCCCGCTGGCACATGGCCACCAGAGGCAAACTGATGGAGGTAACCAGAATAAACGCCGACATGCTTACCGCGGCGAGGGTAGCCGAGATCTGAAAAATTTTCTCCTTCATCTTCTCCTCCTCTAATCCCTCTTCTAACGTGTTAAAGAACTTTTCCGGCCGCGCCGTTCAAATATCCGAAACAGCCTTCTTCATTTGTTTGCTTAAAAAATCATTAATAATTTTTTCCAGGGAATGATCGTTTCGCATTTGACCCTTGTATCCCAGTGCCGCGGAAATATCCTGAGCCGCCCGGCGAACGGCCCGGGCGTAATTCAAAAGGGTATCTTTATTTGCCCGGGAATCCGGAAAAGAAACCGACAGCGCCGCGATCACCCGGGTGGAATAATCCCGGATGGGCGCGGAAACGCAGGCGCTGCCCTGGTGAAATTCGTTCATGCTCATGGCCGTTTCCAAGAGGCGGCAGGAGTTTATTTCTTCCCAGAGCCTTTTCCTGTCCGTAATTGTGTTGGAGGCATAAACTTTCAGCTCTACCCGTTCCAGGTAAGATTCAATTTCGTCGTCCTCCAAAAAAGCCAGGAGGGTACGCGAATCGGCCCCGGCATAGAGAGGGGAACGCTGCCCGACGGGAACCACGGTACTGACCGGATGCAGTCCCGGCAGGGAAAGGAAGCAAACTCTTTCGTCGCCATCGAGCACATCAATATAAACGGTCTCTTTTAACTTATTCCTGAGCCTGCTCAAAACCGGCAAGGAAACTTTGTACAGGTCCCTTTCCGCGTGAATTACGGCAACCAGATCGAGAAACTTAAAACTTAAGCGGTATTTTTTATTCGCCCGGTTCTGGACGAGGTAACCCCGCGCCACCAACGTTTGGACAAGCCGGCTGACCGTCGGCGGGGACAAATTTACCCGCTGGCTCAACTCGGTGATCCCCAGTTCATACTGCCGGGGAGAAAAGGCTTCCAAAATATCGAGGGCCCTCTCCAGAGCCTGAACGGAGGGCATGGGCGCCATCGCTTAGACCCACCCTCTGGCCTTGACGGCCTCTTCGATCCGCCGCAAAGCTTTCACCCAGGCAGCCATGCGCATGCTGATCTCTTTCTCCCGGGCAATCCGGTAAACTTGCCCGTAAACCTGCTTAAAGATAATGTCATACCGCTTCTGCACTTCTTCTTCGGTCCAGTAGTGATCGTACAGACCCTGCACCCTCTCCAGGTGCGCGATGGCAGCTCCCCCGCCGTTAGCCAGAATATCCGGCACCAAAAAGACGCCTTTGGAAAGAAGGATCTGCTCGCCTTCGGGAGTGGTGGGGCCGTTTGCCGCTTCCACCACGATCCGCGCCCTGACCCGGGAAGCATTTTCTTCAGTGAGGACGCTTTGCACGGCGGCCGGGATCAGGACGTCGCAATCAAGCTCGAGCAGTTCTTCGTTGGTTATTGCGGCCGCCCCGGAAAAACCCTGCACTTTTCCAGATTCTCTTACATGATCAAATACCTCGTCGGGATTTAAACCTTCGGGACGGAAAATTGCACCATAAACATCGCTGACAGCAATAATTTTCGCCCCCTGCTCAAAAAGCAGGCGGGCCGCCCAGGAGCCGACCTTGCCGAAACCCTGGACGGCCACCCGCAAGCCTTTCATCTCCATCCCCAAAACCCTGCAGGTCTCGCGAACGGAAAACATGACACCCAGGCCGGTAGCCGAGGGGCGGCCCTCCGACCCGCCCAGCACGAGAGCTTTTCCGCTGATGGCCGCCGGATCGTGCCTTAAACCGTGCATCTGCTCCCACTCGTCGAGCATCCAGCTCATGGTCCGCTCGTCAGTGCCAAGATCGGCCCCGGGAAAGTCCTGCCAGCTGCCCACCAGGGGGGCGATGGCCCTGATGTAGGCGCGGCAGAGCCTTTCCAGTTCAGCGGTCGAAAGGCTTGCCGGATTACAGATTACGCCGCCCTTGCCCCCACCTGCGGGAAGACCGTTGAGGGAATTTTTCACGGTCATCCAGAGAGCGAGTGCCTTCACATCGTCAAGGGTTTCTTCCGGGTGGAATCTGGTGCCGCCGCGGATTGGTCCCAGGGCATGGCAGTGGTGAACCCGGAAACCGGTAAAAATTTTTACGGAACCGTCATCCATTCGAACGGGAAAAGTAACAATAAAAACGCGTTGGGGCTCTTTGAGCAGGGCCAGCACGGCAGGATCCAGTCCGGCTATTTTGGACGCTTCTTCCAGCTGTTCAATTGCCGTCTCCCAAGCCGAAGAATATCGGGCCATTTTTCCGTCCCTTTCGAGTTAATCAAAAAAGTCAGTTTTTCATATCGTGAAATGAATTTTCATAACTCAAATTTTATAGAAAGTAATTCTCTCAAGGGAAGCCTGTCAAACACGAAAAAGCTTTAAAATAACCAAATAAATAAATTGGCCGTTCATTTATCTCCGCCAGGCTTTCTCTTTTGCATCCTCACTCCGGAATATAGAGGACGAAATAGATGCCAGATCCGCCGGGCATCAGGCCCAAAAGGTGAAGGCCAAAAGCAAAAATTCTTGACAGCCTTCCGCCTTTCGATTAAGCTAAAAAATAGAAAAAAGAGCTACTTTAAATAAAATTAAAAGCAATCCTGAGGGAGAGACCAGCAATGCCAATTTACGAATTCAGATGCGCTGTCTGCGGCCAGCTTTTTGAAAAATTGTGCCCGATGGGTGAAACGGGTGAAAACATTGCCTGCCCGAACTGTGGAAAGCCGGGGCCGCGCCGGGTGATGAGCAGCTTTTGCGCCCACGGCAAAAAAAGCGATAACGGGGGCTCGGATCTCGGCGGGGGCGGAGGAGGCGGCTGCGCCGGCTGCAGCTCGACAAGCTGCGCCACCTGCGGTCATTAAAAGTTAATCCCGCCGTCCAGCGGCAATTTTTTAGAAATGGCGCAGGCTACCTGAAAGGCTAAAAATAAAAAACGTGGGGAATGCGTAACAGCACCCACGTTTTAATTATTTTGACGGCTCGCAACAGAACCGGCGCGAAAACAAAGTTAAATGCACCGGAAATCCACATCATCGAGGGCCACCGTGTTGTTGTTGTCCGGCGCCGGGGTAAAGACGAAGCGCACCTCCGCCCGGGCCGTCCCCACGGGGCTTAAGCCGGTAGTTAAACTGTATAAAGTGTATCTTTCCGGGATGACCGTTTGGGTAAAAACAGGGTCGGCGCGGCTGATAAACCGGCCGGCGGCGTCGTAGAAAAAGATGGTGGCGCTCAAAGTAAAATTCCCGCGCGGTGGAGTTTGCGGTATTTCCCGCGCCCAGAACCGCAACTGGTAGAGCCGACCCGGCAGGCCTACTACCGATTGGCTAAGCGTGGCCTGCTCCGTGTGCGCCGCCCCCATTTCGGCGGCAAAGCTTCCCGATTTGGCTATCCGGGTGCGGAATAAATTCGTCCCGTTCCAGTAGACGAGAGTGTTCTGATTCCGCCACTGTTCAAAGCCGGGATCGGCCAAAAGGTTTCCGGGAGGACAAAAATCCGGCGACGGGGTGGAAACGGGTGCAGGCGGCGGCGTCGGCACGGCGGCCGGCCGAATGCGAACAACAATGGGAACCGACCGGTTGCGCAATTCTTCGGCCACGTTGTAGCCGCGGATGGTGACCAGCCCCGGATCGATCAAACGACCCGCGTTATCGCGCTGGTCCCAGGCAACGCTAAAACTTTGTGCTTCCCCCGGCTGAAGGGTAACCCGGCCGGTTACCTGCGGAAAAGCCTGGGTTGCCGACCAGCGCCAGATTTCCCGCCCTTCCCGGAAGGCGGCGAAGTCAAAGCGCTGGCCCGTCCGGTAAGTAAGGGTGACCGGCGCGGAGGAAATATTTGCCTTGACCAGCGAAAGCCGGATCGTTTCCCCGCGTAAATACCGGGGTCTATCCGTTCCAATAATATGTAAGATGCTGTTAAAAAGGCGGGCGGCAAAAGGGTCCGCCCCTTCGCTGACGCCCGGGGCGGCGATGTTCAGCTTCATCCCCACCGTAAGCAGATTCGGGTCCGGGATATCGTTTAGTTCCAGTATCCTCTCGACCGTCGTATTGTAGCGCCGGGCAATTTCGTAAAGCGTATCCCCCGGTTGAACAGTGTGTACAAGCAAAAAACCCACTCTCCTTCTCTTCAAAATCGTTCTAAGTTATAATATCCTATGTTTACAGAGCAAGAAGAGTGAGTTTTGGTCACACTTTGGAGCAAGGCCCCATCTCCTGGTTCCCCGAGAATAACCGGCGTACGACGCTCTATCCCCAACCGGCCAGGACGGCTTCGCCGGCCGCTAAAGACGCCTGCACGTCAATGATCCGCTGGTTGCGCGAGCCGCGGAAAGGAAGCGCCAGGTCCCGCTGGGCCGCCACGTAAGGGCCGTCAACGAGATAATTTGACTCCTCGACGAGCCGCCTGATTTCCAAATCGGTTTTGGCCAGTTCCAATAACTTTTCCCAGGTATAGCCGGTATAGGTGACCACATCCATCCCCCGCTCCCGAACCGCCCCGGCCAGGAGGGCCAGCGGCCCGGCCTGCAGAAAGGGCTCCCCCCCGGAAAGGGTGACGCCTTTGAGCAGCGGGTTGGCTTTTATTTGTTCCAACAGTTCATCCACTGTCATCTCCGTTCCGCCGGCGGGGTCCCATGTCTGGGGGTTCTGGCAGCCCGGGCAGCGGTGGGGACACCCCTGGGCAAAAATAACAAAGCGCAGCCCCGGTCCGTCCACCACGCTTTCTTTTACGATGCCGGCTACTTTAATAACCGCTGCGTGACACACAATTCGTTCCTCCAGCAGCCGCACAACTGCACGGCAAAACTCGACAAGGGGAGGATAGCCGTTCCTGCCCCTTTCCTGTTGGCTGTGCCTCACCGGCTCAATTTGCCTACCTGTGCACCAGCCGGTCGTTTAATTCCCGCACCTTGCTGTCGTTAAAGCGGTCCACCGTGCTTAAGTAGCCGGTGATCCGGCGGACCCGGCGGATATCGGGAGAGCCGCAGCGCGGGCAGGTCGCCTCGCTGATCACGCCCAGCAGGCTGCACCCGCAGCAAAAATCGACGGGATAGTTGACGCCGGCGTAGCCCATGTCGCAGGCCGCCATGTGCCGGACAATGGTAAGCAGCGCCTCCGGGTTATGCTCGGGCGGGGAGGCCATCTCCACGTAGCTGATGTGGCCGGCGTTGCAGTATTTGTGGTAAGGCCCCTCCAGCCGGATCTTATCAAAGCTGCTGATGGGGTAGTAAACCGGGATGTGGAACGAATTGGTGTAGTAGTCCCGGTTGGTCACTCCGGGGATAATCCCGAACTCTTTGCGGTCCAGCTTGACGAAGCGGCCGGACAACCCTTCCGCCGGCGTACCCAGCAAGGTGTAGTTCAGATTAAAGCGTTCAGCGGCTTCGTCCACCTTTTTGCGCAGGAAGTCAACGATCTCCTGGCCCAGGGCCTGGGCGTCAGCGCTTTGTCCGTGGTGGTAGCCCGTCAGCGCCACCAGCGCCTCGGCCAGGCCGATGAAACCGACCGCCAGTGTCCCGTTGACGATGGCCGGCTCTATGGAATCCTCCGGCTTGAGCCCTTCCGAGCCCAGGTAAAGCCCCTGCCCCATGACGAAGGGGAGGTCCTTTACCTTTAGTTTACACTGCACCTTAAAACGGTGGTACAGCTGGTTGACGACCAGTTCCACAGTCTCCTCCAACAGCCGGTAAAACATCGGCAGATTACGCTCGGCCCTGATCCCCAGCCGGGGCAAATTGATGGTGGTGAAGGACAGGTTCCCCCGCCCGGTGGTCACCTCCGGCCCCCGCCGGTTGGCCATTACCCGGGAGCGGCAGCCCATGTAGGCCACCTGGTCGCCGTAAGGGCGGTTAAACGAAGAATCCATAAAGCTGAAAGTCGGGTTTAAGCGCTTGCTGGCCACCCGGACGGCCAGTTTAAACAGGTCGTAATTGGGATCGCCGGGATCAAAATTGACCCCTTTCTGCAGGCGGAAGATAATGTTGGGAAAAATGGGGTTTTCCCCGCGCCCTAAACCCGCCTCGTAGGCCAGCAGCAGGTTGCGGGTGACCTTTCGCCCGGCCTCCGAGGTGTCGGTCCCCAGGTTGATGGAAGAAAAAGGCACCTGGCTGCCCGCCCGAGAATGCATGCTATTGAGATTATATACCAGAGCTTCCATTGCCTGGAAGACCTCGTTTTCATCGGCGCTTTCCATGAAAGGCGCCATCTGCCGATCAAAGAAAGGAAAGGACTGGCCGCCGAACATGTCGTTTTGCGAGCTCTGCAGGATGATGGCCGCTAAGGCGGTGGCCGAGTTGGGCCTTTTCGGGGGCCGGATGTACCCGTGGCCGTTGTTGAACCCCTCGGAGAGCAGCCTGTCCAACGGCAGTTGGAGGCAGTTTAAGGTTTTTCCGTACCAGCTCAGGTCGTGAATGTGAATGTCCCCCCGGCTATGCGCAGCTGAAAAATTATCGTCCAGAAGGCGGGTGAGGTAGTACCGGCTGCTGGCCGCGCTGGCGATCTGGAGCATTTTGGCCGAAGGGGAGTTGCCCACGTTGGCGTTTTCCCGGTCGGTTTCTTTAATGATTTCCTCCACCACGTCCATCAGTTCGCCTTTGGCCTCGCGGATGCGGGTGCGCCTGTCCCGGTACAGAATGTAGGCTTTGGCCGTCCGGGCGTGGCCGGCCTCGATCAGGACTTTTTCGACAATGTCCTGCACGTCTTCTACGCCGAAGACTTGCCCGTTGTAGCGTGTTTTCAGCATTTTCAGCACTTCGATGGTCAATTCCAGGGCCGTCTGGCGGTCCTCGCCGCCCACGGCGCGGGCCGCCTTGAAAATGGCGTCGGTGATTTTCGTTTCGTCAAAGGGCACTTCCCGGCCGTCCCGTTTACGAATTACTTTAAACAAAGTCAGTTCCTCCTTAAAAACAGGGATTGGAGATTAGGGATTAGGGATAATGAATAGTGATTGAATAACCGTCCCAGTCATTAAACCCCTGGGCCAGGTATTGGTACTGTGATTAGGGGGGTTACAGTTTACTGATTGCCGACAACCTGGTGGTTGAGCAGCTTTTCGATCTCCCGCACGAAGCCGTGGACGTCCTTAAACTCGCGGTAAACCGAGGCAAAGCGCACGTAGGCCACCTCATCCAGGGCGCGCAGCCTTTCCATCACCAGCTCGCCGATCTCCCGACTGGCCACCTCCAGCTCCGCCCGGACGCGCAGTTCTTTCTCCAGCTCGTCCGCCAGTTCGTGAATGCGGGCGGCGGCGACGGGCCGCTTCCGGCAGGCCAGAGTTAAGCCGGCCAGGAGCTTGCCGCGGTCAAAGGGCTCGCGGCGGCCGTCCTTTTTCACCACCATCAGCGGGACTTCGTCAATCCGTTCGTAGGTGGTAAAACGCCGTCCGCACCGGGTACATTCCCGCCGGCGGCGAATCACGCAACCGTCTTCGGCCGGGCGGGAATCGAGCACTTTCGTTTCCTCGTTTTTGCAAAACGGACAGCGCATAGACAACCAGCCCTTCTTTAAAGCCGCTGAAAACAAACCTGCCGGCCTTTTGCCAAAGGGTCCCCGCAAGGCCCTCTCAAGAACCCGGCCGCAAAAACCGCCCCCGTTATTTTTTCGGCGGGAACAGCGGCAGAGTAATTTTTAATAAAACATATAGTATAACCCTCTTTGCCATTATACTATATATTGTTATTCAGAGAAAAGCAGGGAATTGCGCCAAAACTCGCTGCCGACAAAAGAAGGAAGACATAGTCTTCCTTTTGCTTTAAATAACGTTTTATTCTTACGTTTTATTCTTGTTTATTCTTTCCGGGAGGCAACCATAAAAAGGTAGACGCCGCAAATGATCATTACCCCGCCGGCCACCTGCAAAAGCGCCGGCACCTCCCCTAAAAAAACCAGGGCCAGGATGGTGGCTCCAACCGGCTCCCCCAAAAAGGCCACCGAAACAACGGCGGCTTTTAAGTAGCCCAGAACCCAGTTGAAAAGAGTGTGGCCGAAAATTGTGGGAACCACCGCCAGGGCCAGAAAACAAAGCCAGGTGGCCGCCGGGTAGGGGTAAAGGGGCGAACCCAGCGCCAGGGCCATCACCAATAGGGCCAGCGCGCTTACCCCGTAAACCAGAAAGATGTAGGGAAAAAGGGAAAGGCGCTGGCGCAGGCGGCGCCCGATAAGCATGTAGCCGGCGATAAACATGGCCCCGGCGAGGGCCAGAAAATCCCCCCACAGAGCCTGGCCGCCGACGCGAAAGTCGCTAAACCCGATGACCACGCTCCCCAATATGGCCAGAAGGCCGTAGAGCAAAGATTTCGCCGGCACCCTCTCCTTCAGGAAAATCCAGGATCCGGCCACTACGAAAAGTGGCTGCATGGTCACCAGCACCGTGGAACTGGCCACCGAAGTGTAGCTGAGCGAATAAATCCAGGTAAAAAAGTGCAGGGCGAGAAAAAGGCCGCTGCCCGCGGCCACGATCATTTCACGCCGGCCCAGCGCGGCCAGTTCCGCCCGCCCCTCCCGGGAAAGGGCCAGGGGGGCCAGCAAGACGGTGGTCAGGCCCATCCGGTAAAAGGCAATCACCAGCGGCGGCGCCGCGGCCAGCTTGGTAAACAGGGAGCCAAAGGAAATCCCCACAATGCCCAGTACGATCACCAGGTAGGGATTTACCGCCGGCCGCGGCGGCGCCGCGAGGCTTGCCGGACTCTTCATCATACCGTGTCCTCCGTGTCCTCTTCAATAAGTAATACGTAATGTTATTGACGCAATGTCATACGCACGCCGGTTCGGGAATCAAGTTCCCCGTTTTAAAACGTTCGACGTTGAACGCCGACACGTCGATGCTCGGTTGCTGCCCGGTGATGATCTCCGCCATAATCTTGCCCACAATGGGCCCCAGCATGAAGCCGTGCCCGCTCCAGCCGATATCCAGGTAAAATCCTTCGATCCCGGGCACGCCGCCCAAAATTGCCTGGGAGTCCGGGGTCATGTCGTAAAGGCCGGCCCACTGCCTGATGACCCGCGCTTCTTTTAAGACGGGCAGGTGAAAGGTAATCTTTTTGGAAACGTCTTCTAAAAACTGCCATGTGGAGCGCTGGTTAAAGTCCTTCACCTCGTGCTGCGGGTCGCCTACGCCCATGAGAACGCTGCCGTGCGGCGTCTGCTTAAAATAGGTGCCGTGTTGGAAGGAAATCACCATGCAAGGGATGAACATCTCCAGCGGTTCGGTTACCAGGATCTGGTGCCGTTCAGGATAAAGGGGAACGTCCAGGCCCACCATTTTCGCCACTATTCCCCCGTGGGGCCCGGCGGCATTCACCACCACTGGTGTTTCGATCACTTCCCCCTTGCTGGTTCTTACGCCCCGCACCTTGTCTCTTGCGAGCAGGATGTCCACTGCCTCCGTGCCGGTCTGGATTTCCACCCCCAGCCTCTGGGCGGCCCGCGCATAGGCGTACGTAACCTGCCAGGGGTTGGCGTGCCCGTCCCGTTTGTTGAACGAGCCCCCCAAAACGCCCTCCAAAGATAAGGAGGGGACAATTTCCCGGATTTCCTCCGGGCTTAAAATTTGCGTCCCGGCTCCCGCCAGCTCCTCCTGCAAACGGGCGTTTTTAGCGAGCTGTTCCAGCTGGGAGGGGGAGTAGGCCAGCATCAAATAACCCCCCTGAAACAGCTCAAGGTCGTGGGGGTAGGCAAGCTCTTCGGCCAGCTCTTCGAACATGCGGATGCTGGCGGCGGCCAGGCGAATGTTTACCGCGGTGCCGAACTGGTGGCGAAAACCCGCGGCGGACCGCCCGGTGCCGCCGCTGGCGAGGTATTCCTTCTCCAGCAGGACGGTGCGCGGGCAGCCGTATTTCGCCAGGTGATAGGCGATGGAGCAGCCGTGGATTCCTCCCCCGATGATCACCGCGTCCGCTGTCTTGCGAATGTTAAATCACCTCTTCTTTGTAAAATTATCACGTTACAGCGGCAACTTCGTGCCGATCCCCTTTTCGAGGGCCCGGCGGTAGATCCGGATCCCCGTGGCAATGTCCATGATGGCCAGGCCCAGGTTCATCCCGATGATCCTTTCCTTTTCGCTCTCCCGGCCGGGAACGCGCCCGGTGAGGAGCTGGCCCATGTCGGCAAAGGCTTTGGGTGCACCCTTGAAATAGCCGACCGTCCGGTAGTACTCAAACTGGTTCTCGTCATCCACGTAGAATTTGTCGCACCCCTGCATCGCCTCCGGCTTCCAGTAGGAATCGAAGTCGATGGGCAGGCCCAGCACCCCTTCCTTCAGCCAGGAAAGCTCAATGGGCGGGTTGGGCTCTTTTAAAATGGGGCCGGCGGTGACCACGATGTCGGAATCCACTACCGCCTCTTGCGCGCTACCCACGGCAACAAACTCCAGGTGGGGCAGTTTGGCCTGCATTTCCTGGATGTAGAGATCCACCTGCCGCGGGTTGATGTCGTAACACTTGACCACCTTCAGGCCGCGGGCCAGCGCCAGTGCCGCCAGCTGCGTCCTGGCCTGCACGCCGCAGCCGATGATGGCGGCAACGGCGCTGTCTTTTCGGGCCAGGTACTTTGCCGTCACCCCGCTGACCGCGCCGGTGCGCTGCGCCGTAACCCAGACGCAATCCATTACAGCCAGCGGCACCCCCGTTTCCGGGCAGTTGAGGATCAATAGACCGTTAATATAGGGCAGGCCGTAACGGACGTTTTCCGGGTAGCCGCTCACCCACTTCAGGCCCGCCACCTTTACTTCCGGCAGGTAGGCGGGCATCGCGTGGATGAAGGCGTCGTCCCTGGTGTAAAGGCCCGGTTTGGGCGGCATCTGAAACCTCCCGTGGCCCTTCTCGACAAACGCCTGCTCCACCGCTTCCATGGTCTCTTCCATCGACAGATTAACGGCCTTCACATCTGTAAACGATAAGTACAAAATCTCTTTGCCCTTTTGCACGTTTAACCCCCCTGTTCAGATAAAACCTCTTCACGGTAATAGCTCATCAGCCCCCGCCCAGCGGAGAAACCAGGATGACTTCTTCTCCGTCGGCAGGAACGTAGTCTCTGCTTTTGTACTGCCCGTCAACTACAACCGCCGCCAGCCCCTCTGTGCCGATGCCCAGCTTTTCGGTGAGGATTTCTTTTACCGGCAGCGGGCGCTCCAGCCGGACGACAACCCTGTCCTGCCCCTGGGGGAAGCGCTCCCGAAACGTTCCCGTCGCCCGGATAATAACTTTCATTGCGAAACCCCTCTTTATGCCAGAATAAACAGCGGCCTTATTGCCGGGGCAAGTGCTTTTCGACCAGTGCGACGACGTCGGGAAAGTCGATTTTGAGCCTTTTAAGCGTTTCCAGGGTGGGGACGCCGTTGGCGGCCCAGCCCCGCCGGGCGTAAACCGCGTCGATCAGCCGCTGGTACTGGTCCTCCCGGTATTTGCGCAGCGCCCGGAGCTTTTCTTCCGTAGACTTGCCTTCCGGATCGAAGCCCGCCAGTTCTTTGAGCTGCCGGTCGTAGCGATCTGCGCGGGATTCGTATTCCTCCACCGTCGCCGGGCCGAGCGAGCGGTAAGGAACGGCGTCGTGCTCCCGGGTGCCGAAGCCCATTTTCAGGTTGAAAACCCGCTGGAAATTGTACACCGCTTCGGACATGGTGATGAGGTCTTCCTTCGTGATGTTCCTGCCGGTAACCCCGGAAAAAAGATTAACGTAATTCTCTACGTGCTCCGGCACTTTCGCCGGCTCGTCGGTATCGGCGTTATCGGCGGGGACGATGTCGTTCCAGGGCAGCTTGCACAGGCCGTTTAGGCTGAACCAGGTGCGGAACATGGGGAAGTAATACAGGGCCTCGGCCTTGTCCTCGAAAGTGGGAATCTGGTTTAAGACCATATCCATAAAGATCAGCCACGCTTCGTCGTGCTGCGGCCCCTTATTGGTCAGCCCGTACCCGCCCTGCTGGGCCAAAGATTCTTTGGATACGTACAGGGAATATTCCAGACCCTTGGCCTCCATCCCAATGTCCTGCAGGAAGGCGGCGTCCGCCCCGTATTGTTCTGCCAGGATTCTCTTTAAGCGCCGCACCCCCTGGCCCGCCAGCCGGCCGAAGCCTTCCCCCCGGGCCATTTGGTGGAGCAGCTCCAGGGCTGCTTCGGCGTTGCCGAAGGTAAGCTTTAAGCCGCCGGTAATTTTTTCGTTAATGATCCCCTTTTCGAAACATTCCATAAGAAAAGCGGTTATGTTGCCAAAGGAGATGGTATCGATGCCGTAAGTGTCGCAGTAAAAATTTAACTCCAGGACGGAGTCGGGATCGAAAATGCCGCAGTTTGACCCCACCCCGGCGATCGTTTCGTATTCCGGACCGTCCACGGCCACCACCTGCCCTTTGTAGGGGCCGGTTTTCAACCTGTGCTCCATGGCCACGTGGGCGCAGGCGAGCGTGCAGCCGTACCAGCAGCCGTCGGCCTTTCCAGGGGAAAAGCGCGTGCGCCAGTAGCGGTCATTTAACCTGTGGGCGTCGGGATGCGACCCAAATTTAAAATTATGGACCGGCAAAATGTCGTGGTCGTTCATGATCTGGACAAGATACGTGGTTCCCGTGCGGCGCATCCGGCACTGCCGGTCGTCGAGGGCGGCGATTTCCCTGTGCAGCCGGATCCCCGCCGCGTTAATTTTTTTCTTATCCGCCGGCCCGTTGGAATCGCCCTTTACTCCGGCGTACTTTACCACCAGCGCGCGGATCTTTTTCGCGCGGAAAACTGTCCCCGTCCCGCCGCGGCCGGCCTGTTTCACCCGGACGATCTTTCTGTGCAGGTCGTAAAAGGAAAAATTGAGCATGCCGATCAGGGTGTGCTCTGCGCCGGTGCCGGTGGTAACCACGGAGACGTGCCGCTTGTCTTCCTCGGTAGGCGCGTAAATGTCCATGAGCTGCTCGATAATCAGGTGGCTGTCGCCGGGGCCCGGCCCGGCCTCTTCGATCGTCACCCGGCCCGCGTTGCCGTCGATGAAAATGATCACGTCTTTTTCCGCCTGGCCCTGGATCTCCAGGGCATCCCACCCGGAAAATTTCAACAGCGGGCCGAAATGGCCTCCGACGTTGCTGTCGATGACCGTGCCGGTAGTGGGCGAAAGGGTGACCACGATGGACTTGCCGGCTCCCGGATACTGCGTGATCCCGCCGATGGGCCCGGCGGAGATGACGATTTCGTTTTCCGGGTCATCCCACTTCGTTTTTTCAGTTACGGCGTTCCAGAGGTACCACAGGCCGAAGCCCCGCCCCCCGATGAAAATTTCCTTCATCTCATCCGTCACCGGCTTGCTCAGGATGGCCCGGTCGGTGAGGTTGACGTACAAAGAACGGTTGGCGTACCCCTTTTCCACCGGGCGAAGCGGGTAGTCAAGAGAAGCCAGGATTTTACGCCCTTTAGCTGCCGCTTGCTCCCTCATCTCCGATTCCTCCTAAATTTAGTTAATTTTTATTGACCTCTTCCAGATAGAGGGCGCCCGTGGGGCACTCCCGCACACACTTGCCGCAGGAGATGCACTTAAACGGCTCATTTAAGTCGTCCTGCATAAACATCGCCCCGCGCGGGCAAAAAGCAACGCAGGAATAGCAGCCCACACAGCGGTCGCGATCGATCCGCACCACCCCGCTTTTGGCCCGGCAAATGGCCTGGACCGGGCAGTAATCGATGCACTCCCCGCACTGGTTACAGGTAATAAACGAAACTAGGCCGGTTGCGGGGTCGCGCGGCGCGATCCGCAGCGCCGCCTTTTCCCGCTCGGCAGCCTTAAAGCGGGCCCGCGCGCAGGCGTCCAGGCAGGCGTAACATTCGTTGCAAGCCTCGGGCCTAGCTTTTAAGATTTTCATGAGCCCTCACCCCGGTCTGCCCGTTCCTGGCAATTTTCTTCCCGGCCCGCTTGCCCCAAAAGGATGCCCAGTTTAATGGGCTTGGTCGGCGGGCGAAAGGCGGGCATTTTCATCTCGCGCACATCCTGGCCGGTCGCCCTGGCCAGCTCGTTCATCAGCAAAGGGCGGCAGTTCCTGCCCTGGCAGGGCCCCATCCCGCAGCGGCTGAGCCGTTTGATCTCGTCGATGGTGGTCAGCCCTTCGGCGATTAAATTTTGAATCTCTTCCAGAGTTACGTCCTCGCAGCGGCATATAATAGTCTGGTTGCTCATCCGGTTGCTCATCTGGTTGCTCATTGGCAATCCCCCACTTTAATGTTTCTTACCTCCATGGAAAGTTCCTTTGGCACCGCCACCCAGATGATCAGTGTGCGGTCCTGCACCTTGGCGTTTTGCACCCTTTCCACGCGCCCCCGGCCGACCACTCTTCCTTCCCTGTTCAGCAGATCCACTTCCTGCCCCCTGGCGGGCACCGGCAAAAACTCATAAGGCAGCTTAACCAGCGCGCGGTCCGCCGAATAAGTTTCGTCCACGACAAAAATAGCCAGCCCGGGGCACTTGCTCACGCAGAGCGCGCAGCCGTTGCACCGGTCAAAATCAATCACCGGCGGATCGTTAATGTCGGCAAATTCACGGATGGCGCCCTGCTTGCAGGCCGTGTAGCAAGGGTTGCACGGGATGCGCTGGAAGCATTCGATGACCGCCACCGGACCTCTCGCCAGCCGCTCCCGGGGAGGAATAACCCCGGCCAGGTCCTGCTCGGTAGGCACCCCTGTCTTCTCCAGCATTGAAAAACCTCCTTAAAGTATCCCTCATAGTAGCCTACTACCATAATCTAAAACCGGCCTGAAACTGGTCCGGCCCCCTCCGAGCCAAACATGAGTCCCCTGCGTAAACCTTTTACCTGCCCACCTGGGCCAGCCCCCTGCGGATCTTTTCGCCGACAGGCCCGCAGCGCAGGCTCTCAAGCTGCCTTTGTGCTTCTTCGATTAGCCCCGCTGCGTCCGTAAGGCCGTACCCCAGGCTTTGCGCCGCCGCCAGCCCGGCCAGCCGCCCTTCCACCATGGCGCTGGAAGCCTCCTCGACCCCGGCAACGTCCCCGGCCACGTAGATCCCCGGCACGGTGGTTTCCATCAGTTCGCTGCGCACCGGCACGTGCCCGCCCAGCTCGGGAACGTATTTCATGGCGCAGCCCGCCTGCCAGAGCAGTTCTGCCAGCGGGGAGAGCCCCACGGCAATGCAGATCACGTCCACCTCCAGTTCCCTCTCCGTACCAGGCACCGGCTGCCACTTCTCGTCCAGCTGCCAGATGGTGGCTCCTTCGACGGCGTCCTGGCCGTGCGCCATTTTAATCGTCCAGGAGGTTAGGATGGGCACCCCCATGCGCCGCACCTTTGCCGCGTGCACCAGGTAGCCGCCGATTTTCGGCGCGGCTTCGATAATCGCCGCCACTTCCACGCCGGCCTGGAGGAGCTGGTAGCTGACGATCAGGCCGATGTTTCCCGCTCCGACCATGAGCACCCGGCGGCCGGGGACGAC
Organism: Desulfovirgula sp.; assembly: GCA_020725585.1. Taxonomy (GTDB): domain Bacteria; phylum Bacillota; class Desulfotomaculia; order Desulfotomaculales; family Nap2-2B; genus JAIMBK01. The sequence goes on from DYES01000028.1 coordinate 23,260, forward strand.
CCCGTAGACGTTCATAAGCGTTTGCACTGCGCCGGCTCCGTAAATGCCGGGGAGATCGTTGTTGGGAAACGCCAGCGTCCGTTCGCTCGCGCCGGTGGCGATAATCAGGCGCTCGGGCTTAATTTTCTGAAAGCGGTCATCCTTTTCAAAGGCAAGGACGCCGTCGTCCTGGTAATAGCCTAAAACCGTGGCTTCGTTTAAAATTTCCACGTTGGGCAAAGCGCGCACCTGTTCGGTGAGCAGGCGGGCGATGTCGATCCCCCGCACGGAGGCGTACTGTTTTTCGGAGCCGAAAAAAGCGTGCGTTTGTTTGATCAGCTGGCCGCCGCACTGCTCCTGGCGGTCCAGGAGCGTCACCGCCGCGCCCGCGGAAGCGGCGCTCGCCGCCGCCGACAGGCCCGCCGGCCCGGCGCCGACGATGGCGATTTCAGTCCTTTGCACGCAGATCACCTTTTCCCTTCTGGGTTTCCACCCGCATCCCGGCTTTTAGCTTCTCCACACACACCCGCACGTTGGGCATCCCGTCGACCACCATCAGACAGGAGGAACAGTTGCCGATGGCGCAGTAAAAACCGCGCGGGCGGTTAAGCCGCGGGCTGTGCCGCAAAACCCGCACGCCGGCAGCGTGGAGGGCGGCGGCGATGGGTTCGCCTTCGTATCCTTCCAGCTCTTTTCCGTCAAAGGTGAATTTCACTCTTTTCCTTTCTGGAAAGGTGAGAATTGGGTGTTCTTTGATCCTCAAAACCGTATTCTCCCTCCTGTGCGTAATCCCATTTTTGCCTGGGGGCTCTTTGACCTGCTGTTCGTCCAAACGGAGCATTTGAAGCGACGTTGGACGAACAGCAGGTCTGTTGATCTAAAGCAAGAGTCATATAGAACATAGCCGTATAAGTTTCCGCTCGCGTTCACCGGCCCGCCTCATCTGCGCGTTTTAAGAGATCCTCAGAATTTTTTTCAGCTCTCTTTGCACCGTCTGAAGGTGCTCGCGGATGGCCGCCTCCGCCGCGTCCGGGTCCTTTTTGCAGATGGCCTCGTACACCCGGTAGTGCTGCTCGTTGTAGCAGTCCACCATCGCCCTGTCGGCCAGCAGCAGGGCGCGGCTGGGCCCGTACGCCTCGCGCATAAGGCCCGCCAGCATGCGCATAAAGCTGATCAGCAGCGGGTTGCCGGTGGCCTCGGAAATGCTCACGTGAAAAGCAGTGTCCGACTCGTCGGCCTGCCCGAAGGGCATGTCTCTTTCCGCCTGCAGCGCCCTTTCCCGGATGCGGATTAAGTCTCCCTGGGTGGCCCGCTCGCAGGCCAGGCGCACGATCTGGGACTCCAGCGCCAGGCGCGCCTCGATGAGGTGAAAAACGTGCTCCCGCTCGTTAAACATAACCGTGGCCAGGGGTTCCACCAGGCCGTCAAAATTGATTCGCCGCACATACGCCCCGCCCCCCGGGCGGATTTCAATCAGACCCAGGGAAGCCAGCGACACCAGCGCCTCTCGCACAGCCGGCCGGCTCACCCCCAGGATCTTGGCCAGCTGCCTTTCGGGCAGGAGCTGGTCCCCCGGCGACAGCTGCCCTTCCTTGATCAACTGTAGAATCTTGGTGGTAATATTCTTATAAACCGGCTTTCTTTGTTCTCTGCTCAGCTTCATCTGGCTCCCTCGCCTCGCTTTTTGGCGTTGGTCGTTTTCCTTTGGCTCCATTGCCCCGCCCTTTCCGCTTCAAGCCTGCTTTAAGCTTTCTCTTTAAACCTTCCTACTTTTCGCCCAGGTAGGCTTTCTTCACCCGCTCGTCATTTAAAAGCTCCCGGGCCGTCCCCGCCAGGACCAGGTTGCCCGTCTCCAGAACCACCCCGCGGTGCGCCAGTTTAAGGGCCACCCGGGCATTTTGCTCTACCAGGAGGATGGTCACACCGCGCTTGTTAATCTCCCTGATCGTCTGGAAAATGTCTTTGACCAGAAGGGGCGCCAGCCCCAGGGAAGGTTCGTCCAGCAACAAAAGTTTGGGATCGGCCATCAGCGCCCGGCCGATGCTGAGCATCTGCTGCTCGCCGCCAGAAAGGGTTCCCGCCAGCTGGCGGCGGCGCTCCCGCAGGCGGGGGAAAAGCTGAAAAACCTGTTTTTTGGACTCCTCCAGCCCCTTCTTATCGCGCCCCCTGGTATAGCCGCCCAGGTCCAGGTTCTCTTCCACTGTGAGCGTGGCAAAGACCCTTCTTCCCTCCGGAGCGTGCGCCACCCCCAGCCGGACGATATCGTGGGCCATCATCCCCCGGATGTCTTTTCCTTTCATGACGATCCGCCCGGTCCGCGGGGGCACCAGCCCCGAAACGGCCCTTAACGTGGTCGTTTTTCCGGCGCCGTTGGCGCCCAGCAGAGCCAGGATTTCCCCCTCCTGGACGGCCAGCGAAATTCCCTTCAAGGCGTGTACGTGGCCGTAAAAAATGTGCAAATTCTCAATTACTAACAGCGCCATTAAAAGTCATCCTCTTCTCTTCCGAGATACGCTTCAATCACTCGCGGGTCGGCCTGAACCTCCCGCGGGGTTCCCTCGGCAATCTTCTCCCCGTTGTCCAGGACAACCACCCGGTCGGAAATTTGCATCACCACGTTCATGTCGTGCTCGATCAACAAAACAGTGATGCCGGAAGCCCGGATTTGGCCGATGAGCGCCATCAGATCCTGAGTTTCTTTCTCGTTCAGGCCTCCCGCCGGTTCGTCCAGAATCAAAAGCCTGGGCCCGGTCGCCAGGGCGCGCGCAATCTCCAGGCGCCGCTGGTCTCCGTAAGGGAGATTTTTGGCCAGTTCGTTGCGCACTGCCGAAAGGCCCATCATGGCCAAGTACTTACCGGCTTCCTGGCGGATCTTCTCTTCTTCTCTTTTCTGCGCGGGCGTGCGCAGAACGGCCCCCCATATTCCTGCGGAGGACCGGCAATGCTGCCCGGACATTACGTTTTCCAGGCAGGTCATATTTTTAAAGAGGCGCAGATTCTGAAAAGTGCGCGCGATCCCCAGCTGGGTGATCTTGTGGGGCGCCAGGCCGTTCAGCTTTTTTCCGGCAAGGAAAATTTCCCCTTCGTCGGGGGGATAAATGCCCGTGATGAGATTGAACACGGTAGTCTTGCCTGCTCCGTTGGGACCGATCAGGCTCACGATTTCGCCTTCGTCCACGTGAAAAGTTACCGCTTTAACCGCCGTCAGCCCGCCAAAACTTTTGGTCAGGTTCTTAATCTGCAAGAGGCTCATGTCTGTCTCAACCTTTCAAGCCGCCGGAAGTTGTTTTGAGCTCCTGGTCGGCCGGCAATCTCTTATCCTCTTCTTCCCGGACCGCCTCCCGGTACCGCTGGGCCGGCCAGAGCCCCGCGGGCCGGAAAATCATCATCAGGATCATGGCCAGGCCGAAAACCAGCATCCTGGCTTTCACAAAACCGCGGAAAAGCTCGGGCAAAACGAACATGCCCAGGGCGCCTACCATGATGCCCGGAATCGAGCCGGGGCCGCCGAGGACGACGATGCAAAACATTACCACCGATTCCCAGAAGCTAAAGCTTTCCGGGGCGATGACCGTCATCTTGCTGGCGTAGATGTTTCCGGCCACGCCCGCCAGGCCGGCGCCCAGCATAAAGGCCAAAAGCTTTAAGCGGTTGACGTCGATACCCATGGCGGCAGCAGCCAGCTCATCTTCGCGGATATAGTTCCAGGCCCGCCCAATCCGGGAGTTTTCCAGTCTCTTCAGGGCAAAGATGGTAAGCAGCACTAAAAACCAGATTAAAAAGTAGTAATGCAGGGGCTGGTAAACGCGGAATCCAAAGAGCTCCGGGCGGGCGATGCCCATGATCCCGTTGGGCCCCCCGGTGAGCCCGAAGGGGTCGTTGTTGAGCGTAATGCGTACGATTTCCCCAAAACCGATGGTAACGATGCACAGGTAATCGCCGCGCAGGTGCAAAATGGGCCTGCTCACCACGTACCCCACAAAAGCCGCCAGAATGGCGCTGACCGGCAGCAGCAAAAGGACGGGCACGTGGAACCTGGTGCTCAGGATGGCCGTGGTATAGGCGCCCACGGCGTAAAAAGCGGCGTGCCCCAGGTTAAACAGGCCGACGTAACCCACAATGATGTTCAGGCTCAACCCCAACAGAACGTAAATGCCGAAAAAATTGGCCACGTCCAGCCAGTAGGCGTTGGCCACCAGCGGGTAAATCAGCGCCCCCGCCCCCAGGGCCAGGTAAAGGTACCATAACTTGTTCGGTTTGCGTGGATTGGCAAGCAATTTAACCTTCACTCCTTCGGCCGGAAGATGATGTCTTTGCCCTCTTAAACCTTCTCCGCCACCCGCTCACCCAGAAGGCCCGTGGGTCGCAGGATCAGGATGAGGATGAGGATTAAAAAGGAGATGGCATCCTTCCAGGCCGCCGAAACGTACCCGGCCCCGATGGTTTCAAAAACGCCCAGCAAAAGCCCCCCGACCATGGCCCCGGGGATGTTTCCGATGCCCCCCAGGATGGCCGCCGTAAAGGCCCGCAAACCGTAGGCCCAACCCATGGTGAAGTTGATCTGCCGGTAGTAAAGGCCCACCATGATCCCGGCGATGGCGCCCAAAGCGGGGCCGATGATGAAAACCAGGGCGATAATGCGGTCCACGTTGATGCCCATCAGCCGGGCAGTGTCATGATCAAGGGAGCAGGCGCGCATGGCGGCGCCCAGCCTGGTTTTTTGCACCAGCAGGTAAAGGGCGGCCATTAAGGAAAGGGAAAGAAAGAGAATCAGCACGCGCATCAAACCAATGTTAACCCCGCCGATGTTCCAGTTGATATTGGGGACCAGGTTCTCGGGAAAGACCAGGTAGCCGCCGCCGTAAATGAGCATAATGGCGTTTTGCAGGAAAATGGATGCACCCAGGGCGGAAACGAGCGGCGCCAGCCGGGTGGACCGCCTTAAGGGGCGATAAGCGGTCCTCTCTAAAAGCACGCCCAGGATGGCCACCAGGCAGGCAACGAAAAGAAAAACGATCAGCAGGCCCACCATTGGGCTGGGGATGATATTCATCAGGCCAACCGAAACAATCAGGGTGAAGGCAAGAAAAGAGCCGATCATGAAAAGCTCGCCGTGCGCGAAGTTAATCATCTTGAGGATGCCGTAGACCATGGTGTAACCCAGGGCCACCAGGGCGTAAATGGAACCGATGGTGAGGCCGTTGACCAACTGCTGAAAAAACTGCTGCACGAAAAAACCTCCTATCGGAAGATTCTTTTTCCAGGCACACCGCTCAAAACGCCGGACGGAAGGGAGCCCTTTTTTCAAAAAGGCTCCCCCCTTCTCCTTCCGGCGGCTTAAAGCCTTTTAAGTCCGGGTCGCGAAGGCTGCTTTTTTTAAAGCTATTTTTTGTAGAGGACGAATTCTCCCTTTTCGTCAATCACGTATGCGGTGTGCCCGGCGCCCTTGCGGTCGCCCTTCTCGTCGTAGTTAATGGGACCGGTGATCCCCGGAAAATCTTTCAACTGGGTATGCAGGTATTCTGCCAGCTTAACCGGGTCGGTGGACTTGGTTTTTTCGATTGCCTCCACCACCAGGCGGAAGGCGTCGGCCTCGGTAAGCGTCCAGATGCTCTCCGGATCTTTGCCGTACTTGGCTTTGTAGTCCGCGATAAACTGCTTTGCCTCATTGTAGGGGAGGTCCTTAGGCATCGGGAGCGTGGTGATGATGGCGCCCTTGGCCGCCTGCACGCCGGCGTTCTTCACAAAGTCGGGGTTGTTGTTGGCGTCGCCGGCCATGAAGATGGCCTTGATGCCCAGCTCCCGGGCCTGGCGAACCAGCAGGCCGCCTTCCGAGAAGTAGCCGGTGAAGTAGATGACCTCGGGATCGAGGCTTTTTACTTTGGTGAGCGTGGAGGTGAAGTCTTTTTCCTTGGGGGTGATGGCGTCGTTAAAGACCACCGTCGCACCCTTTTCCTCCAGGTACTTCTTGGTCCAGTCGGCCAGGCCTTTCGCGTAGGTGGTGTTATCGTGAATCAAAGCCACTTTTTTCTTCCCCAGGGTGCCGGTGATGAAATCCGCGGCAAAAAGACCCTGGCGGTCATCCAAAAAGCAGGTGCGGAAGAACAGCTTATACCCTTTTTCGGTCAGCTTGGTGGCCGTGGAGGAAGGAGTGATGTGGAGAATCTTGGCTTCGTTGTAGATGCCGGAGGCCGGCTCCGTAGCCGATGAATTGTAGGCCCCGAGAACGGCAATCACTTTGCTGGAAACCATTTTTTGGGCGACCAGCGAAGCTTCCTTGGGATCACCCTTGTCGTCACCCTGGATGATTTCGATCTTTTTCCCCAGGAGTCCGCCCTTGGCGTTGACCTGCTCGGCCAAGAGGGTGACGGCGTTCACAAAGCCCTGCCCCTCCAGGGCCCAGTCGCCGGAAATGGGCCCTTGCACGCCGATTTTGATGGTCTCTTCAGCTTTCGGAGCCTGCTGCTGGCTCTGGCCGCAGCTGGCCACCAACAGGGCCAGGACAAGGACCAAACCGATGGTCAATAATTTTTTCATCATCCAACCCTTTCCCCTTTCTTTTTGTTTTCTTCAGAAAAGCCTTAGAAATCTCTTTTGTCCTCCCTTTCAGGCTAAAAACAACAATGCTCTTTTTGAATGAAAATCACCAGTAATGAGCGTACATTGCGCACCTGCCTTGTTCGCTCCGAAACCCACCCCCCCCCTTGACGATAAAGTTTTCTTTTCCCGGCCTGCCCTTTCCCGAACCTTACGAACTTACCTGTTTCGGAGCCGTGGCGAAACGTTTGGTCTGACCATGGAAAGGACATGGTTTGACACCATTCACCTGATTAAGATTCTATATTTTTACGTTTTTTCCTGCCGGCTTTCCAAAATTATTTTTAAAAATATTTCTTCTGTCTATAAATCCCGTATAAATCTCGTTTTTTCGATACTCAAAAGAAAAAAGCAACCTCCTCCCGATGGATGGGGCTGCCTTCTTTGCGAAGAGCGGCCGCAAAGGCTTTCGCTGCCGGGCCGGGCTTAAAGACACTTGCAGCAGACTGGGCGAACAGCAGGTAAGGTTTGACTTAAGGCAAGGCGGTCACCAAAAAATTACCGGTTGATCTCGGTAACGTCCCGGAGGTCAATAAGAATAACGTCCACGCCGATTTTTTTAATTTTTTCCCAGGGCACGACGATTTCCTCTTCGCGGCCAAAAAGGGATAAAAACTTCCCCGCTCCGGGTAAAATAATGGCGCTGATCCGCCCCTGTTCCAAATCGATATCGATGTCCTTAATGGGCCCCAACCTGCGCCCATCGGCAATATTGACCACTTCCCGCATGCGCAGGTCCGATATTTTCACCACATTCCCCGCCCCCCTGTTTTTACCCGCCAGATCAGGCAGGCGCCGAAACCATTTTAAAAATAATTGGGCAAGCGCTTAGATCAGGAACTTGCGCTGCTTATAAAGAAATATATGTGGGCAAGAGGAATAAAAATGCCGGGTTTTTAAAAGGGAAAATTCTTTCCCCAACGAAGTAAATTTATAATAAAGAGGAGGCGGAAATATTCTTGCCTAAGCAATGGAAGGGTTTTCTTTGCGTTGTGGGGGCCGCTTTTTTATGGGCGCTGGCCGGAAATGTGGCCAAATACCTGTTCAACCAGCGGGTCAACCCCGTCGATCTGGCCCAGGTGCGCCTTTTTCTTTCTTTTTTGACTCTGGCCCTTTACCTGGCTTTTTTCCGGCGCTCCCTGCTCAAGGTCGCCCGCAAGCATTACCTTTCTTTGACCATCTTCGGGGTTTTTGGCGTGACCGCCGTCCAGATCACGTACCTGGTGGCGATCAGCCAAACCAACGTCGCCACCGCCATTTTCCTGCAATACCTGGCGCCCGTGCTGGTGATGTGCTATGGCCTTTTCGGAAAAGTAGAAAAATTAACCGCCATGAACACTCTGGCGCTGTTCTGCTCCGTCCTCGGCGGATTTTTAATGGTCAAGGGGGCCCCCGGGGGCGGCCTGGCGGTGAGCCCGGGGGGCCTGCTGGCCGGCCTTTTTTCCGCGCTGGCCCTTGCCTTTTATACCGTTTACAGCAAAAAATGGCTGGCCGTCTATTCCTCCTGGACGCTCTTGCTCTGGGGTTTCGGGACCGGGAGCGCTCTTTTTTGCCTGTACCGCCTGCCCTGGGTAACTTTTTTTAGCTACGGCCCGCAGGAATGGCTTTTCTTTCTTTATATAGCTATTTTCTCTTCGGTCATTCCCTTTGGCCTGTACATCAAAGGACTGGGATACTTGAGCGCGGTCAAGGCCAACCTCACCAGTACCTTAGAGCCGATGCTGGCCAGCCTTTTAGCCTACCTTTTGCTGGCGGAAACGCTCACCGCCTGGCAGCTAGCCGGAGGCGCCCTGATTTTAGGCGGCGTGATCCTCATTCAGCTGGCCGGCGCCCCCAAAGTCGACCCGGCAGGCGCGGCCGTAAAATTGAAAAGTTAAAGCTCCGCAGGCAAAACAACGCGGTTGACCAGCCTGCCGACGCCCGAGACGGCCACCTCCACCACGTCCCCCGGCTGCACGGGGCCCACGCCGGCCGGTGTGCCGGTGAGAATCACGTCTTTGGGCAAAAGGGTCATCACCCGGGAAATAAAGGCAACCAGCCGGGGCACCGGAAAGATCAGCCGGGCGGTGGAGGAATGCTGTTTACGCTCGCCGTTTAAGTACAGGGAAACCTCCCGGTCGCCCGGGTCGAGACCGGTCACGATATAGGGGCCCAGAGGAAGGAAGGTATCAAACGATTTGGCCCGGGTCCACTGCCCGTCCTTGCGCTGCAGGTCCCGGGCGGTAACGTCGTTGGCGCAGGTGTAGCCCAGAATATAGTCGAACACTTCCTCCTCCCGCACGCACCGGGCCTTCTTTTTGATCACCACGGCCAGCTCGGCCTCGTAATCCACCTGACGGCTCATCTCCGGGTAAACGATCGGTTCCCCGGGGCCGATCACCGCAGTGGACGGCTTTAAAAACAGGACCGGCTCCTCTGGCAGGGGCAACCCCAGTTCCCGGGCGTGGTCCCTGTAGTTGAGACCCACACATACCACCTTGCCCGGCAGGCAGGGAGCCAGGATTTCCAGCTCCGCCAGCGCCAGCCCTCCCCCGGGAGCAGAATCCGCAGGGCAAAGCTCTAAAGACCCAAAAGGATCGCCGCAGGGGAAAACCCGGTCTCCCTCCACCACCCCGTAAAAAGTTTCTCCCTGGTAACGAAAACGACCAATCCGCACCTTAAACACGCCTCCTGACAAAATAATCTTTTTTCCAGGCTTTTTAAGCACCACTCGCCCTGGCCCCCGGCGTTTGAGCCTTGTCTTGTTCTCGCGTTAAGACAACCAAAACAGAACCCGACAAAACAGCGAGGCCGCCGACTGCTTGCAGCCAGGTTAAGCGTTCCGAAAAAAGCAAAGCGGAAAAAACAATGGTGACCAGGGGCTCCATCATGCTCAAGACGGATGCCCTGGTAGAACCGATTATTTCCAGGCCCCGGAAGAAAGTAAGCACGGAAATAACCGTGGAAAAGAAAGCGAGCCCCCCGATCGGCAGCCACGCACGCGCTTGAAAATCAAAGGCGATGTTCCCCGTGAACAGGCTGATAAAAAACAGGGATACCGACGCAAACAAAATCACAAAAGCGCTGGTGATGACCGGCGTCAGCTGCTTTACCACCCTGTTTCCAAGGGTGATATAGCAGGCATAGGTAACGGCCGTGGTAAAGGCCAAAAATGCCCCCAAAAAATTTAACGCGCGAAAGGAGGCGCCCAACACCAGCGTCAGGCCGAAAAAGGAAAGCGCGACGGAGAAAAGGATTTGCCTGGTTAATAATTCTTTATCCAGGAAAACAGAGAGAAGGGCCACGAAAACAGGGTAAGTGTAAAGCAATAAAACGGCCAGGGAGGCCGGAATGTATTTCACCGACGAAAAGTAAGCGGTGGAAAGAAGGGGATAAAATACACCGCCGAGAAGAAACAGAGGAAATAAATAGGTCCGGGCGAGCTTAATCTTTTTTAACTTAAGAAAAAGATAGAGAAAGAGAAGCAAAGCGGCTAGGGCAAAACGCAGAAAAAGAAGGGTGGCTACACTCACCCCGTCCTGGTAGGCATACAAAGCAAAGACGGGCATCACCCCAAAACCCGCGGCAGACAAAACCACTAAAAATGCGCCCAGATAAAACCGGTTCAACTGGTTCGCCCCCTGTAAAAAATAAAAAAACAAGACTTTTTTATCTGCTTACTAAAAAAAGATTTTATAAAAAACCCAATTATTCCTGTTTTCTAAAACAACAATGCCCTCCGCAAGCGGCAGCAACAGCGACGGCGCCGCCTTCTTCGGGCATTGCACGATAGCCCTCCTTCGGGTGTCTTCCTTCCGGCAAATTCAAAAAAGCTAAACCGGCTCCGGCCTCCCAGCCGCTTTTAAGGCCGGCTTAACCTAAAAGGCTCTGCAGTTTCATGGCCAGCATCATGTCGCCTTTGATCTTTAATTTCCCGCTCATAAAAGCAGACATGGCATTTAAATTTCCGGCCACAAGGTCCTTAAAGTCGGATGACGCCATGGTGATGGTAATGCTGGGGTTTTCCGCCGTACCTTCTTTAATCTCCCCGGCCCCGTTAGAAAAAGCGATGTAGTAGTTGCCGCCGTCTTCACCCTCCAGGACAAACTGGTAGACGGCGCTGATTCCCTGCATTTCCGGGGGTTGAGCCACCTTTTCTTTCATTCCTTCGAAAACTTCTTTTAAGGTTGCCACTTAGAATTCCTCCTTATTTTAAAAAATTTCGTTTTTAAATAATTTGTTTTAATGAATGACCACTCATTCATTAAGCTATGCACTTATTCCTCTTTTTCTTCCTTCAGGAGCAACTAACTGCCCGGTTAAAACTTAACTAGATTATAACAATTGCGCCGCCTTCACGTCAATTATTTCTAACCTTTCTTTTTTGCTTTATTTTAGAGGACTCAAAGCAGGCGGTGAACCCCCGGCAGTGTTTTGGCGGGCCGTAAACTTTGGAGGTGGATGATATAGGCGCGGCGAAATAAATATAATACCACCAGGAAGAAAGGGGGAAAGATAAATAAGAAGAGCGCTTTTCTTTACCTCCCTTTTTTTCTTTTTCGCCCTCGCGCTGGGTGTGCAAACCAAAGCGGTGCAGGAACTGGACACATGGGCAGTAATAACCGCCGCGCAATTGCACTCGCCTGCCCTGACCGTGTTTTTCCTAACGGTCAGCTTTTTCGGGACAAAAACTTTTCTTGTTCCTGCCTGTGCCGTGGTTACTGGCTTCCTTTTTCTCAGCCGCAACCGGCACTTTCTTGCCTTTCCCTTAACCATGCTGCTGGCCTGGTTTACTATGGAGGCTTTAAAACTTTTCTTTGCCCGCCCGCGGCCTGATTTTTGCCCCCTGCTGGCGGAAAACGGCTATAGCTTTCCCAGCGGCCACGCCTTTATGGGCACGGTCTTCTTTGGTTTTTTGGCGGGCCTGCTGCTCAGCCATGCCCCCCGCCAGCGCGTAAAACACTTCCTATTGCCCGCCACCTTCCTCTTTGTTTTTCTGCTGGGCGCAAGCCGGATTTACCTGGGCGTCCACTACCCCACGGACGTGCTGGCCGGCTGCGCAGGCGGCCTCTTCTTCCTCAGCCTGACCAGGGCAAAGCGCAATTAAAAAATAAATTCCTCTAATACGTAAAAGTAAAGCTGTCCAAAACCACGCTCCGCGGGCGCGATTGCAAAAATTGATTGGGCACCCAGGATTCAAAGAAAAACAAGGCGCCATTGGTGGGGTCCGCGCCGTTTAAGGCCACCTGTGCGGCGCGCCGGGCCTCCTCGCTGGGGGGGACGTTAATCCAGCCGTTTAAAACCGGCTCAAACTGATAGGCCCCCACTTCGTCTACCTGATAAATTACTTCCCGGATGGTGTTGGGAAACAGAGGGCTCAAAACGCGGTTTAAAACCACGGCCCCCACCGCCACCTTCGTTAAAAAGGACTCCGAATCTGCCTCCGCCGTGATCAGCCTCGCCAACAAATCAAAATCCGACCTGACGTAAGGAACGCGCCCGGCCAGCACGCCGCCCTGGCCCGCCTGGGCAGGGCCTGTCCCACCCGGGCCCGAACGGAAAGCAGGAATCGCCAGTACCTGACCGGGGTAAATAAGCGTTGAGTTTAGCCGGTTAGCCAGCATGATATCTGAATAACTGACCCCAAAAGAACGCCCGATTAAAAAGAGCGTGTCCCCCGGTTGGACGGTATAAGAGGTATAGTGCCCCAGTTCCTGTCCTTGCGGGATATACAATTTCTGACCGGGATAAATAAGATCGCCGGCGAGGCCGTTTGTCCTCTTGATGGCTTCCACGGAAGAGCCGTACCACTGGCTGAGCAGGTAGAGGGATTCACCGGAACTGACCGTGTGGATGGCGGCAAAAGCGCGGTACGGTAGGAAAAAAATGAGGAATAGGCAAGAAATACCAAAGAACAAAAAACGCACAGACAACCTGCCAGATAAACGCATTTTTCCCCTCCTTGCGGCCTCCGGGGTTAGTTGACGGGTTCGGGATGAGGGTTCCCTACCAGGATGCGGCAACACCTGGATTCACCCCAGCGCACACCTTTCCCCCGTACCTGATTTTTTCATCAGGGATTCGGCCTTTTTTAATTACGTAACAATTATACAACTTTACCGTTTACAGAGACAAGCGGTAATATATACCATTTAAATTGCTGAATATAATAAACTGCGCTGGTTAAACTATGGATGCAGGGTCCGTAATGGCCGAGCCAAGACTGCTGCAGGGTCGAAAGGCTCTGCAGCAGTCGGCCAAAGGCTGATACCGGGTCGGAAGGGCTCGGTATCAGCCGGCGGGCAGATCCGTAGATGTTCCGGCAGGCTCTGCAGCAATCCGAAGGATTGCTGCAGGGTCACAAGGGACATCTGCGGGTCGAGCTAAGATCAGTGCTGGTGCCGGAACGACAACTGGGTTTTGTCTTGGGTCCGCCGTAGTCGAGAGATTACGGCGGGCTCACAAGGTATCTGCACTGGTCGAGCACAAGGTCATTATGGGTTTCGTAATGGTCTACGGCAGCCGAAAGGTTGTCGTAGGCTGCGCAGAAATCCGTAATGGCCGGAGCGAAGGTCATTACGGGCTCCTAACATAGTCCGGCACTCAGATCTTGATTTGAGTGCCGGACTTTGTTTTCATGATGCTTTGTATTTTAACTCTTTAGACCGTCTCCAGCGCCCTGGCTCCGACGGGGCTGATATTCAAAACCATAGTGCGGGCGCGGATGCCGCTTTGCTGGAAGGTGTCCCGCATCACGCGGGCGATCAGCTCAAAGTTGCCGTCCGCAAACGCGAGCAGGCTGGGCCCTGCCCCGCTCAAACAAACGCCGCGGGCCCCGGCCAGGCGGGCGGCGGCGAGCACCTTTTTCATCCCCGGCACCAGCGAAGCCCGGTAAGGCTGGTGGATCCGGTCTTCCATGGCCGTCGGCAAAAGGCTCAAGTCGCCCTGGTGGAAGGCGGTGATTAAAAGAGCCAGTCGCCCCAGGTTAAATACCGTATCCTGCAGGCTCACCAGTTGGGGCAAGACGTCCCGGGCAGTTTTTGTCAACACGGAAAAATCGGGAACGGCCAGGACTGCTTTTAAGCCCCGCGGGGGGGGAATCTTGACGTATTTTATCTCGCCGTCCACAGCTACCGAAACGACGATCCCTCCCAACAGGGCCGGGGCCACATTGTCGGGGTGGCCCTCCATGGCGGTCGCCAGGGCCAACAGCTCTTTTTGCGACAGCTTATTACCCGCCAGGATATTGGCCGCAATTAATCCGCCCACAATGGCCGCCGCGCTGCTGCCCAGGCCCCTGGCCACGGGAATCTGGTTGAGCAATTTAATTTTTAAACCTTGAGGGACGCTTTCCGTGTGTTTAAAAACACGCATGGCGGCCCGGTAAACGATGTTGCTTTCGTCCCGGGCAATATCGGCGGCGCCCTCTCCCTGAACTTCGATCAAAAGCCCGGCATTGGCGCGCGCCATTTCCACCGTGTTGTACAGCTGGAGGGCCATGCCGAGGCAGTCGAAACCCGGCCCCAGGTTGGCCGCGGTGGCCGGCACCTGCACACGAACCATGAAAACATTCTCCTTCTCCGCCAGGAAAGGGGCTATAACGCGCCTTCCTGCAGATCCTCTTCCTCCACCCGGATCACAGCACACACTTCGTCCACTGCGGACAGTCTTTCCACAATGTTCAGGGCGTCCCTTAAATTTTGCTCGCTCACTTTGTGGGTAACCATCACTATTTCTGCGCGGCGGCCGTCCGTATGCTTCTGAATTACGGAAGCCAGGCTCACCTCTTTATCGCCAAAAGCATAAGCAATGGAGGCGAGCACCCCCGGGCGGTCCGCCACCACCAAACGCAGGTAGTATTTGCTTTGCATTTGCCCGATGGGAAGGATGGGCTTTTGCTCAAAACAGGTGCAGCCGTTTCGCCCGGAAACCCTGTTTAAGCGGTTGCGGGCGGCTTCCACGATATCGGCGGCTACCGCGCTTCCCGTGGGCAGCTCTCCGGCTCCCCGCCCGTAAAACATGGTGTTTCCCACGGCGTCTCCCTGAACGTAGATGGCGTTGAAAACACCGCTCACCGAGGCCAGCGGATGGAGCCTGGGAATGAGCGTGGGGTGCACCCTTACCTCGATCCCCTCTTTTGTCTCTTTGGCGATCCCCAAGAGTTTGATCACGTAGTTTAATTCACCCGCGTAGGCAATATCGCGATCGCTGATCCGGCTGATTCCCTCGACGTAAATATGCTCCGTTTCCACCCGGCTGTTAAAAGCGATGGAGGCCAAAATCGCCAGCTTGCGGGCGGCGTCTAAACCCTCAATATCCGCGCTGGGATCGGCTTCCGCGTAGCCTTTTTCCCGCGCCTGGGCAAGGGCTTCTGCAAAACTTGTCCCTTCGGCAGTCATTTTGGAAAGTATATAATTAGTTGTGCCGTTAATAATCCCCATGATTTTAGTAATCCGGTTGGCCGCCAGGCAGTGTTTTAAGGGCCTGATGATCGGTATGCCGCCGCCGACGCTCCCCTCGAAAAGCAGGTCCACTCCGCTCACCGCCGCCGCCTCGAATAGCTCCCGGCCGTGGGCGGCAATCATATCCTTATTGGCGGTGACTACGCTTTTCCCGTTTTGCAGGGCCTGCAGAGCGTAATCGAGGGCAGGGCGAATCCCCCCCATGACTTCCACCACGATCTCTATTTCGGGGTCGTCGACCACTTCCCGATAATCGGCAGTCAAAATTTCCGGTTTTAGTTCGAGCCCCCGGTCTTTATTCAGTTCGCGGACCAGGATGCGGGCAATTTCCAGCCGGGCGCCGGTTCTTTGCGCGATTTTTTCCGCGTTCCCGACAAGAATCCGGTACACCCCCCTGCCCACCGTGCCCAGGCCGAGCAAGCCTACCTTGATTACCTTTTCCAAGCCGAATCGTCTCCTTCACTAAAAATGTGCTAAAGATGATGCCTTTTTGCCCATGTTCTTCTTTGCCCATGTTCTTATTCTTTTTATATCATCAGAGTAAAAAATAAGCAATAATAAAAAAACCAATAAAAAACCGGTCCTTGACCGGTTAGATGATTTAGATGATGATGCAGATAAGCCCTCCGCTTCCTTCGTTCACAATTCTCTGTACCGTTTCCTGCAGCTTGGCCTGGGCGTTCTCCGGCATGCGCTGCAGCTTGTTCTGGATGCTTTCCCGGACCAGGTCGTTTACCGACTTCCCGAATATTTCTGACTGCCAGATCTTCTGCGGGTTCTCCTCGAACCCCGAAAGCATGTAGCGGACCAGCTCCTCGCACTGCTTTTCGGTGCCGATGATGGGGGTAATCTCGGCGGTGATGTCGGCCCTGATCATGTGCACTGACGGCGCGCTGGCCTTTAATTTTACTCCGAACCGGCTGCCCTGGCGGATCAACTGCGGTTCCTCCAGAGTCATTTCGTCCAGGCTGGGCATAACCACGCCGTAACCGGTTTCCTTTACTTCCCTTAAGGCGGTGGCCACTTTATCGTATTCCCGCTTGGCCACGGCAAGTTCCCTCATCAGGCGCAAAAGCTCGTTTTCTGCCTCGACGGCAAAGCCTGTCTCCTCGCTCAACACCCTGTAGAACAACCCCGGCGGCGCCGTGATTTCGATGGCCGCCACACCGGTGCCCATATCCATTTTGTCCAACCGGACGGTTTCTATAAAATCATAATCGGCGAGGCGTTCCACCGCGCCCTGCACGTCACGCAGCCGCCGCACATTTTGGATGGTTTGGTGAACCGCGTCTTCGTAGCTTTTTCGCAGCCAGTGCGCGGTCTCCAGCTCCTCCACCCAGGAAGGCAAAGAAATATTCACTTCGTTGACGGGGAATTCCATGAGCATTTTTTCCAGGATATACAAAACGTCCTGCTGCGTCATTTGCAGGCAATCAACCGGCAGCACCGGCACGTCGTACTTCTCGCTCAGTTCCTCGGCCAGCTGCACGGTTTCCGGGTCCCGCGCCCGGGCGCTGTTTAAAAGCACGATAAAGGGGCGGTTGATTTCTTTTAACTCCGCAATTACCCTTTCTTCCCCTTCGATGTAATTTTCCCGCGGAATATCGGTAATGGTCCCGTCGGTGGTCACCACGATGCCGATTGTCGAATGTTCGGCAATCACTTTCCGGGTGCCGATTTCCGCCGCCTCCTGGAAGGGAATGGGCTCTTCAAACCAGGGAGTGGAAACCATCCGCGGGCCGTCTTCTTCCTCGTACCCCAGCGCACCCTCCACCCGGTAACCTACGCAATCGACCAGGCGCACCTTTACCTGCAGGCCCTGGTTGATGTTAATTTCCACCGCTTCGTTGGGAACAAATTTAGGCTCGGTGGTCATCACCGTCTTTCCGGCGCTGCCCTGGGGGAGTTCGTCCTTGGCCCGTTCCTTGTCGTAAGGATTTTTAATATTGGGAATCACCAGCAATTCCATGAACCGCCTGATAAAGGTGGACTTGCCCGTGCGCACGCATCCGCAGACCCCGATATAGATATCCCCACCGGTGCGTTCAGCAATATCGCGGAAAATATCATACTTTTCCATGGGCGTAAATAAGCGCCTCCCTTCTTCCAAAATTTCCGGGCTGATTAATTATCGGAATGTAATGAGGCATCCCCCCTACCGCGCCCCAGCTACCCGCAAAGAGAAGACCCCTTTATTGGCATACTTTAACAATATATATATGATAGGTGGCTAAGGTTATATAACCAGGTCGAAAATTTTTCAGGAAATTTCTTGATAAAATTTTATCTTTCCCGGAAGGATTTTTCATAAAATATGTCGAAAAACTTTTTTAGCAAGTCTAAGTTGCCGGGGGGCCTGTTTAATTGAAACGGTTGATAATATTTATGACCGCCCCAAAAAAAATAACACTGAAAACCTTTCTGCCGGGAGCTTTTATTTTGTTTTTTCTCTTTCCTTTCGCGGCCCGTGCCGCCACTTACAGCGTCCAGCCGGGGGACACCCTGTACGGAATCAGCCTGCGCCACGGCGTAAGCGTGCAGGCCTTGCAAGAGGCCAACGGCATTACGGGCCACCTCATTTACCCGGGTCAAAAACTAACCATCCCGGATGCAAATCCGGATACCTGCCGGAACAAAGCAAGCGAAGAGGTTCTTCAAAGGCTAGAAAATTCAAGGGAAAATCCAAAGCAGCCCCAAGTTTCGTATACAGTGCAGGCCGGCGACTGCCTTTACGCCATCGCCGGCCGGTACGGGATAAGTGTGGAAGCCTTAAAACAGGCCAATAACCTTTCTTCTGAACTTATTTACCCGGGACAGGCGCTGGTCATCCCCGCCCCTACCATCCCCGCCCCGTCCATCCCTGCCCCGCAGGCAGCAAAGCCAGACGCAAGCAAGATCCGGCCGGGAGCAGGCGACCTGCCCTCGCGCAGCGGTGCAGCATCCCCCCAGCTGGCTAAAAAAGTATTAGGCCTGGCTGCTTCTCTTTTGGGAAGCAGGTACGTTTACGGGGGGTCGGGTCCGCACGTTTTTGACTGTTCCGGCTTCGTCGCTTACGTTTTCCGGTCCGTCGGGATCGAACTGCCGCACAGCGCCGCCGCGCAGGCAAAATTCGGCACGCCGGTGGAAAGGTCCTCTCTTTTGCCGGGCGACCTGGTGTTTTTCAGCTATTACGGCAGCGGGGGAATTGACCACGTGGGGATCTATGTGGGGAACGACGACTTCATCCACGCTTCCTCAAAGGGAGGCGTTAAATATTCTTCTTTAAACCAGCCGTATTACCGGCAAAACTACCGCGGGGCAAGACGGTTAATTGCCGGATAAGTTTTGCTCCAGCTCGCAGCGGGGGTCCCTGGTCATTAAATTGACTACCGCTGACCGGGGTGAAAGGCCGGCAAATAAAACCTGGTAAATCTGCTCCGTGATCGGCATCTCCACCTTGTAGCGCAGGGCCAGCCGGCGCGCCGCGCGCGCCGTCCGTACACCCTCCACCACCATTTTCACTGCCGCCAGGGCCTCTTCCAAAGACCTGCCTTTTCCAATTTCGATCCCGGCGCGCCGGTTCCGGCTGTGCATGCTGGTGCAGGTAACAATTAAATCGCCCACTCCGGCCAGGCCGGCAAACGTGCCGGGGTTGGCGCCCATGACGCTGCCCAGGCGGGCAATCTCCGCCAGGCCGCGGGTCATCAGGGCCGCCTTGGTGTTGTCGCCAAACCCCAATCCGTCGGCAATGCCCGTGCCCAGCGCAATGACGTTTTTGAGCGCCCCGCCCAGTTCCACGCCTTTAACGTCCGGGCTGGTATACACGCGGAAACTTTCCGTCAGAAAAAGATTTTGGGCGTCCCGGGCGGCTTCCGGGGAAAAACCTGCGCAAACCACCGCCGTAGGCATGCCCCGCCCGACTTCTTCCGCGTGGCTGGGACCGGACAGAACGACGTAAAACCGAGCCCGCTCGGGGCCTGCCTCCTCAAGAAAAACCTCCGACAGGCGAAACAGAGTGTCTTCTTCCAGGCCTTTGGCCACGTTTACCACCAGGGCGCGGCGCGGCAAACAGGGAAGCGCCCGGCGCAAGACCTCCCGGAAGGCGTGGGAAGGCACCGCGAAGATAACCGCCTGGGCGTCAGCCAAGATGGTTTCGAGATCTCTTTTTGCCGCTACATTTTCAGGGAGAATCACTCCCGGCAGGTAACGCGCGTTTTCCCCGCTGTTAATCTCTTCGGCGAGCTCCTGCCTTCTCGCCCAAAGCTCCACTTGCCGTACTTTTTTGCTTAAAAGCACGGCCAGCGCCGTCGCCCAGCTGCCGGCTCCTAACACGGCTATTTTTTCCATGAATCACCCATCCCTTGTTGTTTTACGGCCTCCCAATCCTGGGCTCCGTGCCCGCCAAAAGGCGCCGGATATTGGGCAGATGTTTGTAGACGGCGATAGCCGCTACGGCCAGCGCAAAGAGAGTATAAGTCCAGGGCCGCGCCAGGACCAGCATGAGAACTGGCAGGGAGCCGGCGGCCACAATTGAGCCCAGGGACACATAGCGGAAAACGCCCACCACCGCCAGCCAGAGCGCAAGCCCGATCACCATGACGAGCGGGTCCAAAAGGATAAAAACGCCCAGGGTAGCAGCGATGATCTTGCCCCCCTGAAAACCCAAAAAAACCGACCAGGCGTGCCCGGCCAGCGCCGCCAGGGCGGTCAGCAACTGGGCGTCCCCGCCCACCAGCCAGCGGCCCAGCAGAACGGCAAGCACTCCTTTGCCTACATCCCCGGCCAAAACCAGCAAACCCGCCGCGGGGCCCAGGCTGCGCCAAACGTTGGTGGTCCCGATATTACCGCTGCCGCGAAGCCGGATGTCGATTCCTTTTGACCGGGCCACCAGGTAGCCGATGGGAACCGCTCCAATCAAATAGCTAATGACGAGGATGAAAATAAGTTTCATCGCAAACCCCCTCTTCGTTGCTATTTCGCAAATAACGTTTTTTTGACAATGCTTATTCCCGGCGCCGGCGAAGGTGAAAACGCAGCGGGGTGCCCGTGAAACCGTAAGCCTCCCGGAGCCGGTTTTCCAGGTAGCGTTGATAAGAAAAATGCATCAGCTCCGGGTCGTTGACAAAAAGCACAAAGGTCGGCGGCCTGGATTTAATTTGCGTGCCGTAAAAAATTTTGAGCCTTTTTCCTTTCTGGGCCGGGGGCGGAAACCGGAACTGCAGGTCGAATAAAAGATCGTTTAGGGAGCCCGTGCCGATTTTTCTGCTGAACTCTTCCCAAACGAGTGTCACCAGGTCAAGCAGCTGGCGCACCCCTTTGCCGGTGAGCGCGGAGGTGAAGACGACCGGGGCGTAAGTTAAAAAGAGCAGTTCCTGGTAAATCTCTTCCCGGTAGCGGTCGGCCGTCCGCCCGTCTTTTTTGACCAGGTCCCACTTGTTGACTACCAGAATGCTGGCCTTCCCTTTTTCATGCACGTAACCGGCGATCCGCTTATCCTGCTCGGTGACCCCTTTTAATGCGTCCAGCATGACCAGCGACACATCGCAAACGTCAATTGCCCTCAAGGCGCGGATCACGCTGTACCTTTCCGTGGCTTCGTTTATTTTGCTCTTGCGCCGGATGCCGGCGGTATCGACCAGCGAGAACTGGCGCCCGCCATGTTCAAACAGGGTATCGACGGCGTCGCGGGTGGTGCCCGGCTGCTCGCTCACGATTACCCGCTCCGCTCCCAAAATCCTGTTCACCAGGGAAGACTTGCCCACGTTGGGCCTGCCCACGACGGCCACCCTGATCAGGCCGTCCAAACGGGTCTCCTCTTCTTGTTCGGGCAGGGCCTGGATAATTTTATCCAGCAGGTCACCGGTATTTAACCCCTGCTCGGCAGAAACGGGAATAGGCTCCCCCAGGCCCAGACGAAAGAAGTCGTAGTGCTCTCCGGAAAATTTTTCCGCCTTGTTGGCCACCAGCAAAACGGGCTTTTCAGAACGCCGCAGGGCCCTGGCGATCTCTTCGTCCCCCGAGGCAAGCCCGGCGCGAACGTCCACGACGAACAAAAGGACGTCGGCTTCCGCAATGGCCAGCTCCACCTGGCGGCGGGTCTTCTCGGAAATCTCGTCCGTCTCCTGAAAGTCAAGGCCGCCGGTATCCACCAGGGTAAATACGCGCCCGCACCACTCCACGTCCTTGTAAAGGCGGTCCCGCGTCACTCCCGGCCTTTCTTCAACAATAGCCACGCGCCCTCCCACCAGGCGGTTAAACAAAGTCGATTTACCCACATTCGGCCGTCCCACGATGGCGACAATCGGCTTGGGCATAAAAAGCTCACATCCTAATTAAATCAGCATGAGCAGTTTCACCTGGCGTTCGTCCAGCGCGCATAAAGATGTTCCTTTCGGACAAACGCCAGGTTTCGCTGATCGAAAGCAAAGGTTATCAAAAGACCCGGCAAAGATCCCGCGCCCTTTTTGCTTTAGCCACCGGCACCCCCAGGCGGCGCGCAAACTCGGCTAAAGGCACGTCGTCCAAAAAAAGATCGTCTTCTTCGCGCAGCATGACGGAAGGAATCACCAACAACTCCCCCAGGTCCTTGCCCGCCAGGGCGGACAATAAATCCTTCGCCGTCAATAAACCGGCGACAGTCACTTTTTCTCCAAAAAAACTATTTTCTATTCCGACCAGCTGCACGTGCAGGTTCTCCACCTGGTTTAGCCGCTCGACCACCGGCTTTAATACCCGCTCCCCCAGCCTGCCCGTAGCCAGCGTCACTTTCCGTGGAGCGGCCAGCCTGGGCGGCAGCTTTCTGGCCGCCCTCGCCCATTCATCTAAAAAAAGCCTGGTCAGCCCCACGCCATTTTCCACCTGCGGAAAGCCGGCGTAGTCTTTCCTCGCCGGAACGGCCTCCCCGGCCAAGAAATAAAATTCGTCGGCGGCAAAAACGAAGGGGTGGCCCGCGCGCTTTTTGCAGGCGCGCTGCCATTTTTCGACCACGGCGAGCACTTGCCGGGCCTCTTCTTTATTGTATGGGCGCAGGGGATAAAGATTATCCCGGTAGCGGGTAAGACCGACGGGAACAACCGCCAGGGAGCGCACCGCGGGCCAGAGCCCAAAAAGCTCGCCGATCGTGCGCGCCAGCTCCGGGCCGTCATTTATCCCCGGGCAGAGCACGGCCTGGGCGTGCACCTGGATGCCCGCGCGGGCCAGGTAGCCGAGCTGCTCCATAATTTTTCCCGCGCGCGGGTTGTTGAGCATTTTGACGCGCAGGGCGGGGTTGGCGGCGTGCACCGAAACGTACAGCGGGCTTAAGCGCTGCTCAGCGATGCGCAAAAAGTCGCGCCGGCCCACGTTGGTCAGGGTGACGAAATTGCCCTGGGTAAAGGAGAGACGGTAGTCGTCGTCGTTAAAATAAAGGGTGCTGCGCAGCCCCTTGGGCATCTGGTCCAGAAAGCAAAAAATACACCTGTTCCGGCAGCGCATGATCCGCCCCAGTTCCCCGGGGCCGAACTCCACTCCCAGCCTGTCTTCGTAATTCTTTTCGATGTCCAGCAGCCAGTTTTCGCCGCCCGGCTTAACCACCAGAATATTCAGCTTTTCATTGTCGCACAGGTACCGGTAATCGATTATATCCCGTACGGGCCGCCCGTTGATCCGCACTATCCTGTCCCCTGGCGCAACCCCCAGCTGGTGGGCTATGCTGCCGGGGAAAACTTTTGCGATGGTAAGGCCTACGTCAACCATAAATATACACAGCTTCTCCCTTAAAAACGGCAGGTCGCCCCATTTCAATTTGAGTATAAAGAATAAATTCGCCAGCGTCAACCTTTGGTCTTTTTTAAGGATAAGCCCTAAACATGAGCCCTGCAACCACTTTAGCCATCTCGAAGGGGAACTTCTTCAAACCCATTCCAGGCGGGATTATATCTGAGGCGGGCGTTACCCAATTGAATAAGCCGGACCTTTTCTCTTCCGCGATAGGGAGTGTATAGGAAAATGACCCTCTCCTCGGATGTATTTGCAGAAAGGGTAGACAAGAGATAGTAGCTATGAATAGAATTGGAACAAGAAAGATCTCTTTCCGAGTCATTTCCTTTTTTCATTTGTACATTTACGGGAGAAACACTTCTTGGGGGAGGCGTTTCCAAATGAAAAAACTTAAAGAAAGCATCTTCATTCTTTTTTTTACTGCCGCTGCACTCGCACTAGTTTTATCCGGGTGCAACCAGGGAGCAACCAACAGCCAAGCTGAGAAAAGAAGAGCTGAAGAACAGCCAACCCTAAAGAATAACTACCAAAATGAGAAAACCATTTTAAAACAGTTAAGATCCGCATCGCCAGAAGAAGTTATCCGGGCTTTCTTTTGGGGACATAGTAATCACAGCAAAGAAGTAATCAACGCTACGGTCTATTACGACTACCAAAGGACTAACAGCAATTACCCAGAAGTTAAGCAATGGGAAGTCTTAGAAATAACTAGGTTGGTTAATCCACCAAAGTGGTATCCACCAGAACGGTTGAAGAATTATCAAAACAAATTTGACGAGATGAGTTATTTTAAGGTAAAGCATCGTTTAACCCTCAATCCAGGATATGATTATTCTAATACGCAGCTGGTTGAAATAGCAGAGCGAGGAGAGATTGAATGGTACTTTGTTCTAGCCAAGGATCGGGGATCCAGATGGTTAATAGTATCTTATGGAAATTAGTATCTTATGGAAATTAGAAGTACGTGGAACAGGTAGATTAGTGGCGAACGATAATGTAAGTGCCGTTCTCCAGGTCGTGCACCATGGCGTCCAGCGTCTTGGCTATGTACAGGGCGATGCGCTCCCTTTCCTCCTCGTTTTGAGCAAAAAAAATGGGAGCGCCCCCCGCCACCCGCTCCATATTTAAAGTAACCACGGCAAGGATGCGCTTGCCTTCCCGTTCCGCCAGAAAAACCACTTCCCTCACTTAAAAAGATCTGCCGTTATTTTTTCTGTTAAACCGGTATATATTTTTTAACCTTTTTAATTTAGTCCATTAACACAGATGCAGGGCAAAAAATGTTAAACTAAAATGTTAAAATTCAAAATCATGACCTAATAAAGTCTCTAATAAATAAACTTAGAGCCTGGTCACCGCCGCCCCCTTCTGGCGGCCAGGCGCCCGGCCTGGGTGCGCAGGGGCTTGCTGCGCGCACTCTCCAGCACGGGCGTACGCTTCACGGCCAAAATGAGTGCTTCCAGGTCCTTTTCCTCCGGCACGATGTACAGCCCCACTTCGCCGGTATCCGGGTCTTTGCGCGCCATGGGGGTGAACTCAGGAATGTCCACATCCTTTTTCGTCCCCATGATGACCGCGGCGGTGTGCGCGATGGCCGTGCGTTGGCCCAGGTCGTGAATGATTGCCCGGGCATTGGGATCTTTAGGGATAATCATTACCGCCAGGCCTTCTCTTAAAATCTTTTCCCGCATCTCTTTTAAGCCCACCGTCATCATGCTGATGCCGTTCACCATAAGCACGGTATTTTTAAACCACAGCCTGGCGGGCACCACTTCGCAGATGTCCCCGATGGTCTCGCCGGCCATCAAACTGCGAGCAAAGGCGATGGTAAGAAAAGCGATCAGCAAAGCGGCCGGGCCCCTCCCCAGCTGAAAAGCGATGCTGGTTAAAAGCGAGGTGAGCATCACCAGGTAGTTTCTGGCCTCAAAGGTCCTCGCGATTCCTTCAATGTAGTCGCTGCCCCTCTTCACCAGCTCTTTTTCATCCAGATGCTCGAGGGTTTTTCGCTCGATGCTGCGCACTTCCCGAAACTGGGTGGCAGCCAATGCCAGAAAAGTGACTGCCGTGTAGTCGGGCTTCAAAATGGCGGGAACGGCCACCGCCCCCAGCGCCGCCGCAATGAAACCCAGGGAGAGGTGAGTCACGTAGCCGTGCGGGTACCCCGGGTACTGGCGATAGTCCACGCGCAGCATGACCAGCCTGGCCACGGTGCCGGCGAGCGTCCCGGAAACAATCGTCGGGATGTGCTCGTTCATTTTAAGCGCCTGCGCAGGCCTATTTTTTTGAGGCGGGGGCCCAGGAAATTGGCGAATTCCCGGCCAAAGAAGTACCGCAGGCGCTCTTTGGCCTTGCTCCAGCCTCCGGAACTGATCACCAGAAACGCGCCTCCTCCAATGATGGTGAGGAGAACAATCCAGGCCAGCGCGGCCCAGCCGCCGCTCTGCCTGGCCGTGGGGTCGGTCACGGGCTTGCCGAATTCCGGCGCCCCCGGCCGGCTGGAGGGCCCGGTAATGCCGAGCACCACCGGAACCGCTTCGGCCAGCTGAGCGATCCCGCGCATCGCCTCTTCTTTTCTGTTTGTGTAGGTGCCCGCTTCAATTAAAAGGGCGGTGGGCAAGAGATCCTGGTTATAGTTTCCCTGAGCGATGAAGATCTCTTTCGCGATCGGCCAGTGCATTTTATTGGCGTAAGCCATCAGCCGCCGGGCAAAGTCCAGGTTGGCGGACATGCGGGGGTTTTCCCTGCCCACCACCAGGCGCACCTGCGCGACGTTCTGGTTGGAAACGATGCGCCGGTAGAAGGCGGCGTCGTCGATCCCGTCGCGGTGCACGTCAAAAACGGCGATGGGGTTGTTTTTGAGCAGCTGCGCAACCGTCCGGCGCGACCGGTAGTAGGCGTTGTCGTCGTGGGGGTCGTGCGGGGTCTTGTCGTGTAGAACCCTCGTTCCGCTGCGCGCCAGCTGGCTTTTATAAGAATCACCTACCTGAAAGATCCCGCCCCGGAAAGGAATGGATTCCCGGCCGTCCGAAGGCAGGTAGGATTCGTCGCTGTGCGTGTGGTAAATGGCCACCGGGCGGGTGCTCCAGGCCACCTTAGACGCCGGCGCGGTCATTTTGGAAAAGAGCTCGCCGTAGGCCAACAGATCCCGGTCCATCCCCATAAAACGGGCCACGGCCTCCTCGCCGGCCGCCTTTTGCACGCGGTAGTGCTTCCCTTCCGCGGTAATTACCTCGTCCCCCGGCCGCACCCGGCGGGAGAGCATGGTCACCACAGCGCCTTTTTCGTCTTTAATGGTACAAGCTTTGCCGATTTCCAGTTCGTCCACCATATTTTTCCACGGGGAGAGGCTTAAAACCGGCAAAGAACCCTTCCCTGCACCCCAAAAGACCAGCAGAGAGATGCCGACGGCCACCAGCCCCAACCCGATTAAAATCTTATTTCTCGCCTTCTTCATCCTGAGCACCCTCCTGTGTTTCAACCACTTTGCGCATTTCGCGGTCGCGGGAAAGAAGCGGCTTGCGCAGGCCTTCCAGGAGTTCTTCCGGTCTCCCCTTCGAGCGCGGACCTCCCTGCAGGCGCTCGCGCACCTCGCCCACCACCTCGGCTATGAAAACGGCCAGAATCCCCGCCATGACAATGGCGTCAAAGGCGCCCGCGCCTCCGATGAAAACGCGCCCGGCGGGAGCACCGCTGCCGACCAGCCAGAAGTAATAGCCGATGTCCAGGAAAAGCACTCCCAGCGTAGCCGCAATAAAAGCAGAGCGGCGGGAGCGGCCGGCCAGGTAGGCCACGACACCGGCCACCAGCGGATAAAGCCAAAGGGCGTCCAGAAATTCAAACCTGCTCCGCGGATCCCCCGTCTTCAACAGGGAGCCAACGACAAAAACAGAAAGGGCAGTAACCAACGAAGCCCCCAGCGCCCGCACCCACTCCCGGGTGGTCCCGGCCTTCACCAGCAGGTAAATGGCCAGGCCTACGGGAACGAGTGCTCCCCCCACATTGACGCTGACCGGATAGCGCCCGCCCGGAACAGGGATATCGATAAAACTGCCGATAATCAGAGCGGCGATCACGACCAGCGCGGCGCGGTCGGTCAAACGCATGCGGTCGAGGGCACGCTGGGCAAAACCAAAAAAGATCAGGATGGTAACAATCACCAGAATAATCAAGCCAATGGGAAAGCGCGTCATTTTTGCCCTCCTAGCCGCCAATAATTTTGATTTTAGACTGCCCTTTTACCCGAAAAATATACTAAAAGGCAGCGCGTTGGACGAACAGCAGGTGAGGTTTTGCGAAAGGCAAGTTGAATAACCCATAGAAAAAATAAAGCGGCCGCTCGGCCGCGAAATCAGCTTCCTTCCCCCTTTTTGCCTTTGTGCCTGGATAACTATAAATTGCTCTTTGTCTCCTCTAGTATGTCCCCCACTACCTCGCCAATGGTCACGTTGCCGTTGTTCTCTTTGGGCCTGGATTTTTGGTTCCTGGCCTTGCGGGCTTCGTAGTTGGCCTCCCGGTGAGACAGGCGGATGCGCTTTTCCACAGGATCCACATTTAAAACCTTGACCTTGATCTCTTCCCCTTCCTGAACGACCTCGTCGGGGGTGCCCACGTGATAGTCGGCCAGGTGCGAAATATGCACCAGCCCTTCCACGCCGGGCTCCAGCTCCACAAAGGCGCCAAAGGAAGCCAGCCGGACGACTTTGGCCCCAACGATACTGCCCACGGGGTACTTTTCTTCCACCTTATCCCACGGGTTGGGCAAGACCTGCTTTAAGCCCAAAGAGATCTTTTCATTTTCGGGGTCTACCCGCAAAACCATTACTTCGATTTCATCGCCGACTTTCAATACGTCGGAGGGATGATTGATGCGGTACCAGGCCATCTCAGAAATATGCAACAGGCCGTCCACCCCGCCGATATCCACGAAAGCCCCGAAACTGGTCAGCCTCCGGACTACTCCTTTAACCACCTGACCCTCCTGCAGACCGGCAAAAATCTCTTTGCGCCGCCTGACCAGCTCCTCTTCCAGGAGGGCCTTGCGGGAAAGAATGGCCTTCCTTTTGTTTCGGTTCAGCTCGATCACCTTGGCTCTGACGGTCTTCCCCAAATAAGCGCTTAAATCCTCCACATAGCTCCTTTCCACCAGCGAGGCCGGCAGAAAAGCCCGCAGGCCTACATCCACCAGCAGGCCGCCTTTCACCACTTCCCGCACGACGCCTTCCACAGGCTCGCCGTTTTCCATGCGCTCCTGGAGCTCCACCCACGCTCTGCGGATATCCGCCCTCGCCTTGGAAAGAAGCAGCCTGCCTTCGTTATCTTCCACCTTGACGACAACAACCTCTATTTCATCTCCCACCCTCACGACATCCTGGGGAGAAGTAACTTCAAAAACCGAAAGCTCTTTTAAGGGAATAACCCCTTCTGATTTCGCGCCCACATCGACCAGCACTTCATCGTTGTTTACCTGCACCACTACTCCTCGGACGACCTGGCCGGGACGTAAGGCGCGCACTTCTACGGCCTCTTTCATTTCTTCTAAAGAAGTTTGCGGGCGGCCCTCTTCCTTCTCCTCCTCGCCCTCGGGGGCCGGCTGCTCCGCATCGGCCGGAAGGTTTTCCTCTGGGCCTTCCAGGCTCCCCACGGTCCTTTCTTCAATGCCGTTTGCTGCCGCTTCTTTTTCTTCCGTCAAAGTTTCTTGCGCTTCTGTCACTTCACCCAACTCCTTCATCCGTCTTTGAACCTCCTCTACAATCCAGTGCGGCGTTGATGCTCCCGCAGTTAGACCGGCCACCCTCACCCCGGCAAACCAGCTGGGGTTCAGCTCACCGGCAGTTTCCACCTGGTAGGTGGGCGTTCCGGCGGCCTTGCTTAATTCCGCCAGCCTCCTCGTATTGGCGCTGTTCGCGCCCCCCACGACCACCATGGCTTCCACTTCCCGGGCCAGTTTTAAAGTAGCCTCCTGCCGCAAACCGGTAGCGTGGCAGATTGTATTGTATACTTCCAGGTGCTCTGCCTTCTTTTGGAGAACACCCACCACCGCCTGGAAGTTGGCCAAGGGCTGCGTAGTTTGAGCTAAGACGGCCGCTTTCGACATTGAAGGGAGGGATTCAGCCTCACCTGGCCCTTCCACCACCAAGGCCTGCCCATTAGTACAGCCCATTATACCCTTTACTTCTGGGTGCCCTTTATCGCCGACGATGACCACCTGAAATCCCCTGGCGGTTAACTCCCCGGCAATATCCTGGGCTTTCCGCACAAAAGGACAGGTCGCGTCTACCATCGCCAAGCCCTTTTCCTTAATCCGGGCCAAAATATCAGGCCCCACGCCGTGAGCAGGAATGATCACCACCGCTCCTGGCGGAGCTTCCTCTACGCTCCCGATTTCTTTGACCCCTTCATTTTCCAGTTCCCTCACCGCTTGCGGATTGTGAATAAGCGGGCCCAAAGTATAAACTTCCTGCTCTTTTGCACTTTGCTTGGCCAGCTCCACGGCGCGGGTAACGCCGAAGCAAAAACCTGCGCCCCTGGCCAGGATAACTTTCAACGCCAATCACCGCTCTTTTTCAATCAAACTGGCAATTTCCCGCATCACGGCCGCGGCGGCCGTTTGGTACTCTTCCTTGCTTCTTTTCAGGCCGGAAAAGTCTAAAGGCTTGCCGATAACCACCTTCACCCGGCCGAAAACCCCCCTGGTGCCGGTTAAAGCCACCGGCAGCACGGGAACTCTCCCGTGCAGAGCCAGCATGGCCACCCCGATATGCGGGGGCAGCAGCTTTCCGGTATGGCTTCTGGTTCCCTCCGGAAAGATCCCGACCGCCTGGCCCTGGCGAAGAAGCTTAAGCGCCTGTTTAACGGACCTGGCGTCAGAACCCGCCCGGGACACCGGGAAGGCGCCGAGGGCGGTAATGATCGCCCCCAGAACAGGTATCGAAAAAAGCTCCGCCTTGGCCATAAAAAATACTTTCCGCGGCAGCGCGCAGCCCACCACCACGGGATCCCAGTAGCTCACGTGATTGCTTGCCACAATCAAGCCGCCGCGGGGCGGGACTTGCTCTAGTCCAAAAACCTGCCAGCGCCGCAGGAGGAATAACACAATCCGGCAAAAAGCCCTGGCGAAGCAATAAAACATCTAACCCGTTTTCCTCCTGACCTGGCTTATAATGAACTCCACCACTTCTTCGGCGCGCATATGGGAACAATCAATTACTTGCGCTTCATGGGCCGGCCGTAAAGGGGCGACCTCACGGGAGCTATCCAGGAAATCGCGCTCTTTTATTTCTTCTTTCAGCCGGGCCAGCGGCACTTCTTCACCCGCGGCCTTTAAATCCGCCTGGCGCCGCCTGGCGCGCTCTTCCTCGGAAGCGGTAAGAAAAAATTTAAATTGCGCCTCGGGCAGGATCACCGTTCCGGCATCCCTGCCCTCCATCACCACGCCGGCGCCCCTGGCCATTTCCCTTTGCCGGCGCACCAGTTCGCTTCTCACGCCGGCAGCGCGGGCCACCAGGGAAACATGTTGGGATACGCGGGGAGACCTGATCTCCCGCGTTACGTCCTCCCCGTCTAAAAACACCCGCGTAACTTCCCGGGGATCGGTAGTCAGCACAATATTTACGGAAGCCGCCAGTTCCGCCAGAGCCGCCGCGTCGTTTAAGTCAATTCCCGCGCGCAAGGCTTTTAAGGCAACGGCCCGGTACATGGCCCCCGTATCTACATACAAATACCCCAAACGCCGGGCCAGCATCCTGGCCACCGTACTCTTTCCGGCCCCGGCGGGCCCGTCAATGGTAATGCAAACTCTTTTCGACATTACTGCACCGTTTTCCTTTTTAACCTCATTTATTTTACCGCAAATCCGCCCTGCTGTCATCCCTTTTGGGCCACTTTTTAAAGTATTATTTTTCCCGCAGGGAATTTAATACGTCAAAAAATCCGGGGAAGGAAACCGCCACGCACTCCGCATCTTTAATCACCGTCTTCCCCCGGGCGACCAGACCGGCCACCGCCATCGCCATGGCGATGCGGTGGTCCCCGTGACTGGCGCAAACCGCCCCCCGCAGAGGGCGCCCGCCTCTAATGACCAGGCCGTCGGGGAGTTCCTCAACAGCCGCGTTAAATTTGCGCAGCTCTTCGGTTAAAACAGCAAGGCGGTTGCTTTCTTTTACCTTTAATTCCGCCGCGTCCCTGATCACGGTTTCGCCGCTGGCCACAGCGCCCGCCACGGCAAGCGCAGGGACCTCGTCAAGCAGGCGGGGGATCATGTCTCCAGCGACAACCACCCCTTTGAGCGGCGAACTCTTGACGCGGATGTCGGCCACGGGCTCCCCGCTCATCTCCCTTTCGTTGAGCAGCTCCAGTTCGGCCCCCATCTTCCTTAAGACATCTATAATTCCAGAACGGGTGGGATTGATCCCCACCCCCCTAATGATCAGGTCGGAATCCGGCGTACAGGCCCCGGCCACTATGAAAAAAGCGGCCGAAGAGATGTCGCCGGGAATTTTCAGCGACCGCCCGGAAAGCTGCTGCCCGCCTTCGAGAGAAATTGTGTTCCCGGCAATCTCAAGCCGGGCGCCAAAATATTTTAAAAGGCGCTCCGTATGGTCCCGGGAGGCCATTGGCTCCGTAACCGTAGTACGCCCCCGGGCGAGCAGGCCCGCCAGCAGGATGGCAGATTTTACCTGGGCGCTGGCCACCGGCAGCGTATAGCAGATACCGTGGAGGCCGCCTCCGCAAACGGCCAGGGGGGCGTATTCCCCGCCCTGGCGCCCCCAGATGCGGGCGCCCATTTCCCTTAAAGGCCCGGTAACCCTGCGCATGGGCCGGCGCCTTAAAGAAGGGTCCCCGGTAAGGACGCTAAAAAAAGGCAGGCCGGCCAGAATCCCGGCCAAAAGACGCATGGTGGTGCCAGAATTGGCCGCGTCGAGCACGTCGGCCGGTTCCCGCAAGGCGTCCGGGCCGCGTCCGCGAACAAAAAGAGTGTTTTCCCCGGTGGGACCGGCAATTTCCACCCCCAGCTCCCGGAAGCAACGGACAGTGGCGAGGCAATCTTCTCCGGCAAGAAAATTCTCGATGCAGGTATCCCCGCTGGCCAGCGCGCCCAGCATCACGGCGCGGTGGGAAATGGACTTGTCGCCGGGGACGCGTACCGCGCCGCGCAAAGATTGAACGGGCTCCACTACAAAATCCATAAACTCACCAGCTTGAATTCACCCGAAAACCATTTACAGTTACTTCGACGTTCTCGCCCGCTTTCCTCCTTGTCTTTATTCTTTCTTTATTTTTTCTTTATTCTTATTCTGATTCTTTTCTTCCGTCTTTTTCATCTTCACGTCCAAAAAAGTTTTTTACCTTCCCATGTTGCTTTCGACCATTTTTTGCCGTTTTTTGAATTTGCTGCTCCCCTGCAAAATAAAAAAGGAGCGCCTTGCGCGCCCCCTTCTTAAAAAAATTATTTTAAGTCTCAATGACCACGCGGACGTCCCCGGTCGTTTTTAAGACGCCGCAGTAGGTCTTGCCCTGCTTCCGGGTGAACTCCAGATCTACCCTGCCGGACCCCACCCTTAAATTCTGCACCACCATTTCCTGTATCCACGAAGGAAGAAAAGGTTTGCAGATATGCACTTCCTGATGACGGCAAGAAATGCCCAGCATGATCTGGACCAAAAGGGGAATCGTTCCCACCGCCCAGGCCTGGGGATTGCAGGCGGTAGGATAAAGCACCGGGCCGCCTTCGGCCCGCCGGGTAAAACCGCAGAACACTTCCGGCAGCCGGTGGTAGGGAAAGTACATGGCCGCTTCAAAGAGGTTCGTGATCACCTGTTCGAGCAAATTAAATAAATTTAAGGTCCTTAAACCGTAGGCGACAATCGCGTTATCGTGGGGCCAGACGGAGCCGTTGTGATAGCTCATCGGGTTGTAGGGCTTGACTGACTTGCTCATCGTGCGGATGCCCCACCCCGAATACATATCGGGTTTAAACAACCGCCTGGCGACGGCCCTGGCCTTTTCGGCAGGCAGAATGCCCGTAAACAGGCAGTGCCCGGCGTTGGAAACGGGAGTTTTGATTGGTTTTTTGTCGCCGTCGAGGGCAAAGGCCACGAATTCCTCTTCATCCAGCCAAAAGGCCTTTAAAAACTTTTCCTGCAGTTTCCTCGCTTTAGCTTCCGCTTCCTCGGCCGCCCGCTCCTCCCCCAGGGCGCGGAACATTTCGGCCGCTCTTGAGAGGGCCAGGTAATAATAGGCCTGCACTTCGACCAGGGCGATCGGCCCCCGGGGGATATTCCCTTCCAGATCAATGACGCCGTCCCAGGAATCTTTCCAGCCCTGGTTCACCAGGCCCCGGGCCGAGCGGCAGGAATATTCGATGAAACCATCGCCGTCAGCGTCCCCGTAGTCCCGGCACCACTGCAAAGCCCTGGCCAGGTTCCCGGCCAGCCTTTCCAGGAAGGGGCGGTCGCCCGTCCAGCGGTAAGTTTCCGACAGCAAAATTATAAACCAGAGGGTGGCGTCCACGCTCCCGTAATAAGGAGTATGGGGGATCTCCCCGCAGGAAGCCAGCTCCCCTCTTCTTAACTCGTGCAAAATTTTCCCGGGCTCTTCGTCCCGCCAGGGGTTATCCTCCTTTCCCTGGAGGGCGGCCAAAAAAGACAAGGTTTCTTTGGCGATCACCGGGTTGATCAGCAGCGTTTGCCAGCCCACGATGAGGGCGTCCCGTCCGAAAGGGGCCGCGTACCACGGCACCCCGGCCTGGACGATGGTGCCCAGGTCGGGATAGGTGGTGCGCAGCGAATAAAGGTCCGTGATGGTGCGCTGCAACATCTGGGCGATGTACAAATTATCGCTGGAAAAAGAAGCGCATTCCTCTTTCCACTGCTGGTAGCCAAGGTACTTTCTTTTCACCGCGCTTCGGAAAACGGCGCTGACCACATGCTTGTCCTTGCCGAAGGAGGACTTCGGCCTGCTGTTGACCATCGGCCTGGCCTGCATGTAAAGATAAACTTTTTTGCCCGGCGGCAGGCTCAAAGAAAACCTGGCCCGGGCCAAAAAACCATCTACTGAAATTTCCTCCGGGAAGGGGGAAAAGGAAACGCGGGTGTACCGCCCGACGCCGTCGAGCCCCCGGTAACCGAAAAGAACGCCGTCTGAAGCCGGTGCGGGGGCAAACAACTCCCCCCGCCGCGCCCTTTCAAACCCCCGGATTTCAAAGATGTCTAAAAAATCCGCGCCCAGCTCCAGCTCCAGGTTGACATCCACGCGCACCGGGTTGAAATTAATCAGCCGCAGCCTTTGCAAAAGCGCGCCGTCGAGCACGCGCAGCACCCTGATGTGCAGGGTCTGCGGGGGGATGGCCGCGCCGCTCCTCGGCAAAGCGGGGTTAGTTAGCTCAAATTGCGCGAAGTGGCTCTCTCTGATGGAGGAAGAAAGAAAAACAGTTGACTGGTTATCCAAAAAAATTCTTAAACAGCTGAGAAACCTCGTGTCCTGATAATAGAGCCCCAGCCCGGAATGAGCGGTGGCGGATATTTCGCCGTTGGGCTGGGAGGTGACAAACAGCTCGCCGTCTTTTAAAACCTCTACCGACAGTGGTGTGTTCACCGACTCGCCAAAATAAGTTATGTCTAACACCAACATCCCCTGTTCTTTGGCAAGATAAGATAATTTAAGCTATGTGTTTTTGTCTGGCGCGCAGGCCGTTGTTGCGCCAGTAAGAGGACAAGACATCCCCGTAAACGTGCAGGGTACGGGCGGCCATCAGTTCCTTCGTGAAATATTTTTGCGCCATCTTCCGCCCACTTTGTCCCATCTGGCGGGCCAGAACCGGCTCGGCCAGCAGCTGGCAGCAGCGCTCGGCCAGCATCCGGGGATCGTTCATGGGCACGATAAACCCGTTGACCCGGTCCTTCACCACTTCCGGCATGCCCCCCGCGCGGCTGACCACAATGGGTCTGGCCGTAGCCATGGATTCCAGCATCACCAGCCCGAAGGGCTCTTCAAAGCAGGAAGGATAAATACATACTTCCGCCCCCCGGTAAACCAGAGGCATTTTCTCCCACGGGAAAAACTCGATATAAACATGGTCCCGCAGCCCCAGTTCGGCAATCAGATCTTTTATCTGGGCCACTTCTTTGCTCTGGTAACTCCCCCAGTCCACGGTTTTCTCCGTGCCGGCCATCACCAGCAGCGCGTCCGGAAAGCGCTCTTTGATGTAAGCCAGCGCCTGGACGCTGACGTGGGAACCCTTCGCCAGGCTCATGCGCGCGGGGTGGAAAATCACCCGCCGGTTCAAAAAGCGCCCGAACGCCTCTTTGACTTCCGCATAATCTCCATCCGGTCTAAAGAGCTCCAGATCGATGCCGTGATGGATAACGGTAATCTTCTCGCCATCATACCCCGATTTAATCAATTCTTTCTTAATATACCGGCTGACCGCAATCACGGCATCCCAGTATGAGGCCCGGAAGTTGAACGCCTCCCACAGGTCATCCGCCCACACGTTGTGGGCGGTAAGCACCAGGGGAATCCCCTGGCTGTCCTTGACCGCAAACAGGGCATCGGCGTGCTCCGGGCTAAAGTAATGCATGTTGTGCGCATGGATCACGTCAGGTTTTTCTTCTTTAATAAAACGATCAATTTCATCAAAAATCTCTTTATTCTTTTGCCTGAGCAAAGCGGGATTAAGCGAGTTGAGATCAAACAAGTCGCTCCGGTAAATCTTCATCCCTCGCCATGTAGATTCCTTTTCTGCACCGTTTACAGAACCTGTCAAAAGGCTCACCCGGCAGCCGAACCGCACCAGTTCGGGACCCAGCATGGCCAGGTGACTTTCCACTCCTCCAATGATGGGAGGAAACGCCCAATGCAGCATGGCAACTTTCATGTTTACCACCTCCATAAAATTTGACGGCCACGTTATCTAAAATATTCTCGCCGGGCCCGTTCTATGAGTTGCCATACTCCACTTGCGGACAGGATGCAGTTCAGAACCCTGGAATTTTTTTACCACTGAACCTGAAGGTAAAAACCAGCCAGGAATGAGATTACCAAAAAAAGTGACGATCGCTAATAATTATAAATAACATCCCTGGATAATGTCAATTCCAAAATATTTATATTATGGTTTACATTACCATACAATACTAACTTAATTCTAACGCCTTTTCTAACTTATCCTTTCTTCCTTATTCCTTATTCCTTCCTTCCCTCCCGCGTGTATTTTTCTGCTTTCCGGCCATACTAAAACAAACGCACGTTTTGACGGGAGAGAAAGATATGTTTTTTGAGCATCCGCAAAATCAGGGGGAATATCCCAATTTCCCCGGCCCTGGCCCCGATCCTGAACTCGATCCCGCTCCGCCACCGGGAGAAAAACCGAAAAGGCCCGACTTGCCGAATCCCGGCGAACCCCAGGCGCCCAGGCGGGTGCAGGGGCAGCGCAAAGAAAACATGCAGGCCCTCAAGGAATTGGGGACAAGTGCGCTGCCGGAGATAAAAAGCAATATCCACTGCCTGACCATCGTCGGCCAGATTGAGGGGCATCTGGTCCTCCCTCCCCAGAACAAAACGACGAAATATGAACATCTTCTTCCCCAGCTGGTGGCCCTGGAACAAAGCCCCGAAATCGAAGGGGTTTTGGTGGTGTTAAATACGGTGGGCGGGGATGTGGAGGCCGGCCTGGCCATCGCGGAAATGATCGCCGGGCTATCCAAACCCACCGTCTCCATCGTGCTGGGCGGGGGGCACAGCATAGGCGTGCCGGTGGCAGTTTCAGCTAGATATTCCTTTATTACCCAAACTGCCAGCATGACTATTCATCCGATAAGGTTAAATGGTCTAATCATTGGCGTGCCACAGACATGGGAATATTTAGAGAAAATGCAGGACAGGGTGGTGCGTTTTGTCGTTCAGCATTCAAGAATCAGCGAAGCCGCTTTCCGGGAGATGATGTTCAGAAGCGGCGAACTGGCCCGGGACATCGGCACGGTGCTCATCGGCAAAGAAGCGGTGGAATGCGGCCTGATCGACGAGGTGGGCAGCGTGGGGCAGGCGGTGAAAAAACTGCAAGAGATGATCGCCGGGCGCAAGCAAAACAGCGGGCAGCCGGCATAGAAGGGCGCAAAAAACAAAAATATGCAAAAAGGGGTTTTGAGCTTATGCTTTTATATACGCCTTTGCCTATAGAGCTGGTAATTGAGGGAATAGAAGAGTTGCCGGCCGCCGCAACGCGCTCGGTGGAGATAGAAGGCGTTCCGGTGGTGGTAGAAGATGTCGGCCAGGGCAAATACAGGATCCTGAAGCTGTTGAGCACCAACCCTTACGATTACCTGCGCCCCAACCTTTACCCGGGCGCCGTAATTAAATACCAGGGCTGAGCTGGGGAAAAATAATAATTTATGGAGTAGCTAAACGAGCGTTCTTTAGAGGCGGAAAGAAACGCTTTTGGCTGCTTTAAGCGCCAAGTAGCGGCAGGAGTCTACGCAGCGCAGGCAAAGGATACATTCGGCGGCATCGATTTGCGGCCGGTGGCTATTTAGGCGGCGGCGGCGAGCGCGCCCGTGGGGCAGTTTTTGGCGCACGCGCCGCACTCCACGCAAGAATCTTCTACGTAACAAAGGGGTAATCGTAAAAATGCCATAAAAATGCCTGTATAAACTGGAAAGGAGGTGTTCTCCCCAGGTATAATATACCTGGGGGTGAACAAAGTGAAGCAAGTATCGGTTGCCGTACCCGAAGAGGTTTTTTCTCTTCTCGGTTTCAGGGAAAAGGATTTGCAAAGGGAACTTTTGGTTAGATTTGCCGTTACTCTATACGGAGAAGGAAGAATTAGTTTAGGTAAAGCGGTTCAAATATCAGGATTGTCCTATGCGGATTTCATGGAGGTTCTTAGCGCTTGCGGCCTGGGTGTGAGTTACGGAACTGCTCAGCTAGAAGAAGACCTCCAGGCAATGAAGGAGTTGGACCAGTCTGGAAATGATTGTAGTAAGTAATACGTCTCCGTTGATCGCCTTATCCAGGCTGGGATTAATTCATTTGCCGAAAAAGCTATGGAATAGACTATACGTGCCGGAAGCTGTCCTAAGAGAAATTTTGAAAAAAGAGCCCGGGCGTAGCGAAGCGGAAACTGCTATAAAGGAAGGTTGGTTGGTTATAAAAATGTTCAAAACCCTGTTATTGTAGAAGTCCTTGGTGAAGTATTTGGCCCTGGAGAAGCCGAATGTATTGTATTAGCAAAGGAAATAGGAGCGCATTTGTTGATTGTTGATGACCTGCGCGCCCGTAAGACGGCATCTAAGCTTGGCCTCCGAATAATGGGAACTGTTGGTGTACTTTTAGCGGCGGCTGAAAAGAAAATATTAAGACCGGAAGAATTAAAAACCTGTTGTGATCTATTGCAAAAATCTGGCTTTAGGTTAAGCCGTCAGCTGGTGGTGTGGGTGGAAAAATGGAAATCGTCGAGAAGCTAAAGTCGTCTGAGAAGGGCTTTATCACGCAAACCGCCAGCATGACCATTCACCCCACCCGGTCCAAGACCTACAGCACCGGCGTGTACCAGGATGAAGATATGGCAAAAAGAAAAGTGAACAATAGAGTCCACTTTAAAATTATGATATAAAAATTTTTTTAAGGGTTTTTTATGATAATGATAAGGCAACCGGCGTTATCTATTTTTTGCTATATTAAAGGCGTCTTCCAGCTGGTGGTATTTTTTAGGATACTGGGGCCTGGCCCGCAGGCCCTGGTAGGGGGTCGGGTAGCGCATGGCGCCCAGCTGGTGGGTTGTTTTCAAGCCGAAAAGGACGTCTTCGAGGCGTCCCCGGGGAATGGCGAAACACATCTCGTGATCTTGCGTCAAGGCGAAGATGCGCTCCCCTGAGCCCGGAACGATTACCTGGCACTGCCCGGTCAATAAGGGCGCGACCAGTTCGGCGGCACAAGAGTTGCGGCCGATAAAAGCGGAGGTAATTGCCCCGCCCTGGCGGTACAGGGCGCTGTGAATAAGCCGGGCGATCTGAGCGGGATTGCCGTAAAAAAGAATAATGTCCGGATCGAAATCGGCCCGTTCCAAAGGACTGACAATGATGCTTTTGATTTTTCCCGCCGGCAGGGTGTGCATATGTTCGTGGGTGCGCGCGCACGCCTCGGGCGTTTCCCCGTACAGAGGATAAACGACCTCACTTAGCTTCACTTCCGCCGGCTCTTCCGCCAGGCCCAAAACGATAAACGAAGGGGCGCAGGCGTGGTCTTCGCGCAGAAATCCGATCGCCCAGCCCATGTTACGGGCCATGGAAATTCCCTGGCAAACTGCTACAGGATGGCCCAAAAAATCCACTGGCCGCCTGACTTTTTCCGGCAGGCTTTCCTGGGCGGACATTTTTACAGCCACCGGAAAAGTGGCCGGGCGCAGGTATTCCTGAAGAACTGCCGCCGCCTCTTTTGTTTGCATTCGCTCCCCCTCCTTAAAATTTAAAGTTCACAATTACGGATTCCGTTACGGATTCCGTTATTTCCAATTATTCCTCCGGCGCCCGCCCGGATCGTTTAAAGGCGATCCCGTTTTTTGCGCCTGATTTCTACGGCCGCGTAGTCGAGGCGCCCCCGCAAGGGCGCCGCGGGCTTTTTAACCCTCACCAGCACCTCTTCCACCGGAAAACGCTCCAAAACCGCCGCGGCGATATCCTCGGCAAGCCTTTCTAAAAGCTGCCGCGCAGGGCCGGTGACCAGCTCTTCCACCAGCGCAAAAACTTTTGCGTAGTCAACCGTCGCCGACAGGTCATCACGGCGCCCTGCTTCGGCCAGGTCGAGAAAAAGCTCCAGATCCACCGCAAAGCGCTGGCCCAATTCCCTCTCCGGCGGCAAAGTCCCGTGGTAGCCGTAAAATTCCATTCCCTGCAGAATAATCTTATCCGCCATAACTTCCCCTGCGTCTTTAGTCTTGGAATCCATCATCTTTCCTTAACGCCGCACCACGGCATCGGTCATCCTGGCCACGCGGACCATCTCCTTGACGTCGTGCACGCGGATAATGTCCGCGCCGCCGGCGATGGCCAGGGCGACGGTGGCGGCGGTGCCTTCGACCCGCTGGTTGACGGGGAGATTCAATGTTTTCCCGATCATTGATTTCCGCGAGGTACCCACTAAAACCGGCAGGCCAAGGCAGGCCAGCTCACCCAGCCGGCGCAAAACCTCCAGGTTCTGCGCCACGGTCTTCCCGAACCCGAAACCGGGGTCAACGATCATTTTTTCCCTTTTCAGGCCGGCCCGCTCGCCGATTTCCATGCTTTCGCGAAAATACTGAATGATCTCCCCCAGCATATCCCGGTACTCTGTGCCGCGCTGATTGTGCATCAAAACCACGGGCGCGCCGTACTCCGCGGCGACGCCGGCCATTTCCGGGTCGGCGCGCAGGGCCGTCTGGTCGTTGACGATGTGCGCGCCTGCTTCCAGGGCCCGGCGGGCCACGACGGCTTTTGTAGTATCGATAGAGATCGGCACCGGGAGTTTTTGCAAAATCAACTTTTCCAAAACGGGCATGATGCGCCGCAGTTCTTCCTGCGGCGCAACGGGATCGTAGCCAGGTGTCGGCGGCACCACCCCCGGACGGGTCGATTCCCCGCCCAAATCAATGATGTCGGCCCCCTCTTCCACCATCTGCCAGGCACGCGCGCAGGCCCTTTCCGGATCATAATACAATCCGCCGTCGGAAAAAGAGTCCGGCGTCACGTTTAAAATTCCCATCACCAGCGTGCGCTCGCCAATGGTCAGTTCCTTGTCCCGGCACGGCAGGCGAAAAACAGGGCGCCCCTCCAGGTTGCGCAGCACCTCCCGGATTTTTTCCCCCAGCCGCGCCAGCCCGAAAGGCTGCATCTTCAATTTGGCCAGCAGGGCATCGTACTGTTTCAGCGTCCCCATCAACAGGACATCACTGGTCTCTGCGCTCCCGTCGATCACCCCCCTGGCCACCGCCGCCTCCCCTCCTTTGGCCAGCATCTCCTGCTTGAGAATGTTGGCCTGGACGGGAGTAAGGCCGCTTACCTTTAAAACGCGGTGCACCGCCTTGGCTGCCATTAAGCGGCAGCCCTGCTCATCGGCCCCGACCCCCGTAATTTCCGCCAGGGCCTGGGCCCTGTTTTTGATCTCTAAGCTTCTTACTTCCAAAGAAACCAACCCCGGTGCAGTTATTTGGTAATCATTCAGCTTTGTCAACTTCTTTTTCGGCATCTTCTTCCCCGGCCGTTTGCGGGCTGCGCTCGCAGAAAAGGGAGGAGCCCTGTTTATCGGTTCTGTAAACCTCCGCACTGTTGCACTCCGGGCACAGCAGTTCGCCGCGGCACCCCTGTCCGACGGGCAGTTCCCATTCGTACGCGCACCGGCGGCAGCGAAAACCCCTCAT
The DNA here is from genome assembly GCA_020725585.1 of Desulfovirgula sp. Lineage (GTDB taxonomy): Bacteria > Bacillota > Desulfotomaculia > Desulfotomaculales > Nap2-2B > JAIMBK01. The sequence goes on from DYES01000028.1 coordinate 64,399, forward strand.
GACGACCTGAAAGTTGCCGCCTTCCACCCTGATGGCTTTCCCGTTAACCAGCGCCTGGGCTATTTTCGAGCGGGCGGAAGTGAGAATCCGGTGGTAAGTGGGGCGCGATACGCCCATTTTTTCCGCGCAGGCTTCCTGCTCCAGGCCAACCAGGTCCTTTAGCCTGATTGCCTCCAGTTCCTCCACCGTCAACCCCACTTCCTCCAGCTCCCGCAGCGGCACGCCGGCCGGTTTAAAGTAGGTTAGGCGGGGCAAGAACTCCACGCGCCGGGATTTTGGCGGTCTGGACATCTTGAACACTCCTATTCTATTAACTCTATTAACTAATTTTCGTGCACATTTCTTAAGATTTAAAAAGTTTCCCGTAAAAAATTAACTTCTGGAACATGTCCTCTCAATTATACAAGACAGAGCAAAGAAAAGTCAATTTTTAAACTCCCCGGGTTTCCCCACGGGTTTCTTGAATTTTTTTGGCCGGAGTCTGTTGGCCCAGGGCGGGCAAAAACAGGGCAAGGCCCAGTCCGAGGACGGGCAGCAGGGCGATAAAATTCATCACCGCGGGCAGCCCCCAGGAATCGGCGAGATAACCAAGGAGGGAAACCCCGACGCTCCCGGTGCCGATGGCAAAGCCGAGCATCAAACCCGAAGCCATACCGACGTTGTCGGGGAGCAGGCGCTGGCCGTAAACAACCGTGGTCGAAAAAGTGGCAATCAAAACGGCCCCTGACAGGCCGGCGAAAAGCAGGCCAGCCGCCGCGTTTTTACTCATGATAAAGGGGAAGATAAAAAGCGCCGCCAGGGACATGGAACCCGTCAGCACCGCCTTATCTCCCCAGCGGTCGGCAAGGGGTCCGCCCAAAATTGTCCCCGCCGCTCCCGCCAGCAAAAACACGGTCAAAGAAACACTGGCGTACGTCTTATCCATGCCCAGGTAATGCACGCAGTAAAATGGGTAGTAGGTAATCAAACCGGAGTGGATCCACGAGCGGGCCGTGACGTAAAGAATGATGAGAACCAGGGGAAGCAAAACAACCTTCCCCTTTCCTTTGTTCTTTTTAGCTGCAGAAGAGGGACCGGGCTGGTGCAGCTGATTGATCTGCCGGCTTACTCCCAAAAAAATGAGCGCGATGATCATCCCGGGCGCCAGCAGGCCGACCGTTCCCTTTAATCCGCAATACCCCAGCAAAAGATAGGCAATTACGGGGCCAAGACCGATCCCTATATTCCCGCCGACAGAAAAGATGGACATGGAAAAAAAGCGGTTGTTGGTCCCGCTGGCCAGAAAAGCCGTTTTCGATCCTTCCGGGTGGTATCCGGCCACGCCCAGACCGCTCACCAGCACCAGCACCAACAACAGCCAGTAGGCCGAAACGGTTCCCGTGAAGGCCAGCCCCAGGCCGCTTAAGAAACAGCCCAGGGGAAGCAGCCAGGTGGTTTCCACCTGGTCGCTGAAAAAACCGAAAATCGGCTGGACAATGGCGGAGCTAAAGGTGAACGCAAGAGAAATAATCCCTACCTGAAAATAGGTCAGCTTCAAGGCTTCGGCCAAAAAAAGGTTGATCACGGGCAGAGCGCCCTGCGCGATATCCGTTACCAGGTGCCCTGTGCTCAGCAAAATCAACAACGGTAACTTCAACATCCTCACCCTCTATTTTTATAATCCCTGCCCAAAAAAATGTCAACGTCACGTTAGGGATAAAAGGTTAGATTGAGGAAAGTTAGATAAAAAATAAGATTTTAAATTTAAATTTAGATAAATTAGACAAACTGGATAAACTACCGGATACCAGGCAAAAGGAAATTTTGACGAACCCGGCGAATAATTAAAACAGCCCAGCAAAAATTCTTGGAGGTGAGGATTAAATGGATGCCTACGTGGGCAAGACCCGGGTTCGCCTGCTGCAGGGGGACATCACCCGGCAGGACACCGAGGCTATCGTCAACGCCGCTAATTCCAGCCTGATGGGGGGCGGCGGGGTGGACGGAGCCATCCACCGCGCCGGCGGACCGCAAATTTTAGAGGAATGCAAGGAAATAGTGGCCCGGCAGGGTAGGCTGCCTACGGGGGAAGCCGTGCTCACCAGCGGCGGGCGCCTGGCGGCCCGCTACGTAATCCATACGGTGGGCCCCGTCTGGCAGGACGGCCGGCACGGCGAACCGGAACTCCTCCGCAACGCTTATTACAACAGTCTTTCCCTGGCCAAAAAGCACGGCATCCGCTCTTTATCATTTCCTTCCATCAGTACGGGCGCCTACCGTTTCCCCATTGAAAAAGCGGCCAGGATCGCCCTTTCCACCGTTTGCGATTTCTTAAAAGAGCACGCCTTTGACGAGGTTAGATTTGTCCTGTTCAGCGAAAAGGACTTGCGGGTCTACGAAGAGGCCTGGCTGGAAATAAGCGACAGTTAAGCGACGCGTCCTAAAAACCAGGGATCGCCGAAAATGCCGGGAATACGTTTCCCTCCGGAAGGTTAAAATAACCATGAAGGAGGTGAAACTATGCCGCAAATCAAGTGCAACGTAACGGAATGCCACTACAACCAGGACGTGATGTGCCACGCTTCCATGATCCAGGTGGATCGAAACGGAGTTAGCAAAGCCAGCATGTCGCCACAAACAAAATGTGAAACGTTTAAACCAAAAGGTTAAAGAAAAAACAAGCATAAGTTAAGTTTAAGGACAAGCATAAGGACAAGGGACAAGAAATTAAATCCAGGGAAAAAAGAAAGCCGGTTGCCATCTCGCAACCGGCGGTTATTTTGCTGCGTTAAAAAATTTACTTGACCACAATATTCACCAGTTTTCCCGGAACCGGAATCACCTTCACGATCCTTTTCCCCTCCGTCAACTGCTGAACGCGCGGCTGCGCCAAAACGCGCGCGATCATTTCCTCCGGAGAAACATCCCGGGCCAGCACCACGCGATCGCGGACGCGGCCGTTAATCTGGACCACCACGGTAATTTCGTCCTCCATAAGCGCCTCGGGATCGTACTGGGGCCAGCTCTGTTTGTGAATGCTCTCCTTGTGTCCAATCGCCTCCCAAAGCTCCTCAGTGATAAAAGGAGCAAAGGGGGCCAGCAAAAGCAAGAGCGATTCGACCGCCTCCCGCAGCACGGCAGGGTCGCGGTCGGCCGCCGGCACCTCCTTATACTGGTACAGCCCGTTAACCAGCTCCATAATCGCGCTCACGGCGGTATTAAAATTAAACCGCACCGCAATATCCTCGGTAACCTTCTTGATGGTCTGGTGGGTCAAACGGCGCATTTCTTTGTTTACGCCGGCCAAATTTTTTGGCGGCCGATCCGGGGCGGTTGCCAGCTCCCCGGCCAGCGGCCTGACCAGCCGCCACAGCCGGTTTAAAAAGCGGTAGCAGCCTTCTACCCCCTGGTCGCTCCACTCCAGGTCCCTTTCTGGGGGGGCGGCAAACAGAATGAACAGGCGCGCCGTGTCGGCGCCGTAGGTGTCAATAATCTCTTCCGGGCTGACAATGTTTCCCTTCGACTTGGACATCTTCGCCCCGTCTTTTAACACCATCCCCTGGGTCAGCAAATTGGTGAAGGGCTCGACATTACCGACCAGGCCCAGATCGTAAAACACTTTCGTAAAAAAGCGCGAGTACAAAAGGTGGAGGATGGCGTGCTCCACCCCGCCGATATACTGATCCACCGGCAGCCACTTACCCACCTTCGCCCTGTCCCAGGCGGCGGTTTCCAGGCGGGGGCTGGTGTAACGGTAATAATACCAGGAAGAACACATGAAAGTATCCATGGTGTCCGTTTCCCGGCGGGCGGGCCCGCCGCAGGCCGGACAGGGAACGTGCAAAAACTCCGGGCACTCGGCCAGGGGGGATTGCCCTGTAGGCTTAAAAGCCACATCGTAGGGGAGCAGCACGGGCAGGTCTTTTTCCGGCACCGGGACAATCCCGCAGCGATCGCAATAAATAATGGGGATCGGGGCCCCCCAGTATCTTTGCCGGGAGATCAGCCAGTCCCGCAGGCGGTAGGTTACCCGGCCGCGTCCCAGGCCTTTTTCCTCCAGGTATTTAACCACGGCCTTGATGCCTTCTTGATTGGGCAGGCCGTTGAAAGGGCCGGAGTTAACCATCATTCCTTCGCCTTCGTAGGCCTGACTCATCGTTTCCGGGTCCAATTTTTCCCCAGGCGGCTGGATCACTACACGGATGGGCAGGTTGTATTTCCGGGCAAACTCAAAATCCCGCTGGTCGTGGGCCGGCACGCCCATCACCGCTCCCGTGCCGTACTCCAGCAAGACGTAATTGGCCACCAGAATGGGCACGCGCTCGCCATTGAGCGGGTTTATGCAGTACGCGCCGGTAAACAGGCCCACCTTTTCCAGGTCCGCCGCCATCCGGTTGATTTCGCTCAGGCGGCTCACCTCCCGGACAAAAGCGCGCACCGCCGGCGCTTGTTCCCTGCCGGCAATCAACTTTTCTACCAGCGGATGCTCGGGAGCCAGCACCATGTACGTCACGCCAAAAACGGTATCCGGCCGGGTGGTAAAAACCGTTATTACTTCGTCCTCGCCCGCTACGGGAAATTTAATTTCCGCCCCCTCGCTACGCCCGATCCAGTTTTCCTGCATCACTTTTACCTTTTCCGGCCACCCCTTGAGCAGCTGCAGGTCATCCAGCAAACGCTGGGCGTATTCCGTGATCTTAAAAAACCACTGCTCCAGCTCGCGCTTCTCCACTTCCGTCTTGCAGCGTTCGCAAACCCCGCCGCCCACCACCTGCTCGTTGGCCAGCACGGTGGCGCAAGAGGGGCACCAGTTTACGGCTGCCTTTTTCCGGTAGGCCAGGCCGCGGTGGTAAAGCTGCAGGAAAAGCCACTGCGTCCACTTGTAGTAGCCGGGGTGGCAGGTGGCTATTTCCCGGCGCCAGTCGTAGCTCACTCCCATTTGCTTGAGCTGCCGGCGCATGGCGTTGATATTGCTCATGGTCCAGTCTGCCGGATGGACGTTGCCGTGCTTGATCGCCGCGTTTTCCGCGGGCAGGCCGAAGGCGTCCCAGCCCATGGGGTGCAGGACGTTATACCCCTGCATGGTTTTAAAACGCGCCACCACGTCGCCTATGGAGTAGTTGCGGACGTGGCCCATATGTAATTTACCCGACGGGTAAGGAAACATCTCCAGGCAGTAAAACTTGGGCCGCTCGCTGAAATCCTCCACCGCGTATAGATCCTGCTCGGCCCAGCGCTTCTGCCATTTCTCTTCTATTTCTTTGAAGTTGTACCGTTCTTTCACCAAAAGCTCTCCTCCCGGTTTTGCAGACCTGTCTGGTGGCAGTTTTAACCCAGCTTTAATTTCTTAATCCCTGTCGCATTGTACCACAAAAAGGCACATAAAACAAGCATTGCAAGGCCACCAGAGGCAACCCTGACCGCTTCCTTACGTCCGGCCAAAATTTTCCGCTTAATCTTGCTCAAAAAACAAAAACCTGGCGTATAAAAAACCATATTATGAACAAGCTAAAAGAAAAGGAGGTGTCCGGAAAATGCCTGAAGAAGCTAAACTGGCTCTCCACGAAATGCTCGAACTGCACGAACTGCTGCGGAGCGAAGTGGTCAGCGCCAAAAAACTAAAGGCGGGCATGGGAATGGTCAGAGATCCGGAATTGAGGTCATTCATGGTACCGAAACAGCCAATCCCCACCTAAGACAGATGCTCACCAGGCACTTAAACGCTTGCATCAACGAGCATTTTCGAATTTCCGACCTGGCAATTAAAAACGAGTGGTACAAAGCCTACTTAAGTCCTCCGCAACAGATGATGGAAGATTTCCGGGCGTCGCAGAGGGTAACTTAAAAATTTAAGCCTAAATATGTCCCGGCAAAAATAGTTAAGCATTGAAAGGCCGCTTCCCCTTAAAAAAGCGGCCTTAAGTTCAGGTTTCCCTCCGCCAGCTTTAGCCTTTCGCTAAGGAGCAACCTTCTCGGAGCGAAGCAGGTAGCGGTGAAAAAAATATTCCCCCGAGATCACCAGGAGCGCAAAAATACCCAGGGCGGCGAGGCTCACCTGAAAAGCCGGAACAAGCAAATCCACCGCATAAGCGGTGAGCGCAGCCATGAATCCGTCGCCAAAAGAAGCCGCCAGGTTGCCGTAAGCGGGCAGCACCAAAAGGTCTCCCGCCAGGTAATTAAGGGCGGTTCCTGCCAGACTGACCAAAAACATCCTGCCCCAGGCATTTCCGTCCATAAAAACAAAAGCGGCCCCGGCAAAGATAAACGTCATCAGAAATTTCACCAGCAGCGCGCCTGCCGTTTTACTCATGGTTTTCCCACCTCCTGTGTTATGGTTTCCCGTATTTATCCGTTTATTCACTTTTTCGTCTGCCTGGGAACCTTTTTAAAATTTAGCCCGTCTATAAAATATTATATAGAAAGCAGATTTTTAAGGGGGATTTTTAAGTGAAGAAGTGGCCAATGATGGCCGGTATGGGCAGAATTTATGTATTTTTCACCTGCTTGCTCATCTTGTCGCTCGCGGTAAACTACCCAGCCCTGGCCGCCGATTTACTTTGGAGGCTAACCCACGGCGATCAGGATAGCCTTGTCATTGGCGAAGTAAAGAAAGCAACTCGAACAATTCTTGAAGTGAAGGTAGCCCACGTAATCTCCGGCAGGCCCACAAAGGATTTAATAAATGTTGAGGTGAAGGACAAGGATCTCCAATGGATTGGTCAGGAGATTGGGGAAGGTGATAAACTTGTCCTTTCCCTTGAGCTAAAAGGCGGGAGGTATAAAATTAAGTGGGGCATATATAAAGTGTCTTCCCTGGATTATAAA
>DYES01000029.1 GCA_020725585.1 Desulfovirgula sp.
TCGATGGCGGACTTAATTTCAGCAGTGGAACGTTTGGCTTTTTAAAAGGGGTTAAAATTGGCATATTTTTTGGAGATCAATGGTTATATGGCTGGGTTGATAAAGATGAACACGGCTGGCATCTGGTAGATGAAAGCGGCAATATTGTTGGTTTAAGACCCGGGATGAAAGCAAGGTTACGGTTTTAATTTAACGTATGCTCTTTAAGGAGGGGGTCAATTTTATTTGCAGATTGGGGGTCAAATCTATTGACTATCTACAAAAAAGGGGGAATTTTTTGAATCAAAATACTGGAATCTAAAGATGGCCATAAGATATAATATGAACTGAGGTGTACTTTAGATGGAGGATAAATAAACGAATTTTGCACCAGGGAGAATAGTTATGCTGATTTACCTTGATGTCTGCTGTCTAAATAGACCATTTGATGATCAGTTGCAAGAGAGAATTCGCCTAGAATCAGAAGCTGTTTAAACAATTTTAAATGGTGGCAAAAAAGAAAAATGGCGGTTGCTCAATAGCGAGGCGATAGAATTTGAGATCTCTGCTATTCCTGAAGAGGAGAGAAAGAAGAAAGTTGCTGCTTTAACTGCCATAGCCCAAGAAAAAACGAAAATGGACGAAAAAATAAAGTTACGCGCCAGAGAGCTTGAAAAAATTGGTATGAAGGCTTACGATGCTTTACACTTTGCGTGTGCCGAATATGGCGGCGCAGAAGTATTTCTGACAACAGATGATAAGCTGCTGAGAAAAGCAAAGAGAAATAGGAACAAGCTGAAAATAAGAGTCGAAAATCCAGTTCTGTGGCTTATGGAGGTGACAAAAAGTGAACGCTCAAGCAATGAGCCCTAATGAAATCAAAAATGCGGGTTTAGTCGCCCTGGCCAAAGCTCTTGGTCCTGTGGGTATGGCTCGGTTTATTCAGCAGTACGATACTGGAGCGGGAGATTATACGAGGGAGCGGGCAAAGTGGCTGGATCAAATGAGTCTTGATGAAATAATTGCGGCGATTGAAAAACGACGGAACTATAGGGAAACCGGGCCGCGTGCCAAAGAAAGTTGATACCGGCAAGCGTGCGGCCTTTTCTTTCTTGAGCCTCCCGCTCTGAAGAGGTTTTTCAATGAAAACAAAAGTTCCGCACCTTGCTGAAGAAATGTATTGAATCCTGCAATCACCTTGCCTACATAAGCGATGAGGAGCACGCAAAAGGCAGTAAAGAGTAGAAATGAGCAAAATACCAACAGAGATTATGGATCCCAGGGAATTGTCGATACTATCAGGAAAGGGGTGGAAAACATTGGGCAAAGAAAGTTCTCCTATGGTTACTGAAGAGTTGCTGTCTGAAGTTGTACAAAGGATTCTTTCGGTGACTAAAAAACCAAAGCTGATCACCTTGTTTGGTTCGCGTGCCAGGGGAAATTCCAGGCCGGACAGCGATCTGGATATTCTCGTGGTCATGGATTCCGATTTACCCCGGTGGAAGCGTCCGGCGCCAATTCGCCGGGCATTAACTGGCCTGTTTCCGACTAAGGACATTGTCGTGTACACGCCTGAAGAAATTGAGGAGTGGAAAGCGGTCCCCAACGCCTTTATTACAACGATCTTGCGGGAAGGGAAAATTTTGTATGAAGGATAAAAACGAATTGGCGAAAGGATGGGTCCTGAAAGCGGAAAGTGATTTGGCGACTGCCCGCCGGATGCTGGCCAGTGAAGGTCCTTTCGACACTGCCTGTTTTCACTGCCAGCAGGCAATAGAGAAATTTTTGAAAGCTTTTTTGGCCTTTCAAGGACAGCAAATTCCCCGCACGCATGATCTTGAAGAACTGGCGAGGCTGTGTTCTTTGTTGGACAAGACGTTGAAATGGGATGAGTTAAATCTTGAGGAAGTCACGGATTATGCTGTTGCCGTCCGCTACGATCTTGAATTTTGGCCAGAACGTGATGTTGCTCAGGAAACCCTCAAAAAGGCGGAAAAAGTCAAGGAAGAGATTCTTCTCCGTTTACCTCCCGAGGCCAGGCCTTAGTTTTCTGTATCCAATAACCAACATTTGGTTGCTATAATTGTCACCTAAATTACCTTTTACGTGCTTACCTTGTACTTTGGCTCGGTCGGGATAACCCGGTACCGGTATGCAATCATTTCCGGTTTGGCGGCCGATCTGACCACCCTGGCAGCCTCTGTTTTTATTGTCCAGAAAGTTTTCGGGCGGGGGTTAAGCGTCTACCGCATTAGCGCCTTAAGAGTTGCTGGTGTAGAGGTCGAAAAGTAAGCGCAGGTAAACCCGATATTAAAAAAATGTGAAAAGGTTATTTTCAAAGGTAACACGATATACAGGTCGTTGGGACAGACAAAAAAGCGGGCGCTGCCTTACCGTGTTTTTGTCCAAAAGGACTCCGGCTGCTTTTAGCTCTTTTCTTACTGCGGAAGCAAATCGGTGCGCAACTGCACGGCGTCCCGCAGGTAAACGTGCTTTAACTCCCGCTGGGAACGCTCGGTGTTGACATGCACCAGGACGCGGATGCACTTTCCCAAGCGGTCAGGCACGTTTATTTCCGTGGCGCAAAGCAAAGGGACGTATTTCCAGCCCAGCAGTTCGCGGGCGGCCGTGGCCGGAAACTCCGCGTTTAAATCGGGGGTCACGGTAAAGATAGCGCTGGCGATATCCTCCGTATCCAGCTCGTTTTCTTCCACAATGGCCTCCAGCAGTTCCCGCGTGGCTTCCAGAATCTCCTGCGCCCCGTTCCGTTCTACCGTCGTTGCTCCTCGAATGCCGCGTAAGACTTTGCCCATCCTTCTTTGTTTCTCCCTCGAAAAAGCTGTTTTAAGCTCCTATTTTATACCGTTTTCTGAAAAAAGTCTCGCTCGGAGAACTCCTGATCATGTGTCTTCGCTCAAAACTGCCCGGTGGCCGATTCCCACGGCCACGTCGTCCAGGTGCAAAAGGCCCAGGCCGAAAAAGACCGCCACGCTGATATGGTCGCGGGAGCGGGCGATCCCGATTTTCCCCCCCACGCTTAGGCCAACCGCCTTGGTCACGATTTGGGAAAGGGCTTCACGCGTGGCGCCGGCCACCGCCCCTTCTTCGGCGTGGATTTCTTTGATCACTCCTTCGCGCTTGGCGGCCACGACGGCCCGTTCGACGATTTTATTGATGGAAGCGACAAAATCCCCGCCGTAATCCACCGCTGCCGTTTTAAAGCCTTCTTTGGCGAAGCGGGCTTTGTACTCCCGCTCCTTTTCGCGGTCCTCGCTCAGCGCCATGATTAAGGCCGCTCTGGCCACTTGCCTGCTGGTGTGCAAAACAAGCGTTACCTCCCGGTTTATTTTTCGCGGTTTTTAGCGGTTATATTTGCGTTCGAGTTGCGCGCGGTAGTTTTTGAATTCCTCGGCAATCCGGAAGATGAGCCGCTCCAGGTCGTAGCGGTGCAGCTTTAAGGTGGTTGGCGAAAGCACTTCTATTTTCCGGAAGTCTTCACGGGAAATGAATCTGACCAGGTCTTCGATGGAGTCGGCGGCAACTTCCAGGATTAAGGGGGCGTAGGCCACCTCCTGGTTGTTCAGCTCGTCCAAAACGGTATAGACGTCCATGCCGATATCGATGTTGTTAATTTGAATTCCCTGGACGGGGACGTTTCTTAACAGGGTCACCTGCTGTTCCCTGGCTTCTTCGGCGGCCCTGTCCATCGGCTTGCCGCCGAAAAGGAAGCGCCCCGGTTTGGATGTCCCCTTTATATCCAGCCGGATTCTGGCTTTTATATCCTTATCAGGGATAATGTCCTCCGGTTGCAGAGTTGCCATAACCGCACCCCCATTGTCAGTGTTCCCTTCTCCCTTACCTTCGTCGCCGCCCCAAAAACGATTTTTTGGGGAACCTTATTAAAAAAGCTTCCTCGGGGCGGCGTTCGTCCCTTTTGTCGCTCCGGTGCAAGAAGCGCCGCTTGGGGTGTTTCTTCCCAATTTCCGGTTGTTCCGCACCTATTACGTTTTTCGCTATAAGACGGTGAATTCCTGCAAATTTTTTATCGCTGCCCTTCCCGGCAGGCTAACTTTTTTAGCTTTTGCACCTCTTCCGGGGTAAGAAAACGGTACTCGCCCGGTTTGAGCCCGCCTAAGGTAAGGAACCCCAGCTTTATTCTCCTAAGGCGACGCACGGGATAGCCGATTTGTGCGCACATCCTCCTTACCTGCCGCTTGCGCCCCTCCCGGATGGTGATTTCCAGCAGAGCTCCTTTTTTGTTTTTTCCTCGCAGACGCACCTTGGCCGGAGCGGTGGGGCCGTCGGAGAGGATGATGCCCCTGGCCATTTGCGCCAGCCGCTCGGCCGGGGGGATCCCGTGCACCCAGGCCAGGTAAGTTTTTTTCACGCCGTGGCGGGGGTGGGTAAGGGCGTGGGTAAGCTCTCCGTCGTTGGTCAGCAAAAGGAGCCCTTCTGTTTCATAGTCCAGCCGCCCTACAGGGTAAACGCGCTGGTGCACGCCGCCGAGCAGGTCGGTAACTTTGGGGCGGCCCTGGGGGTCGCGCACGGTGGTCACGCAGCCCGCCGGTTTATTTAGTAAGATGTATACCTTTTCTTGCGCCTCCCTGACCGGGCGGCCGGCAACTTCCACGCGGTCCTGCGCCGGATCAATGGTTGTCCCCAGCCGGGTGACGGTCTGGCCGTTTACTTTCACCAGACCCGCTTTGATCAGTTCCTCGCATTTCCGGCGGGAAGCGACCCCTGCCCTGGCCAGAAATTTATGCAGCCGTTCCACGCTAAACAACCTTCGCAATCAATTTTTTGTTTTCCGGATTGCTTTAGGATTGCCCTTTGCTGTTAAAGATTATTTTTCGCCCGGCGGCGCTTAAATTCCTCTATGAGCTGAGGTTTGCTGCGCAGAAAGGCGATAAAATCGAGAAGACATTGCAGGGTATGATCGCTTACGTTGTGCTCGATGCCCTCCACGTCTTCGTGCAGGTGTTCGCTGACTCCGATCAATTGCAGGAACTCACGCAGGGTGTTGTGCCGCTTCAGTAAATACGCCCCGATTTGGTGCCCCTGCCGGGTTAGCCTGATCAGGCCGTATTTTTCGTAGCGCACCTGCCCTTTTTCGTGGAGCTTTTGCAGCATCTTGGTGACCGAAGGGGGCTGTACGTGCAGGGAGTCGGCTACGTCCTTGACGCGCGTGTAGCCCTCTTTGGCGCTCAGCCGGTAAATCATCTCCAGATAATCTTCCATGCTGGAGGTGAGTTCGTCTTCTTCGGCGTTCTTCACGGCGTAGCCCCGTGCTGTGTAAAATTTTTCCCTGTTCTCATCCATCACCGCGGACCTCCTTTTCAGCAGCCGAGCAAAAGCCCCACGCGGTAGACTGTCCACGTGATCGCAAGCGCCATGACAAGAGGCAAGAAGATGCCTAAAAGCGTCCATTGAACACTTCTCGATTCTTTATAAATGACCGCGGCCGTGTAGGTGCAGGGAAGATACAGCATGAAGAAAACCAGGAAAGTGAAAGCCTGCAGGCCCGACCAGCGGGCCAGGAGATGGTTTTCCAGCACCGCCGAGCCTCCCAGGCTGCTGGAGAGCCCGTTGGTGATGGCCAGCGCCCCTAGCACCACTTCTTTGGCCGGCAGCGCGTAGAGGGCCGCTACTAAAGTTTTGCCGTCCAGGCCGAAAAATAAACCGGCGGGTTCGAGCAATCTCGCCAGCTGCTGGGTAATGGTAGGTGAAGGCCCCGCCGGAAGGTTGCTCAAGAGCCAGATCGTTACCGTGATCGGGGCCGCTAAAAGGGCGGCCCTGGACAGCACGTGCCAGACTTTTTCCCGGAGTGTGCGCACAATCACCGGGCGCAGGCGGGGCAGGCGGTAAGGGGGGAGCTCTAAAATGAAACTGGGGTTATCCCCGCGGAAAAATATTCTGTGCAGCAGAAAAGTGCCGGCCATCATGGCCGCCGCAGCAAGGGCAATGAGCGCCATCATGACCAGGGGAGCGTAGCTGTTGAAAAAAACGCCGGTTGCGGCCAGCATTACGCCCAGGCGGCCGTTGCAGGGGAGCAGGCTGCAGGTGAGCATGGCCAGCAGCCGGTGCGATCCGGCCATGATGCGCGTGGAATAAACCGCCGGAATGCTGCAGCCAAAAGCCAAAAGGCAGCTCACGCAGTGTTTTCCCTGCGAGCCGACTGCTTTCATCGGGCGATCCATCAAAAAAGCGAGGCGGGGCACAAAGCCGGCGTCCTCTAAAAGAGCAAAAATAACAAAAAAGATGGCCATGGTGGGGAGCATAACAGAAATGACCGCCCCTAGCCCGGTAATCAAGCCGTCCACCAGCATTCCGACGAGCCAGAAGGGCGCCTGCCAGGAAACCAGGACGTTTTTCGCAGTTTCAGCCAGCCAGGCAAAAAGGGCGCCCAACCAGTCGGAAAGGGGAGCGGCGCCGAAAAGGGTAATGGCAAAGATCGTTCCCAGCGTTGCCAGCATGATGGGAAACGCTGCCAGGCGGTGCAGGATGATGCCGTCCAGTTTTTCCGTGAGCGTCTTTTTGCCGTTGTTTTGCCCGGCAACCGCTTCTGCGGCGATCTGGTGCGCAAACCTGTACAGGGCGGCAATTATTTTGCTCTGCGGGGCAGGCCCCAGCAGTTCCCGGCAGAGCGCGGCCTGCTCCAGGATCTCCGGGCGGCCCGCGCTTTTTAATTCCTCCTCCACGGCGCGGTTGTTTTCTAAAAGCTTCAGCGCCGTCCACCGGCGCGGCCAGTCTATGGCCACGGATTCCAGGAGGGCGCCCAGCTTTTCCAGGCAGCGTTCGATTTCCTGTCCGTAATAAACGCGGGGGTGAGGGGTGAGCAGACCTTCCCCTACCTCGACAACCGTTTTGAGCAGGCCATCGATTCCCTGCCCGGTGGCGGCGCTGATGGAAACCACCGGTATCCCGAGCGCTGCCGATAATTTATCCGCATCGATCCGGGTTCCCTGCCTTTGCGCCACGTCCATCATGTTTACGGCCAGCACCAGGCGGGGCGTGATTTCCATGAGCTGCAGGACCAGGTAGAGGTTGCGTTCTAAATTGGTGGCGTCGGCCATAGCCAAAACCACATCGGGCTTTTCCCGCAGGAGAAAGTCCCGGGCGATCATTTCCTCCAGGGAATCGGCGTTTAAGCTGTACGTGCCGGGCAAATCCACTACTTTAATCAGCTTGCCGTGATACGTAAAACGCCCTTCCACTCTTTCCACCGTTTTCCCCGGCCAGTTGCCCACGTGCTGGTTTTTCCCGGTGAGAAAATTAAAGAGCGTGCTTTTCCCGATGTTCGGGTTGCCGCCTAGAGCTACGGTCAGGGAGCCGTTCATTGTTCAGCCGCCTCCACCAGAATATGGCGGGCTTCGTCTTTGCGCAAAGAAAGGAAAAACCCCCGGACTTTAAACTGGACGGGATCGCCAAGAGGGGCGAAGCGCACCAATTCGATCACCGTCTCCGGTAACAGGCCGAGATCGAGCAGGCGTAAGACGGGGCCGAACCCTTTAATTTCTTTAATCAGGTATTTTTTCCCTTGCGCTGCTTTTTCCAGGGGGAAAGGCATTGTTTTTCGCCTCCGGTTTGCGTATGGAAAATAAATCTAGCCTGGCCTAAAAAAGTTTCCTGTGGTTACATATCTAAGTTATGTTTGCCGGCGCCGGAAAGTTACTAAGGATTTTTTGCCCGGCGGTTTGCCGCGACTTTCGCGGCAAAAGAGGCTCTTTCGTGAGCCCCCCAACGTTTCACCTTTTCCTTTCTTTAACATATTATGGTAGTAAATTAAGGGGGTTTAGTTTGCTGAACTAAAGGAGGGTTTGGTTTGAATAAGGCTTTGGCGGAATTCTTTTTAAAGCTCTTATTGCTGATGATTTCTGCTTTCCCGGCACCGGACAAAAAAATAGGCCAGCTGGCTTCACTTCTTGTTGCCGGCCAGGATGTGATGAAAGCCCTTAATGCAAGCTGTGAAAACCTTCAGGCCGCCTTTCGGGAAATGCTCGGCCCCGGTTGCCCAGGGAAGCCGAATCTTTCCAAAGATCGCATTACTCTGCTGTAGAAAAATTTTTTCCGCCTGGCGCCAGGGCATCTTTATGGAGCGGGATCTATGAAGCGGGATAGCCGGGGCAAGACCATACGCAAAAAGGGGGACGAAATCCCCCTTTTTTTGTGACTTTCTAAAGCCCTTTTCAATATTTTTTATGGCTATAACCTTGGCTTGGTAATAAATAACCAAAAAGTTTTTTCGATAGGTTCTAATAAAGGCTCTGGTTGGTTAAACGGGGCTTTTTGTATCTTCTTTGAATGGTGAATTCCCGCCTGCAGGCAGGGCATTGATAAGTGCCAAAATTCTCCACAACCTGCGTGCTCTGGCCGCAATACGGGCACTGGACAACGGCTATTTCAAAAAGCGGCAGCCACATCAGAAAAGCAAAGGCGGCCAGTCCGGCCAGCCCCCCGGCGATTCCGGCGGGCAGCTGCAGCAATAGACCGATTCCGGAAATTAAAATCACCAGTCCTACGAAAATCAGCACCCTGATTAATATTAACATGAGTTCAAAGCCGATGCTTTTTACCTCTCCTGCGCGATGCACTTTTTTGTCCTCCCCCTTTCTATCGTTTCGTTGAACCGCTTAAATTTTATTTAATAAACGTATTATACAAAAGAGGAGCTAATTCCTTCTTTCTGCTCAGAAAAATGTCTCGACGGGAAGAAGGGATGAGACCTAAATATTCTAAAGAAATTGTCGAATGGATTAACAAGAGGTGGAGCTGATGGAAGCGCCGAAAGAAACAGTTTTGGAGGTAAGCATCACCAGCAACAAACTGGCGGCCTACATTTGCGCACCCCCTTCCCTGACCAAAATAGATCAAGAGGATGTTTACCGGGCGCTGGAGGCCGCCGGCGTCGTTTACGGCGTCAAGCCCGAAGCCATCCAGTCCTTTTCGGCAAACCCGTCGGAGGAGCCCGTTTTGGTTGCGGAGGGGCTGCCTCCGCAGCCGGGTGAAGACGAACACGTAGAGCTGTTTTTTGTTTACGACGAAGTGGAGCCGGACGGGGAACCCGGTACGGAAAGGGTTGATTTTCGGGAAACAAGCAAAATTGTTTCCGTGGAAGCGGGAACCGTGCTAGCCGTTAAACATCCCGCCAGGCCGGGCAAGGAAGGGAAAGGCGTAACCGGCGAAGCTCTTCCCCCGCTGTTGCCAAAACAAATTGCCTTGCGGGCGGGGAAGGGGGCAGAAATCCAGGAAGAGGGGACCAAAGCAGTGGCGCTGGTGAACGGCCGCCCGTGGGTGAAAGAAACCGCCGCCACCTGCACCGTCGGCGTCGATCCTCTGCTTGTCCACAAGGAAGACGTAAGTATTAAAAGCGGGAACATCAGGTTTAAGGGAGACGTGAAAATCCTCGGAGATGTTTGTGAGGCCATGGAAGTATGGGCGACCGGCAATGTGGAGGTAATGGGCCTGGTCACCAGGGCGACCGTGCAAAGCGGGGGGAGGCTGATCGTTCACCGGGGAGTGATCAACAGCAGTTTAAAAGCCGGGCGCCATTTTCCCGGGGCCAAAAAGATTGCTTTTTTGCTTCAGGATCTAAAGGCCAACCTGCAGTTGCTCAATCAAGCCCTGGTGCAATTGAAAGAGACAAAACATTTTGAGCAGGCGGATTTTGGCCGCGTGGTCGTTGCCTTGCTGGATACAAGATTTAAGGAGATTCGCCCCCTGGTAAAGAATGCCATCAAGCAAATAGCTTCTTTTCGCAACCAGCACTTTCCCCAGGAAATAGTTGAGCTCGCCAAGTCCCTATCCTGCCTGGCGGGGCTGAACCCTTTAACAGAGAGCAGCTTTAAGGAACTGCTGGACAACCTCTCCGCGGCGGTGCAAACACTCCAGCAGGAGGAAACCGGCACGGCCGACGTGCGCATTCATTCGGCAATCATGTCCAACATTCAAAGTTCGGGCAATGTTCATGTCCTCAGCCAGGGCTGCGTGAGCACCGTCATTAATGCCGGGGGAAGTGTGGTCGTCAAGGGCTCCTTTAAAGGGGGGGAAATTTTTTGCGAGGGAAACGCAGAAATTCAGGAGCTCGGCAGCGACCTGGGCGCTCCCCCGGTTGTGCGGGTTGGCTCGAGAAGCTACATAAAAGTGGGAAAGGCCTTTCCGGGAGCGATCATCCAGGTGGGGCATCGCCGGCTTATTTTAAACCAGCAGATGGGTTCCTTTAAAGCCCGCTTAAACAAGGAAGGAGAATTGGAGATTATCTAGAATATTTGATCGGGGGCGCAAAAGACGAAGCAAAAAAGACCGCGGCTTAAAAGGCTTAAAGGATAAACTCAAGCGAGGAGGGACGAGGGTTGCGGGACGTGATGGTGCTGGTTGCGGAGTTAATGGCCCTGGCGGCGCAAACCGCCCCCAAAGGCCTGGGGCACGATTGCCTGGCCACCAGGGTTGTTTCTGGGGAGCTGTTGGCGCAGCTAGCCGACGAAATGGTCCGCTTCGGGCGGGATTTCCAGAAGGCCAATTTTGACCGGGACGCTGAGAACGTGCGCCGTTCTGACGCCGTCCTGCTGGTTTCTTTGAAAGAAAATAAGACGCTGGGGTTAAATTGCGGCGCCTGCGGATACAGGCAGTGTTCCGAGCTGAAAAGCAGCGAGGGTCCGGAGTTTCCTGGGCCGCTCTGCGCCTGGCGGTTGATTGACCTCGGCATTGCCCTTGGGTCGGCGGCGAGGACGGCCAGCATGCTGTGCGCCGACAACCGCATTATGTACCGGGTGGGCGTGGTGGCCCGGAAAATGGGCTTGCTTGACGGGGAAGTGGTAGTCGGTATACCGGTTTCCGCGTTCAGCAAAAATATTTATTTCGACCGACTGGAGCAAAAACCGTCCCCGGACCGCTGACGACCTGGGGGAAGTTTTTTGGCGGCTGTACAATGGCAAGGGATAAAAAGACCTGCGCGGGTGTTTTCCCGGCAGGTCTTTTGATGACCGGTGCCCTTGCGATGTTAACGTAGTTTTTCAAAACGGTCTTTTAGCTTTTTGCTGACCAGCGGCATGGTGGTGTATTCCATTTCGTCTAAGTGCAGGCGGTGAGGCTCGAAGGGCCCCAGACTGCGCATATAGCTGGCTATCTCGTTAGCCAGCCGGCGGGCGTCGTCAAAGGCCGGGTCGGCGAAGAAATCCTGCGGGCCGGCCAGTTTTCCTTCGGCCAGCTGGAAGCCCAGCGCGACTACCCGCGGCGGGCCGTCAAAGCGCGTAGGGGTGGCCTGGTTAAGCCCCACCGGCATCAGCGGGCCGCTGTGTGAGCCGCGCATCCAGCCGCTCACCAGGTGCGGGCGGGCAAAAGGCTCTAAAACCTCCCCCACTGCCGGCAGGCCGCTCTGGCAGCGCACGATCAAAACGGGGTCGTCCTTGCCCACGTACCGGCCGGCCATCAGGTTGAGCCGCTGGGTGCTGGAAACGGCGGCGATTTCCCCCGACTGCTTGTGGAAAACGCGCTTTATGCAGTAGCGCCCCGGCGCGCCAATGAAGACAAGCATGTCGTAAATTTCTTCCGGAGCAGAAAAGGTGACCCGTTTATTCTCAATCAGGTCCCGCACCTCAAAAAGGAAACCGTCGTGCATGTTGGGATCGATGACCAGGCCGATGGTGTTGAAGGGATCGGCAAAAATTTTATAAAGCGGCAGGTTCCAGGCGCCGGGCTCCGTTTTGTCGGCCATGAAGACGATAATCGGCTCGCTCTTGCGCTCCTCAAACTCCATCTCGGCCACCCCGGGTCCCAGCCCCTTGATGTTCCCGGAAAAGGCGTCGGCCAGCAGGTCCTGCCCCGCTCCGTAGAGCTTGAGCTTTTTGGCTACTTCCGTGCAGGCCACAAAGGTGTCCCAGGCCAGCTGATGAATTTCCCCGTTGTTGCGCCCCAGCTCGTGGGTCATGATCAGGTTTAGGTCGTCGCCCACGTGGGTTACGTGGAAATCTATCAAGAGGGGGCTGCCGCCAAGCATGCCTTTTGCTTTTTCAATCAGGTCGGGATGAACGCTGGAATGACCCACAAACCCGCCTACATCTGCCTTGATCACGGTAACGGTAATCTTTTTGCCCATGACAAATCCTCCCCCTTTAAAATGTTCGGAAAAGCTAATTGCGTTCCCAATTAATTAATTACATTCTATAACTATACCGTATTTTCCTGCCTGTAGCGTTAAAAATTTCTCGGTAATTTTTAATTAGTATAACATGTATTAAGATTTTTAGGGAAATATGTTACGATTAATCTTAAAATAAGGCTGGTATAATTTCAAGGCGGGGGCTGATTTAAAAAAAGTTGCCGGCTGCTCTGGCGGCAACTTTTGGAAGGGGAAACGTTTTTTGAAAACGCGCGTTGACTGCGGGAAAACCGCAGCGGCCTTTTTGGGCAAGGGCGTTTTTTGCGGGAAACGCGGGACGGTTAATGTTTAATACGTTCTTCTTTGTCGAGCATCTTAACCAGCATGGAAACGAGCGCCCGGCGTTCCTCTTCGGTTCCTTCCCGCCATAATTCCTGCAAAAGCGCCTGCTCCCGGTTGCCTGGGTCGAAGTGGCCGGCCAAAAATCCCCCCAGGCGGTAGGCCGCATCCTTGATCCTGTCCTCGGACAGACCCGCGAATTCCGCGGCGTTGATTGCCGTCCGCAAAGTTTTTTTCCAGTTATCCCACGAGATGTTTAATTCCATCTTTCCCACCTCATTTAGTAGTATGGCCGCTTGCCCGGCGGCATATGCACTGCCCGCCAGGGGAGCGCCGGTGCGGGGGCGGCTCACTTTAAAAGCTCCGCAAGGGGCCTGAACAGCGCCTCAATGGCTTTGGTGGGGTTGGGCAGTTTTACCCCCAGCGCCTGCGGGATCACAAGCGCCATACCGAGGGAGAGGTACGCCAAAAAGGCGGCCAGCTCCCGCCACATCTTCTTTTTGACCAGGCCGGGCGCCTCCAAAAGGATAATGGCTATTGACACGATAATAAACACCAAAACCACTTTCCCCTATCCTCCCTATTGTGCAGCTTTCCCCGGGCGCTATTTTTCCTCGGTGCTGGCCCGCCTGGTCAACAGGCCGATTTCCCTGATCCGGACATCCACGGTTACGTTCACTTCCGCCCGGGTGAATTCCTCGTCCCACCGGTCTTTTAGCTCCCGCCAGGCCTTTTTGTACTTGCGGTGGAAGGCCTCGCCGAAGCCGAAGATGTCCACGCCGTACTCCCCCTGGGCCTTCTCTAAGGCAACGGCGGTTCTCTGTCTAATTGCTTCTGCCACTGCTTCCTTGAGGGCTTTGATCTTCTCCGGCCTGGCCAGGTCCTCGCGGCTTTGCTGATCTACCATGTTCCCTTCCACCTTGATGATTACGTTAAAGCGCAGGTTTTCCCCGTCGTATTCGGGCACCACCTTCGTACTTCCCCGCAGGATCCGGATGGAGACATTTTTATCCGGTTCGGCCGGGCTGGGCACAATAACTGCCCCTTTCATGGCCTCGCCCTTTAGCCAGAGAAGTCCTCTGGTCTGGTAGGCGTCCAGCCACCCGATCAGTTTGTCCTCCTTAAATACCGCCGCTCCGGTGAGCTCCACCTGTTTATGGGCCGTGAACACCTTTTCCTGGCCCGGCCCCGGGGTAATCCCGGCTTTTTTTGCCTCCACCCGGGTGGCCGTCGGCTGCACCCCCTTGCTGGCCAGCATCTCGGCAAATTCCCTGAGCTGGACGGCATAGCAGGTTTTCATCCTGGTCAAAAAGCCGGCGGCCTGCGCGGAGGTTTTGGCCAGATCTGAATAGGTTTCCAAAAAATCCTTGGCCTCTCCTTTAGTCACCATTAGCCATGCGTTCTCCCGGGGCTGCCTTTCGCGCTGAAAGAAATTGGTGACCATCCGCGTTCCCTTTTTGGCCATTTCTTCCCCGATCACCAGAATAACGTTGTGGCCCCAGTAAAGTTCGCGGGGGACCTTCATGGCCAGGTACCTTTCGGCCTCCTCGACGGTCCTGCCTTCTGCCGAGACCACCCAGCTGGCGGGGGCCTCCGTTCCTACGGCCCCCGCTTCGCCGCCGCCGACAAAAGCGGTAGGCCTGGCGATCTGCACGGTCAGCCGGATCCGGCCGTCTTCCGTCAGGTCGACCCCTGTCCCCAGCACGATGGCGATCTCGGATATTTCCTTGCGACTCCAGCAGCCGCTTAAGATTCCGGTTAGAAGTGCGAGCAAAAGGAAAAAGGCAATCTTTTTAAGCATTGCTTTCTCCCTTTCCCCTGACCAGGGCAACGATCATTAAGAACAGCGGCATCCCTACCTCAAAGACGATCAGGGCATAGGGCGGCCAGGCTCTGGCCGCGAAGTCGAGCAGATCGACGATGTTGTCGCAAAGGAGCGCCAAACCTATCAAAAGCAACCCCACCGGCGCCACCAGGGGGCGGTAGTCTTTGAGCCCCAGCCACTGGGCGCTGCCCAAAACGGCGGCGTAGTAAAACACCCCCATCTTGGCAAACCCGCCGAACACCCATACCGCCACGATAATGATATCCAGCCGTTCCAGGAAATTAGCGATGGAAACCACCCGGACCGTATTGTAAACGGGAAAAACCCAGTGTGCTGCCAGGTTCGGACCAAAGACGGACAGCGTCACTACCGTGCATATAGCAAAAAAGAGGCCGGTAAAGAGAGTGGCCAGCGCAGCTACCCGGTGGGCTTCCCTTGGCTTTTGCAGGAAAGGAATGATCATGGCAAAGAGAACGATTTCCCCCAGCCAGCTCAAAGGTACGGCGGCCCCTTTGAGGATGGCGGGGGCGCTTTGATCGAAAACCGGCAATAGCCTTTCCGCCTTCATATCCTTGGTGACCAAAAGGAAAGTGATTACCAGCAATCCCAGAAGTATGGGCAGGAGCAACTGGTTGTAACGGCTTAGAACCTCCAGCCCGTTTCTGACCGCGTAGGCTGCCACGGCAATTCCCACCAGGAATAATACTACGGGTGGGGTCTCGGGCATGATGGCCGTACAAAGAAAAGACGCAAACTCATCCATGATCAGGGCGCCCGTGTACAAAAACCACCAGATATACAAAAGGCCCACCAACTTCCCCGGCACCTTGCCTAGAATTGTTTGGGCGTACTCAAACAGGGTCTTCTCCGGGAAGCGCAGGCTTAAACTGACCACCAGCCGGGCGATCAAAAGCCCTCCCAGGAGGGCCACAATGGCCGCCAGCCAGGCATCCTGCCTGGCGTGCTTGACGATAATGGCGGGAACGAAGAGAATGGCCGTGGGCAAAACCAGGCTGACCATCAACATAACGGCCTGATTGCTGTCAATCTTGCCCTTTTCTAACATCTAGCCCACTCATTTCCTACGGCCGGGGGTTTTTCGGCGGCGTCGGTTTTAACCCCTGTTCCTGCCTTTTCTGATCCTGCCTGGCGATCAGCCGGGGACGGGTGAACATGCCCCACCAGGGTGAGCGCAAGACCACGTCTTTTAAGTCCACGCCGGTGGTGGGGATCATGGGGGACAGGTAGGGGACCCCGAAGGAGCGTAAGCTGCACAGGTGAATAGTAATTACCGCCAGTCCGCTGATCAGGCCAAGTAAGCCCAGGGCGGCCGAAAGGACCATCAAGGTGAACCGCAGCAGGCGAAAGGCAATGCTGAAGCTGTAGAAAAAAGTGAAGGAGGCAATCCCGGTCAGGGCCACCACAATGACGGTGGCGGCGGCTATTAGGCCGGCCCGTACGGAGGCCTCCCCGATGACCAGGGCGCCCACAATGCTCACCGCCTGGCCAATGGGCCGCGGCAGGCGGACTCCGGCCTCCCTTAAGATTTCAAAGGAAAGTTCCATAATCAGCACCTCGATGAAGACCGGGAAGGGAACCGCCTCGCGCTGCGCGGCGATGCTTAAAAGAAGCGGGGTGGGGAACAGCTCGTGGTGGAAGCTTATCGCGGCAATATACAGCGAAGGTAGGGTAAGTGAAAGGATCATGGAAACAAACCGGATTAACCGCACGGCCGAGGCGAACAAGAACCGCTCGTAATAGTCCTCGGAGGCCTGGAGGTATTCGACGAACAGGGTGGGTACGGTCAGGACAAAGGGGGTCCCGTCCACCAGAATGGCCACCCGCCCTTCCAGCAACATCGCCGCCACCCGGTCCGGCTTCTCGGTGTGGTTGACCGTGGGAAAGGGACTCCAGGGGTTATCCTCGATCAGTTCTTCGATGTAGCCGGTTTCCAGGACGGCGTCAACCTTAATTCTTTCCAGCCGGCTTTTCACTTCCTCCACCAGCTTGTCGTTGACGATGCCCTCGACATAAGCTATGGCCACGTCGGTATTGGTTACTTCGCCCAGCCTCAGGGTCTCAATCTTCAGGCCGGGGCTTTTTATTCTCCGCCGGATGAGCGCTGTATTGGTCCGCAAGGTCTCGACAAAGGACTCCCGCGGCCCCCGCACCGTCGGCTCCGCTACCGGGTCGGTAATGCTACGCGCCTCCCAGCCCCTGGCCCCGTTGATAATAGCGCATGTGTGCCCGTCCACCAGCAAAACGGTATCCCCGGACAGGATGGCGTGGATGACATCCTGCAGCTTATCGGTTTCCTTGACTTGATGCATGCACAGGCCCCGCTGTTTGATGAATTCCAGGGCCCTGGCTTTGGTGATCTCCTGGCCGGGTACAACCATCGGCACTTCCAGGGCCAGCGCCCGCATGATCTGTTCGCTGACCTGCCCCTTGTCCGCCAGGCCGTCTATATAGATCAGGGCCAGCCGGATCTGCTCGTTCTGGGCAAAAACAAACTCCCGGTAAATCACGTCGCTGCATTTATCGAAGATGGCTTTAATTGCTTTCAGGTTGGTTTCCAGGTCGGGGCTTAAAACCTGGTTCTTCCGGGGGGCGCGGAAAAGGTTGCCGTCGCCGGTTTGATTTGCCGCGCGAGCGTCCCGGGATTGATTTTTCCGGCCGCGGAAGAGTCTCTTTGACAATGTTCTGATCAACCAGCGCATTTTTTCGCACCTGTTCTGTCAACTGAAGAGGATTGGGAAATTGAAAACTGTAAAAGTATTATTTGCTAGCGCGGCGGATTTATACCAATTTGGTTATTACCCTTGCTTTTCAGCCGAACTTTACCTGCTGTTCGTCCAACGCGCACAAGACAGATGTTTTTGGGATTAGGATGAGGGCGAGTAATGTGTTTTTTAAACGGGAAGGCAGGAAAACCGGCGCACCCCCTGGCGAACAGGAGAGGACAGGGGGTGCGGTTTTTCGGTGGGGAGAAAGGGAGCGTAAGGGGCCTTGCCGGCGCTTTATAATACGTATTCCTGCCCGGGCGCGAGCACGATTACTTCCGCCCAGGGAGCCTCTTTTTGCGCGGCGGCGACAAAGGGCGCCGCCTCTTGAACGAGGATCGGGAAGGTTCTGTAATGCATGGGGATGACTTTTTTGGCGTTGAGCAGTTTGAGCGCCGCCGCCGCCTGCTGCGGGTCCATGGTGAAGACGCCGCCGATGGGCAAAAGCGCCAGGTCGAGCGGGTAAAGCTCGCCCAGGGTTTTCATGGAGGCGAAAATGCCCGTATCCCCGGCGTGGTAGATGGTGGGGCCGTTTTCCATTTTAATTATGTAGCCCGCCGGGCTGGCCGTCTGGGAGGAATGGTAGGCCTGGGTCATTACGACCGACACGTCGCCCGCCTGGTAAGTGCCGCCGATGTTCATGCCCATGCCGAAGACGATCTGTTCGTCGGGGAGCCCGCCCTGGGCTTTCAGCCTGGCCACCGTTTCCGGCATGCCGACCAGCGTGGCGCCGGTGTTTTTGGCGATTTGCGCGGCGTTTCCCGCGTGGTCAAAATGGTCGTGGGTCACCAGGACCAGATCGGCGGTTTTAATTTCCGCCAGAGTACAGGGAGCCGCCGGGTTTCCCTCCAGCCAGGGGTCGATGAGAATTACCTTCCCTCCCCCCGAAGTAATTTGAAAACCGGCGTGGGAAAGCCATTTCACTTTTGCGTTTGCCATGTGCGCGCCTGGTTTTTAAACCAGTTTCCCTCCTTTTCTTTTGGGTTTAACTTTTCTTTGTTTAGTTTCTTTTCCGCGCTTTTTCCCGCGCTTCACGAACCGGCCCCGCTTAGAAATCCCCCATTGTTTTAACTATTTTGGTTTGTTTTCAGATTAACCGGCTCAGTTTTTAACTCCTTAAAATTGTACCATATTTTGTTACCAAAGACAATCCTTCTTCCTGTTTATTATTTGGGTTTTTTGGGGTTTTACTTTCTTTTACCAGTGTGTTACTTTAAAGAAAAGAAAGAAAGAAAGAAAAGGCTTTGAAAAATTAGAAACTTTCCACGGGGGAATGAGTTATGGAGCCAGATGGCGAAAGGGCGGTTTGCCGGCTGGAAATGAAAGTGCGCTGGGGAGATTGCGATCCCGCCGGGATAGTGTACTACGCGAAGTATTTCGACTGGTTTTCGGACGGACGCATTGAGCTCTTTAAGCAGATCGGCCTGCCGTATTGGAATATTTTCCATAAGCAGGGCATTGAGCTGGTGGCCATTGAGGCCGGCTGCCGCTACCGGCAGCCTCTGCGCCCGGAAGAGGAAATAATTTTGGAAACCTGCCTGGCCAGGCTGACGCGCTCGCGGCTGGAGTTTACCTACCGCGTCTTTAAAAAAGAAGACGGCGCACTGGCGGTGGAAGGCACGACGGTCCACGCCTACGTGGACAGCCAGGGGAAGCCTTTTGACGTGAAAAAAAGGCACCCCCTGCTCTGGGAAAAGATGCAGCGGTACAGCCAGCAACTTTAAAAAGGGCGGCGCTATTACGGTTGTGCAAAATTTCGGAAGGGAGAGACCAGTCATGAAAAATGAACGCGAGCGGCGCGTCCAATATTTGCTGGATGAATATCCAGTCTGGACGCGGAAGACTACGGCGGAGCACTTTGACGAGGCGGCGGCGAAATATAAGGAGCGCGTTCTTATGTACACCCCGGAAGGAGCGTACACCTACGCCTGGTTTCACCAGAAGACGGAGCTTTTTGCCCGGGGTTTGCTGGCGCTGGGCATCCGCCCCCGGGAGCACGTGGCCATCATCATCGGGAATTACCCCGAGTTTATCGTGGCCAAGCTGGCCCTGGCCAAAATCGGGGCGGTGGCGGTGGCTTTAAACACCATGCTCCTGGAAAGAGAAATAGCTTTTCAGCTGGAGGATTCCGACGCGGTGGCGGTAATCTTTACCGACCGCCTGGGCAAACAGGATTTTGCGCAGGTGATGAGCAATCTATGCCCGGAGGCCCGCGAGGAGAACAGACAAGACCGTCGGCCGCGGTATTCCCGCCTGCCTAAAATGCGCCAACTGATTTGTTTTTCGCCTGCCGGGAGGCGCTACCAGGGTTTTCTTGATTTTTACCAGCTTTTTGATCTGGCCGCGCAGGTTCCGGAAGAGGAATTAAAAAAGAGGCAAGCAGCGACTGCCTACCCCGACGACGTGTTTGACATTATGTACACCTCCGGCACCACCGCCCTGCCCAAGGGCGCCATGTTGAGCCACGATATGAGCCTGCGCAATATCTTCAGTATTTGTGTTCACCGGGCCATCGAAAACGGCCGGCGTTTTTACTGCCCGCTCCCTTTTTACCACATTTTTGCCTGGAACGTGGTCGTCATGCTGTGTACTTTTATCGGCGGCAGCTTCATCACCCACCCTCAGTTCAGCCCTACGGAAGCTTTAGAGCTGATGGAGAAATTCAAGGCTCACGAGCTGGTGTGCGTGCCCTCCATTTTGCTGGCTATCGTTAACCATCCCGACCTCCATCGATACGATCTCTCTTCTCTGCGCTCCGTTTTTTGCGCGGCCACTCCGGCGCCGCTGCCCCTTTGGAAAAAGGCAGTGGAAGAATTAAAGTTGTCCGAAATCGGCACCGGCTACGGCCTGACGGAGGCGTGCGGCGCGATTACGCTGAGCGCTCCCGGGGATTCCGTGGAAGTGGTGGCGACCCGCGTGGGCCGGCTGCTGGTTCCCAACTGCAGCGGCCTGCCGGAATTTGGCGGGCGCAATTTCCAGTGCAAAGTTGTCGATCCGGAAACGGGAGAGGAGCTGCCCCCGGGCAAAGAGGGAGAGTTGCTTTGCCGGGGGAATACGGTAACCAGGGGCTATTACAAGCGTCCCCAGGCCAACGCCGAGCTGATCGATAAAGACGGCTGGTTGCGCACCGGCGATTTAGTCATCATTCACCCCGACGGTTATTACCAGTTTACCGGGCGGAGCAAGGAAATTTATAGAACGTCCGGCGAGAATATCATCCCGAAGGAAGTGGAGGACGTGATCAGCACCCACCCCAAGGTCAGCCAGGTTTACGTGGTGGGGGTGCCGCACGAGATCATGGGCGAGGTAGGGGCGGCCTTCATCGAGCTAAAGCCGGGCGAAACGGCCGCGCGGCGGGAAATCATCAGCTATTGCAAAGACCGCCTGGCCAAATTTAAGATCCCCCGCTACGTGTTTTTTGTAAGCGCGCAGGAGCTGCCCTTTACCGCTACGGGGAAGATTCAAAAATTTAAGCTGATTGAATATGCCCAAAAACTGCTTAAAGATAATGCCCACGAAATTACCGAAGTTTAGACCCGGGGGTTGTCGCGTGCGGGCGGGGGAAAACAGGCGGCACGAAGATTTGGTGTATCGGGGAGGGCTTGCAAGTGAAAGAGCGGGTGGTAATCACCGGCATGGGGGCGGTCACCCCCGTCGGCATCGGGGTGGATGAATACTGGCGCGCCTTGATTGAGGGCAGGGGCGGGGTGGGGAAAATAACCCGCTTTCCCACCGAAGGGTTGCCCTGCCGGATCGGTGCGGAGGTGAAGGGGTTTTCCCCGGAAAATTACTTGAGCAAAAAGTTGATCAAGGAAACTGACCCCTTTGCGCAATACGCCGTCGCCGCCATGCAGATGGCCATCCAGGAAAGCGGGCTTCGTTTTTCGGAGGAAGATCCTTTTCGCGTAGGGGTGGTGCTGGGCACTTCCATCGGGGGGATTGCTTCAATAACGGAAGCCCAGGACAGAATAACCCGCACGGGCTCTTTGCGGATCAGCCCCCATTTTATCACCAAAATGCTGGGCAATTTAGCGGCTACCCAGATTGCGATCATGTACGGGTTAAAAGGGCCCAGCCTGACCGTCAGCACCGCCTGCGCTTCCGGCGGGGACGCGGTGGGTGTGGCCGCCATGCTTTTGGAGCTGGGGGAGGCCGATGTGATGGTGGCGGCGGGGACGGAATCTTTGTTTTGTACGCTGGTGATTGCCGGGCTGCACGCCGCCAGGGCCGTTTCCACCCGCAACGACGAGCCGGAAAAAGCCTGCCGGCCTTTTGATCTGCGCCGGGACGGGCTGGTTCTGGGGGAGGGGGCGGGCGCGGTGATCCTGGAAACCCTGGCGCACGCCCGGGAAAGGGGCGCGCGCGTCCTGGCGGAATTGCTCGGTTACGCCAACTGCGGCGAGGGTTATCACGTAACCGCGCCGGCGCCCGACGGCTCCGGAGAAATCCGCTGCATGCAAAGGGCCCTGGAAAAAGCGGGCCTCACTCCCGCCGACGTGGATTACATCAACGCGCACGGCACTTCCACCCCGCTCGGCGATAGAATTGAAACGCTGGCCATCAAAGCCGTCTTTGGCCCCCGCGCCAAGGAAATCCCCGTCAGTTCCACCAAGGGCGCCACCGGGCACTTAATGGGCGCCGGCGGGATTACCGAACTGATCGCCTGCGTAAAAGCCATCCAGGAAAATATCGTTCCCCCGACGATTAATTACGAAGAGCCGGATCCCGAGTGCGATCTGGATTACGTGCCCAACCGGGCCAGGAAAGCCAGGGTGAGGATCGCCATGTCCAATTCCTTTGGCTTCGGGGGGCAAAACGCATGCCTGATTGTGGGCCGATTTTTGGCGGATGCCTGAAAAAGAAGGAAAAAACAAATTTTAGGCTAATACAGTTATTTAAGTATTTTTATTTTTAAAGGTGGTGCCGTAGATGAATTTCCAACATACTCCGGAGCAGGAATTATTGCGTAAAGCGGTCAGAGAGTTTGCCGAGCAGGAAATTGCTCCTTTGGTAGAAAAAATGGAGCGAACCGACGAAGTACCGCTGGAGTTAATTAAAAAAATGGGCGTCCAGGGCTATTTGGGCGTAACCGCCCCGGTTGAAGAGGGCGGGGCGGGGCTGGGGCACCTGGCCCGCATGATCCTTTTAGAAGAGGTGGGGCGCGTTTCGGCGGCAATGAGCATGTCGCTGCAGTGCCTGCAGTTTGGAGCGGGCTGCGTGCTGGAGTTCGGCAGCGCAGAGCAAAAGAAAAAATACGCGCGCGGTCTGGCGAAAGGAAAACTCCTGGCGGCGGCCGCGGTCACCGAAGCAAGCGGCGGGTCCGACCCTGCCGGCATGGCCAGCGAAGCCGCCGACCAGGGCGATCATTATTTGTTAAACGGACGGAAAGTATTCATTACCAACTCGCACATTGCCGATCTCGCCGTGGTGATTGCAAAAACTAAGGACGAGCCGAAAAAGGAATTCAGCGCCTTCATCGTGGAAAAGGGAACGCCCGGTTTTCGCCCGGGGCGTGCGGAGAAAAAGATCGGTTTTCACGGCTGCGTGACGGGCGAGCTCGTCCTGGAAAACTGCCGGGTTCCTAAAGAAAACCTCCTGGGGGAGGAGGGGCAGGGGCTGGCCATTGCTTTAAAAGGGATCAATGATTACGGGCGCACGGGAATTGTGGGCGTTGCCCTGGGGCTCATGCAGGCTTCCCTGGAAGCGGCCGTCAAGTTTGCCGGGGAAAGGATCCTTTACGGCAGGCCCATCAGCAACCTTCCTTCCGTCCACTTCCGGATTGCCGAAATATACGCCGACCTGGAGGCAAGCCGCCTGATGGCCTACCGCGCGGCCTGGCTGCTGGACCAAAAGCAGCGGGCCGACACGGAGATCGCGGCCGCCAAATTCTTTGCCACGGAAGCCGCGCTGCGCTGCGCCCGCAAGGCCATGGACATTCACGGCGCGTACGGGTGCATGCATGGATACAACGTGGAGCGTTACTGCCGCGACGCCCAGCTGCTCATTCCCGCGGACGGCACCAACGACATCCAGCGGGTGGTGGTGGGCCGCAACCTGACCGCGCGGAAAAAATAGGGGTTGCCGATCTAGCCCGGCGCGCGGGCGCAAAGCCGCAAAGATGAAGTAAACGGCGGCGCAAAAAAAGCCGGGCCGACCGGGGGTCTTGCTAAAGCCGGCGGCCCGACTTTTGTTTTTGCCTTTTTATTTGCATTTTCGTTTGGCGGGGGGCCAGAATATAAATGATCAAGAGGTGCTGGCATTGACCGTCTATTTTTGGTATGATTATGATGATCCTGGTGAAGCATTAAGGACATGGATTAGTTTGTCCGGCACCGATCGCTCGCGAAACGGCGACTTTTGAGAGGGGGTGCCCAAAGTGTCCGGCAAGGTAAATATTTTTAAAACGCCCGATGTTCGGGATCCCTGCCTGGTTGCCGCCTGGCCGGGAATCGGCAACATCGGCCTGATTGCCGTCAATTACTTAAAGAACCGGCTGGCGGCGGAAGAGTTTGGCGAACTGGAACCCTGGCATTTTTTCTTTCCCAAGGGAGTGACCATAAAAAACGGCGTACTCCAGGAGATGGAATTTCCCACGGGCAAATTTTACTATCATAAGGGGGAGCGCGACCTGATTATTTTTCTGGCGGAGATGCAGCCGGGCGAGGAAGAAGAACTTTACGAAATGGCCAATCTCGTTTTAGACGTGGCCCAGCAATTTGGCTGCCGCCGAGTTTATACGGCCGGGGCGGCCGTGGCCCCCATTCACCACACGGCCCGGCCCAGGGTTTGGGCGGTGCCCAACGATAAGGCGCTGCTGACGGAAGTAAGGAAATACAAAAATACCATTTTGATGAGCGATCTTGACGACCGCCAGGGCAGGGGCAATATCACCGGGTTAAACGGCGTGCTTTTGGGGGTGGCCAAAAAGCGAAAGTGCGCGGGGGTTTGTTTTTTAGGGGAGGTGCCCATGTACGTCGCCCATTTCCCCGGGCCGTATACCATTTTATACCCTAAGGCCTCCCGGTCTATTCTGGAAGTATTTGCCGAAGCCCTCGGCGTACAGATCGATATGAGTAACATCAACGCATTCGCCAATAACGTGGAGCGGGAAATCGAAGGCATCTACCAGAACCTGCCTGGTGTCATCCGGGAGGAACTGGACAAGTTAAAGCAGATCAGCTACGTCAAGGAAACGGAACCCGGGCCGATTACCGAGGAAGAGAAGGAGAGGATCTTAAAAGAAGTGGAAGAGTTCTTCCGGAAGGGGGGAAAACATGATTGAAAAAACTCCCGTTCTCAAGGCACCGTTTTTAATTGCCGCCTGGAGCCCCGACGTGGCGGAAGTGGGCTGGCGGGTGGCCAGTTACCTGCAAAAACGTCTCCCTTTCGAGGAATTTGCGGAAATTGACCCGCTGGGTTTTTTCTCGCTGAGCGGTGTGGAAATTAAAGGGGACGTAATTCACTTCCCGCAGGCCCGGTTTTTCTCCCTGGAGGAAAAAGACCTGGTCTTTTTGCAAAGCAACCAGCCTTCAGCGAAGAGGTATAAATTTTTAAGCCTGATTTTGGATACAGCCGAAAAAATGAACGCCGCGGGCGTGTATACGGTGGGGGGGATCATATCTATGATCGCCCATACAGACGAAAGAAAAATTCTGGCCATCGTCAATGCGGAGGCACTTAAAGCAGAGCTGGCCGCTTACGACCTGGACATGAGCCTTGATTACCAGGGAGCGACCTCCATGAGCGGATTTTTATTGTGGGCGGCCAGGCAAAGAAACATTCCGGCGGCAAGCTTTTGGGTCAACGTCCCCTTTTATCTGGCGGAGAAAACAGATCCGAAAGCAAATAAAGCAGTGATCAACTTTTTGAACCAGAGGTTTGACCTGGGCGTAGACTTGGATGAGCTTAACAGGGAGATCGAGATTCAGGAAGAACAGCTTTCCCGGCTGAGAAAAAGCAACCAGGAAGTGGATGAGTACATTGCCCGGCTGGAGCTGAACGTGGGCCTGACCCAGCAGGAGGTAGGAAAGCTGGTCGAAGAAATAAACAAGGCGATGAGCTAACCCGGCTCCCTTGCCCGTGTCACTTTCTTGTCCCCGGCGCTTGTTTCGCCAGGGCGGCGCTTTTTTGGGAGCCCGCCCCGGTATTCTTTAGGATTCCGTATCCTCGCGCAAAAGCGCCTCCACCCGGCGCTTGATTTCATCCCGCACGGCGCGGAAGCTGGCCATAATTTCTTCCTCGGTGCCCGTTGCCCGGGCCGGGTCTTCCAGCGGCCAGTGCAGGCGGCGCACGGAAGGCGGGGTGAGGGGGCAGCTTTCGGCAGCGTCGCCGCATAAAGTAACCACGAAGTCTGCCGAGTTAAGCAAGTCCGGGTCAACGGCCTTGGAGGATTGGCCCGAGATGTCGATCCCGGCTTCGGCCATGACGCGCACGGCGCGCGGATTTACGCCCGCGGGGTTGGTGCCCGCGCTGTGCACCTCCCATTTGTCTTTGCCCAGGACTTTGGCAAACCCCTCGGCCATCTGGCTGCGGCAGGAGTTGCCGGTGCACA
>DYES01000030.1 GCA_020725585.1 Desulfovirgula sp.
CCGGCAGGCAGTAGGACGGTACCAGCACCAGCAATTGAATTAAAGCCAGCTGTACCAGCGGGATTTGTTCCTGTTCCGGGATTTCGCACATTTTGCCCGTTGCCACCTTTAACTAATCCTGCTCTATTTCAGGCCACCTTTTCACCAGGGAGTTTTCGATGCCCAAAAGATCCAGGATACGGCCGGTCGTCTGCGCAACAAGGTCGGCAATGGATTGCGGGCGGTGGTAAAAAGCGGGCACCGGCGGCATGATGACGGCGCCCAGCCGGGCCAGCCGGAGCATGTTCTCCAGGTGCAGGGGGCTGAGCGGCGTTTCCCGGGGAAGCAGGATCAGCCGGCGCTTTTCTTTGATGGTTACGTCGGCGGCGCGGGTGATGAGATTGTCCGCGTAGCCGTGGGCGACGGCGGAGAGGGTTTTCATGCTGCAGGGCGCAATGACCATCCCCTGGTGCAAGAAGGAGCCGCTGGCCGGCGGAGCCGTCATGTCCTCGGCCTGGTAAAAGCGGTCCGCCCAGGCAAAAAGATCCTGGAGGGTCCGGCCTGTCTCCATTTCAATAATTTGTTTCGCCGGGGTGCTCACCATAAGGTGCGTTTGCACCCCGGCCTTTTTTAATGCTTCGAGAAGATGAACGCCGTAGATGGCTCCGGAAGCGCCGGTGATGGCTACGATGATCCTGGTCAGAGCGAGCCAGCCCCCTTAAAAGAACCGAGGTTGCCTGTTATATTCCCTAATTTACAACATAAAACTGCAGAAAACAATAAAAAGATTTTTTCCATGATTAAGGGCGGGGAATTTTTAGTACCATTAGTACCACAAAACTACCCCGGCAAATACCGCTCCGGTATGGACTACCTTGTGACTAACAGCCCTGACCATGTACCTGGTTAGCGGTAAACCGCGTACGGCGAAGGCTTCGGACAGCATTTGATGCATGATTTTTTCCGCTTCCGGCCCGGACAGGCGGCCGGAATATTCCATAATCACGCCAAAGCCTTCCTTGGGAATGCCCACGCCGACTGCTGCGGTGATCAGTTCTCCCGGCGTGGTGGAGGTGAGCGCGCCGTAGGCCACGGGAACCAGCGCGCCCGGGTGCAGGGGTATTTCTTCCACGTAAACAGCGTTCGGCGGCAGGATGCTGCTCACCCGCACCAGGTTGACGTTCCCGCACCCGGCCGCCAGCAGGGCCCGGTCAAATGCGTTAAGCGGCGTTCCTCCCTCTGCGGCCCCTGCCACCAGGGTAAATTTAGTCGGTGTCGGCAGCAAGTCTCTTCACATCCTTTCCTTACTTTCCTTCTTTCTTAACCTTCCTAAAACCTTTTATCCTGCCCTTAAGCATTTTCTGCCTTAATTTTTCCTTAATTTTCTACCTTTTTTATTACTACCAAAGGGGTTTGCTGGTCATCGTTGCCGAAAGGATTGTCAATCAGTGTTTCTTTGGCGATGCGGCTGCTTTCCGGGCTGGTGGCGGCCAGGATATCGACGCATTTTAAATCGTTGACGTCGGCGATGACCGCTTCGGAACCGGTCGCTTCCCGGATGGAGCGGACGATTTTTTCCGGTTCCTTGGGGCCGAGGATGATATGTTTTTCATACGGCCACATGGTTCCGGCAATATCGTCAATTAAAGCCAGCTCCCGGCCGGCCACCAGGTAGAAATAGCCTTTTTTGCCGATCAGGCGGCCGAAAAAGGCAGCTGCGCAGCCGAGCAGGATGCGCGGCAGGCCTGCCTCCTGGATGGCCAGCTGCATGGCCCCGGGCGTGGCCAGGCTGCCGTGCTTGGCGGGGAAACGGCACAGGAATCTGGCCGCCAGCCCGGGGCGCACAGCGTCCGGCAGGATGGCCCTTTTCTGCGTAATGGCCACCACGCTTTCGGCCACGGCGATGATGTCGTTCGGCCCGGCAATTCCTTGTGTATACCGGCAAGCCAGGCTGACGATATCATCCTGTTCGGTTATGACGTGTGTTCTGATCGGGATCACGGTCCAGCCCACGGTGGATCACCCAAAAGATGACTTTTCGCTAATTTTATCCTGAAAAGACCCGGTGGCAAAAAAAGAGAAAGAGAAAGAGAGAAAACAAAGTTAGGAAAATAAAGCTGGTAATCTAGTAATAAGGTATACAAAAGAAAACAATTTGTGCCTGTCTTGCCCTTCTTTCTATTAGCCAACAATTAACAGGGCGGAATATTTTATTAAATAAGCGGCAGGCAAAAAAAGAAGCTGGGCTAGAAGGGTGCCCAGGATTCTGGTCAGGCAAAGGTAGTAAACCATTTGTTTCACGTCGTCCTGGTCTCTTTCTCCGCGCAGGGCCTGGTCCGTGATGGTGGCTGCCATGGGGTCGACGACCATGGCCGAAAGAATGGTGGCCATGCCGTTGACAACGCCGGAGAGCAGGCTTGCCGTCGACCGGTAGTCCGGGATTAGAGCCCCCGCGTAGAGGGCGGAAAGGACCCCCGTGGTCCAGATGCCGATAATCAGCACGTTGGCTACCAGAAAGGTCAGCGGGATGTTCCGTTTGTAGAACACTCTGCGCCGGGCCGACCATAAAGATTTTTTAGAAATTAATAAAAACAGCCAGCGGGGGGAGAAAAGCATAATGATCAGCCTGGGAATGGAACCGGCTTCTTCAAACAGGAAAATTATCTTCGTGAAAATGTAGATAAACAACGGAGTGAAAAGCACGCCCGCAATCGTTCCCGCCGTGGCGGAGAGGATGACCAGGCGGATTTCGTAATTCAATTGCCGCAGCAAGTCCTGGTGGTGGGTGGTTTGCAGGAGGCCCGTGTTGATTGTTTGCTCCACCACCGAAGAAAGCAGGGGCGCCTGCACCAGGTTGGCCGTGCTGGCCAGCAAGGAGATGATTTGAAAGAGGGAAAAAGCCGTGGCCAGCCTTTTGGTGGAAACGCCCGAGAAGCGCACGGCATACACGAGGGTGTCGGTCATGTGAATGATCGCGGTGAGGATGGCGACTACCAGGAGCCGGTCAATTTTCGATCACCTGCCTTAAAACCTGTTGCGCGGTTTTTCTTACGGCAAATTATATGCTTGGGAAAAGGCTGGTAAAACAGGATTTTTAAAACTAATGAGGGCATCGAAGGAAAATAAAATAAAGAGGAGACAGGTTCATGCTAGAGGCCGAGCAGGTGATAAATTTCTTCGTCCACGTGCGCTCCCGGGATCAGCCCGTGTTTTTGGCGGAAAGCCTTCACGGCCTTTGCCGTCCCGGGTCCAAAAATGGCGTCCGCTTCCCCCCGGTAGAATCCCAGGCGCTTCAATTTATACTGCACTTCCCGCACGGCCGGGCTGCAGTCGCCCTGCTGAAGGACCGGGTATTCCTCGCCGAAACGTCCAAAAGGATTGCCCACGATAATCACCCAGGTGCCAATAGAGACCAGATGGTAAATTTCTTTGATGTGGGCGTTGTGCAGGCGCACGCAGCCGCCGCTGGCGTAAGTACCGATGGACCACGGGTTGTCCGTTCCGTGGATGCCGAAATTCCCGCAGGGAACATTTAAGCCCAGCCAGTGCGTCCCGATCCCGGGAGCGGGTTCATCCGATTTGTCGGTTACTTTCCAGACACCAACCGGCGTTTCCGAGCCGGGCTTGCCCACGGCCACCGGATATTTCCGCAGCGGTTCGCCCCGGGAGAGCACCGTTAAGGTGAGGTTGAACGTATCGACCAGCAAGGTGACGTCATAAAACTCGCCGGGATTGGACAGGGTGTCCACGCGCCTGACCATCAGCTGGTCGATTGCCGCCCAGGTGGCCGGCGTAACGATCCCTGTCGGGGGCAGATGGTGATCTTTTTGAAATGATTTGACCGCCCGGATTGTGTCCGGCCCGTAAAAACCGTCCGGTTCTTCTCGAAAATAGCCCAGGTCCGCCAGGCAGCGCTGCAGGTTGAAAACGTCCGCTCCTTTTTGAAAAGGCCTGCTTAAAACGACCGGTTCATCCCCGCCGCATTTATGTTTGTGGATTTGGGCGGGCGTATTTCCCGGCCAGCCAAGCAGCGCCAGCAGGAAAACCGCCCAGAGCAAACGCCACCGTCTGGGCTTCCATTTCCGTTTCAATGGTTTTCCGCCCCTGTAAAATATTAACCCCACCAGGTCAGGGTGAGGTTTTCTTTATTTTTTCTCGTTTGTTTAAATATTATCCCTTTTCTTCTAACGGATCGCTTTTGCTTCACTCCGGGGAGGATAAAAAAATCTTCTGGAGCCCGTTTAGCACACCAATCGCGATTTTTTCGTAAAAAGTAGGATTTCTCAGCAATCCTTCCTCCACCCAGTTGGAGATGGTTACCGGCTTAATTTTAAAGCCTGGGATGGGGCCAAGGCCGGATAGTTCTTTAGCTGCCTTTATCTCCAGGACATTGCGCTTTATTTTTCTCACCAGTTCTTCGCAGGTCAGCCGGGCCAGGCGCAGGCCAGCGTGATGGGCAGGGTTGTAATTGACGACCAGGCCGCCGATCCTGCTGTCTTTGCTGTAATTTGTGTGCAGGCTGATAAATACGTGCGCCCTCATCTCTTTGGCCAGTTTCAACCGCTCGGACGGCGTTAAATATTGGTCGCCTTCCCTGGTCAGCCACACTTGCGCCTTAACTTTGGCCAGTTCCGCTTTTAATTTTTTGGCCATGGTCAGGACCACGTTTTTTTCGAGCAGGTCCACAGGCCCGCGCCCCCCGGGGTCGCGCCCGCCGTGTCCGGGATCGATAACTATCCTGCGCCCTGCAAAAAGAGCGTCCAGGTGGGCGCGGCTAAAACATAGAAAAGTACGGGCGGGGAGGCCGTTTAGGCGGGTGACTGTGCACGGCGCGTTGTGGTTTAAGGCTATGTATATGGTTACCCGGTTGCCTTCTTCCGGCTGCACCGTGATTTCGTTAATTAAACCGTCGTAGATGGCCAGCGTATCGCAATACATATTGGGAATCGCATTGTAGATGGTGAAGGCGACGACCTGGTTGACTCTTCTTAATTGAAAGGTAAGAGGGCGCGTGGATTCGATAATCACCCGGGAAAGTTGTTGTTCGTCCTGCTGGTATGTGCTCCATATATTGGTCAGTCGGGCTATTTCCTGCCCTTTCATTTTCTCACCCTTGTCTTCGTTCAGCTTGCCGTGCGTTCCGCAAAGTAGTGGACGAGGCCGGCGTACAGGCACCAGGCGATTTTTGTCTGGTAGGCCGGGTCCTGAAGCAGTTTATATTCCTGCGGGTTGCTTAAAAAGCCGATTTCCACAATCACGGTGGGGATTTTTGATTCTTTTAAAAGATAGTAATTTCCTGTGAGCGGCGCCCGGCGGTCATCTTTGAGGAGGTGGTTAAGTTCTTTTTGGATGGTCAGGGCGAGCCGGCGGCTCTCAAACGAGTTGGCCTGGTAGAAGGTTTGCGCGCCGCGCCGGCGGGTGTCCGGAAAACTGTTGGTGTGGATGCTGATCATCAAGTCGGCCCGACTCTCGTTGGCCAGCGCCACCCGCCGGGCGAGATCCTGGCGCTTTTTTGCGTACAGGCCGGTAAGTTCCGGGTCGCTCAGGTCCGTATCGGTTTTTCTGGTTAGGATTGCTTTTGCCCCGCCCTGCTGGAGAAAAGCGGCTAATTTATGGCC
Organism: Desulfovirgula sp.; assembly: GCA_020725585.1. Classification (GTDB taxonomy): domain Bacteria; phylum Bacillota; class Desulfotomaculia; order Desulfotomaculales; family Nap2-2B; genus JAIMBK01. Next base: position 5,598 of record DYES01000030.1, read on the forward strand.
AACGGCGAGCACGATATCTTTTTCCAAAATTTCGTTCTTTCCCACTGCTCCCGGATCTACCCCACCGTGCCCCGGATCGACCACGACTGCTTTTTTCACCAGCGCCCAGGAAAGGGCTTTTACTGATTCCTGGCGCTTGGCGTCCACCAGGCGGTTGGCGCAAAAGGTAAAGCAAAAAACCAAAAAGGCGACTGTGAGCAGTTTGTAAAAGAAACCGCGGTGAAAAACGATAACTTTGATTTTCTTCACCCCGCCTCACCATGTTCATTAAAATATATGGTAGATAAGCGAAGAATTTTCATGTTGTTTGAAAGGAAATTAGGGAGCAATTGCCGAAGAGATAAAAAATTTTGATCCGGTTAAGGTCCAGGACGGGGATTGGCAGGGAGAAAATTGAAGTTATATAAAACCGATGCCGTTGTTTTAAGAACCATCAATGCCCGCGAAGCGGATCTGCTGCTTGTTTTGTTTTCGCGAGAATACGGAAAGATGCGGGTGATGGCCCACGGAGCGCGCAAACCGGCCAGCCGCAAAAGAGGTTTTGTGCAGCCTTTTTGCCATACGCGCTTTCTTTTGCACAAGGGGCGGGAGATGGATTCCGTCAGCCAGTGCGAGGGCCTGGAGCTCTTTCCGGACCTGCCGAAAAGCATGCGCACCCTCGGCTACGCCAGTTACCTGGCCGAGCTGGTGGAAAATCTGACGGTGGAAGGCGAGGCCAACGAAAATGTTTTTTTGCTTTTGCTTAAGGCCTTCCGTTTGCTTGCCCAAAGGGATCCGGAGGTGCTTGCCCGGGCCTTTGAGATCAAGCTGGCCAGCTTCTTGGGATACAGGCCGGTTTTGGGGCGCTGCGCCGGCTGCCGCCGCGCGCTGGCCGGAGCGGGAGCGCAGGTGGGGTTTTCCGCGGCGCTGGGAGGGGTTCTTTGCTCTTCCTGTACAAAAGAGACGGAGCGTGTTTTTTTGTGCCACCGGGGGACGGTGGAGACTTTAAAGCTGCTCCTGCGCTGGGAACTGGGCCGGCTGGAAAATTTGAAGGTCAGCACCCAGGCCAGGCAAGAGATCAAGACGGTACTCGAAAACTATATAGAATATCACCTGGGCTACCGGGGAAAGGCGGCGGAATTTTTCAGCAGCCTGGGCGGCGAGCGTTGATCATGCATAAAAATTTTTATTCCGGGATTTACTATAAGTAGTGTAGAAGCAGTGTAGAGGCAAGGGCGAAAAGCGCCCGGATGCAAAGGGGCGCTAAAGGAGCAAAAACAGGGAACGGAAGAGAAAACCAGCCAACGCAGGAGGATGAAGTTAGTGATGAACGACTTGGAAAAAATCGATCTGTTGCGGGCAAGAATGGGCATAAGCTATAAGGAGGCCAAAGAGGCTTTGGAAGAAGCGGGTTCGGACGTGGTCCAGGCCTTGATCAATTTAGAAGAGAAAAGCAAAAAGCTCGGCGAGAAAATCCAGGATTACCGGTCGGAGATCGTGGATCAGCTCAAGGAATTGTGGTCGAAAGGCAAGAGCACCCGCCTTTTATTAAAGCGCGGGGACCAGAAAGTGCTGGAAATCCCGGCTGTGGCGGGGATTCTGGGTTTGGCGGGCGTTCTGGCGCGGAGCGAGCTGGCCCTTTTGGCTACTTTGGGAGCCGTGACCGCCATGACCAAGCATTATTCCTTAGAGATTGCCTGGCCGGAAGAAGACCGCCGGGAGCCGGCTGTTTGAAGGCCTGTTTTTTAGCGCTCTTTTCTGGAAGAATTGACTTTCCCGGGGAGGTTTAGTACATTAGTACTATCGTCAAGCGAAGGGGGTCATCCCCTCTATTTTATGGTCAGCAATTAGTTGGGTAAAAGAAAAGGCAAAAAGGCACAATTCGGGGAGTGGGGAATTTTGAACTTTCAAGAAATGATTATGGCTCTGGACCGTTTTTGGGCGGGCCAGAACTGCCTTATCCAGCAGCCCTACGACGTGGAAAAAGGGGCGGGAACCATGAACCCGGCCACCTTTTTGCGCGTGCTGGGGCCCGAACCCTGGCGCGTGGCCTACGTAGAGCCTTCCCGCCGGCCCACCGACGGGCGCTACGGGGAAAACCCCAACCGCCTTCAGCATTACTACCAGTACCAGGTGATTTTAAAGCCGTCCCCCGACGACGTGGTGGACGTGTACCTGGAAAGCCTGAAAGCCATCGGCATTGACCCGGTCCGGCACGACGTGCGGCTGGTGGAAGACAACTGGGAATCGCCCACTTTGGGAGCCTGGGGCCTGGGCTGGGAGGTCTGGTTGGACGGCATGGAAATCACCCAGTTTACCTATTTTCAGCAGTGCGGTGGTTTTGACCTGCGGCCAGTTTCCGCGGAAATCACCTACGGCCTGGAGAGGCTGGCCATGTTTATCCAGGGGAAGGATAACGTCTTTCACATTGAATGGGTTGACGGCATCACTTACGGCGACGTCCACCACCGCGGGGAAGTGGAGCATTCCCGCTACAATTTTGAACTGGCGGACACGGGGCTGCTTTTTCGGCTGTTTGAGCTTTACGAGCAGGAAGCCCAACGGATTGTTGAGCAGGGGCTGGTCCTGCCGGCGTACGACTACGTTTTAAAATGCTCGCACACTTTTAATCTCCTGGATGCGCGCGGCGCCATCAGCGTTACGGAGCGCACCGCCTTTATCCACCGGGTGCGCAGCCTGGCCCGCGCCTGCGCCCGGGCTTACGTGGAGCAGCGGGAAAAACTGGGCTACCCGCTGCTCAAAAAAACGGGAGGTATGTTTGCGAAGGAGTTGATCCGGACTGACCAGGGACTTTTTATTTGAAATCGGCGTCGAAGAAATGCCGGCACGCTACCTTTCCCCCGCCTTGGAGCAGCTCAAAGAACTGGCCGCCCGAAAACTAGGCGAACATAATCTATCATTTCAGGAAGTGTTTAGCTACGGCACTCCGCGGCGGCTTGTTTTGTACGTGCAAGGGCTGGCCGCCTTCCAGCAGCCCGTGGTCAAAGAAGTAAAAGGCCCGGCGGTAAAAGTGGCCTTCGATGAGGAAAAAAAGCCCACGCGCGCGGCTTTCGGATTTGCCAAAAGCCAGGGCGTAGGGGTGGAAGAGCTGGTGGTGAAGCCAGTAGGGCCCGTAGAATATGTTTTTGCGGTGATCAGGGAAGAAGGGAGGCCGGCGGCGGAAATTTTGCAGGAAATCTGCCCTTCGTTCATTACGGAACTGCACTTCCCCAAGTTCATGCGCTGGGGCGAGGGGGAACTGCGTTTTGCGCGGCCTATTCGCTGGCTGCTGGCTTTGTTTGGCGACCAGGTCGTTCCCTTTACGGTCGCCGGCGTTGCCGCCGGCCGCCAAACTTACGGCCACCGGTTTTTAAGCGGCGCCTGCCTGACGGTAGCCGACCCGGGAGATTATTTTGAGAAAATGCGCGTGCATTTTGTCCTGGTGGACCCAGCCCAACGGCGAAAAGTAATCTGGGACCAGATCGTCGCCCTGGCCGCCCGGGAAGGCGGGGAGGTCCAAAAAGACGAGGAACTGCTCGAAGAAGTGGTTAACCTGGTGGAGTATCCCACGGCCCTCACCGGAAGCTTTGACGAGGGTTTTTTAAAGCTGCCCCCGGAAGTGTTGATTACTTCCATGCGGGAGCACCAGAAGTATTTTCCCGTTTTCGGAGCGGACGGACGTCTTTTGCCCCGCTTCATCGCGGTCTCCAACACCACGGACAGCCCGGTCATCCGCCGCGGTTTCGAGCGGGTTTTGCGCGCCCGGCTAACCGACGCCGCCTTTTTCTGGGAAGAGGATTTAAAGACGCCCCTTATCCAGCGCGTAGACGCCCTAAAGAAGATCATCTGGCAGGAAAACCTGGGCACCCTTTATGAAAAGGTGGAGCGCATCATTTCCCTATCCTCCGTTTTGGCCCGGATGCTGGGCGTCGACGAAAGGCAAAAAGCCGCCGCTTTGCGGGCGGCGCGCCTGGCCAAGGCAGATTTGACCACCAGCATGGTCTTCGAATTTCCGGAACTGCAGGGGGTGATGGGCCGCGAGTACGCCCTTCGCCAGGGAGAGGAAGCGGAGGTGGCGCAGGCTATTTTTGAGCACTACCTTCCCCGCTTTGCGGGGGACCGGCTGCCCCAAACCCTTCCCGGGGTGATCTTAAGCATTGCCGATAAAATGGATACCCTGGTGGGGTGTTTTGCCGCCGGCATTCAACCTACCGGCTCGCAGGACCCCTATGCCCTGCGGCGGGCCGCCCTGGGGATTTGCCATCTCATTTTAGAGCGCGGGCTCACTATCTCCCTCCGGGAGTTGACCGCGGCAGCTTATGAAGGCTACCGGGGCAAGGCAAAGCTGGCGGTGCCCATGGAGAAGGTGGCGGCGGAGCTGGAGGAATTTTTTGCCCAGCGCCTGCGCGGCATTTTTAGCGAACAGGGCCTGCCTTACGACGTGGGCGAAGCCGCTTTGGCGGCAGGCGGGGACGATCTTTACGGAGCCTTGCAGCGGGCCAGGGCCCTGGCGGATTTTCGCCGCCGCTCGGCGGCGGCCTTCGATGATTTGCTGACCGCCTTCGCCCGGGCCAACAACCTTTCCAGGAAGCACCGCAGCCTGGACGTGGACGCTTCTCTTTTCCTGCATCCGGCGGAAAGTGCTCTTTACGAGGAGGTCGCCAGGGTGCGGGCCGGGGTGCAAAAGTGCCTTCAAGTCCGGGACTACCAGGGGGCTTTGGCCCAGATGGCGACGCTGGCCGCCCCGGTGAACAACTTTTTTGACGGCGTAATGGTCATGGTGGAAGACGCACCCCTGCGGAACAACCGCCTGGGGCTTTTAAAAAATGTCGTTCACCTGACTCTGGCGGTGGCCGATTTAAGCAAGTTAAGCTCGTAATTTTTTTTCAAAGCAGGGAACCGGGCAGGTAATCGTTGACTGGCAAGTAAATGATTTTATATAATATATAAGTATTATAAATGCAGCGTATAATTTTAAAGGTAGCGAAGGTAATTAGTATGACATAATACTGGTGACATTCCTTTTAGGAGCGATGATTTTGGAGCTAACCAGGAGGCAGGAAGCCATACTGGAAATCATTAAAAGGGAAGGGCCGATTACGGGGGAGCAAATAGCCGAGCGCCTCTCTTTAACCAGGGCGACCCTGCGCCCCGACATGGCCATCCTGACCATGACCGGCCTGATCGAGGCCCGGCCGAGGGTCGGCTATTATTATAGCGGGAAGAGCTTGGGCCGGGTCATCGCCGAAAAGCTGCACCAGACCAAGGTAATGGACGTAAAATCGGTGCCGGTCGTGGTGCCCGAAAAATGTTCTGTCTACGACGCCGTCGTGACGATGTTTGTCGAGGATGTGGGAACGCTGTTTGTGGTGAACGAAGGAGGGTTATTAGAGGGGGTTATCTCGCGGAAAGATTTGCTGAAAAGCACCATCGGCGCTCACGACATCCACAAACTGCCGGTAAGCGTGATCATGACTCGCATGCCCAACATTATTACCGTGGAGCCGGAGGACTCCGTCTGGACGGCAGCGAAAAAGCTGGTGGCCCATGAAATAGACGCTGTTCCGGTGGTGCGCCCGGTCGCCGGAAGCGGCGGGGAAAAGGGCCTGGAAGTGATCGGGCGCCTGTCCAAGACCAACATTGTGAGGCTGTTTGTCGAACTGGGTGAAGAAAGGTAGAGAGGGGGAGGTTACCATAGCCGAATTGAAGACCAGGCCGGTCATTTATATCATTTCCGATTCCATCGGTGAAACGGCGGAGCTGGTTGCCCTGGCCGCTGCCAGCCAGTTCAACTCCGGGCGGGTGGATATTCACAAGGTTCCCTACGTAAGCAGCCCTGAAGAGATACCCGAAATTGTGGCGGAAGCCAGCGTTTTTCCCTGCGTGATTGTCTATACCCTGGTTTTGCCCGGTTTGCGGGATGTGCTGGAGCGCGAGGCAAGCAAATACGGCATTCCGACTGTGGATATCATGACCCCGATGCTGGAAGCGCTAAGTAAAGTTGAAGGCAGGCCGCCCAGGCTGGAGCCGGGGCTGGTGCGCAAAGTGGACGAGGAATATTTCCGGAAAGTGGAGGCAATCGAGTTTGCCGTTAAATACGACGACGGCAAAGACCCCCGGGGGATTTTAAGGGCCGACCTTGTCATTGTCGGGGTCAGCAGGACCTCCAAAACACCGCTGTGTATGTACCTGGCCCACAAACGGATCAGAGCGGCCAACGTTCCTCTGGTTCCGGAAGTGACGCCGCCCGAAGAATTATTTAAACTGCCCGCGCACCGGGTGATCGGCCTCACCATTTTGCCGCAGCAGCTGCACCAGATCCGCCGCGAGCGGCTGAAAACCCTGGGTCTGACGGCAAGCGCCGATTACGCCAGCATGGAAAGAATTTTAAAGGAGCTGGAATACGCAGCGGCAATAATGCAAAAATTAAAATGTCCGGTAATTGACGTAACAAATAAAGCAGTGGAAGAAACAGCCAGCCGGGTGCTGGAAATCTACTACAGGGGGGAAAAGCATGCCAAACAAGAAGTACGTGTATCTGTTTGAAGAGGGACGGGCTGAAATGAAGGACCTGCTCGGCGGAAAGGGCGCCAACCTGGCGGAAATGACCAGGATCGGCCTGCCGGTTCCGCCCGGGATAATCATCACCACGGAAGCCTGCCGGGAGTTTTACCGGCTGGGCAGGCAGTTTCCTCCCGGCCTGGAGGATGAAGTACGCGAGAAAATGCGGGTTTTAGAGGAGAAGACCGGGAAAAGGTTCGGGGACCCGCAAAACCCTCTTTTGGTCAGCGTGCGTTCTGGCGCCGTCGTTTCCATGCCGGGGATGATGGACACTGTTTTGAATCTGGGTTTGAACGACCAGACGGTCGAGGGCCTGGCCCGCCTGGCCAACGACGAGCGTTTCGCCCTGGACTGCTACCGGCGCTTTTTAACCATGTTTGGCGACGTGGTGCTGGGAATTGAGCGGGACAGATTCGAGCGCGTTTTAGAGGAGCGCAAGGAAGAGCAGGTGATAAAATACGACTACCAGGTTCCGGCCGAGGACTGGCGCCAGATTGTGGCTGTGTACAAGCGGATTATTGAGCAGGAAACCGGCAAACCCTTCCCGCAGGACCCCCTGGAGCAGCTTTTTATGGCCATCTACGCCGTTTTTAATTCCTGGAACAACGACCGGGCGATTGTTTACCGCAAGATCAATAAAATTCCGGACGATTTGGGAACGGCGGTGAACATCCAGACGATGGTTTTCGGCAACCTGGGCGAGGATTGTGCAACGGGGGTCGCCTTTACCCGCAATCCTTCCACGGGTGCGAAGGAACTGTACGGCGAGTACCTGGTGAACGCCCAGGGAGAGGACGTGGTGGCCGGCATCCGCACGCCGATGCCCATCTCCAAACTAAAAGAAGATATGCCTGCAGTCTACGATCAATTTGCCGGGATCTGCGATCTTTTAGATAAACACTACCGGAATATGCAGGACGTGGAGTTCACCATCGAGCGCGGAAAGCTCTACATGCTGCAGACGAGAAACGGCAAGCGCACTGCCCAGGCGGCGCTTAAGATCGCCGTGGATATGGTGAACGAGGGCCTGATCACGAAAGAAGAGGCCGTCCTGCGGGTAGAGCCGGCGCACCTGGACCACCTCTTGCACCGCCGCATCGACCCCAACGCCAGGCTGGAGGTGATCGCCAAGGGCTTGCCCGCGTCTCCCGGCGCTGCCAGCGGTAAAGCGGTTTTTGACGCCGACGAGGCGGAAAAGCTGGGCAACGACGGGGAAAAGGTGATCCTGGTGCGCACCGAGACCACTCCCGACGACATTCACGGCATTGTGGCGGCCCAGGGCGTGCTCACTTCCCGCGGGGGGATGACCAGCCACGCCGCAGTAGTGGCCCGGGGGATGGGGAAGCCCTGTGTCTGCGGCTGTGAGGCCATCCGCATCGATTACGAGGCCGGGGAATTCCGGGTTGGTGACCTGGTGGTGAAAAAAGGGGACGTCATCTCCATCGACGGGGCTACCGGCAAGGTGATGCTCGGGGAAGTTCCTATGATTGAGCCGGAGCTTTCTCCGGAGTTCCGTCAGCTGCTGGAATGGGCGGACGAGATCCGCACCCTGGGAGTGCGCGCCAACGCCGACACACCCGAAGACGCGGCCAAAGCCAGGGAATTTGGCGCGGAGGGAATCGGCCTGACCAGGACCGAGCACATGTTTATGGCCCCCGACCGCGTGCCTATCGTTCAGGAAATGATCATGGCCGCCGGCGAAGAGGAGCGCAGGCGCGCCCTGGATAAGCTTTTGCCCATGCAGCAGGGAGATTTTTACGGCATCCTGAAGGCCATGGAGGGTCTGCCCGTGACCATCCGTTTACTGGACCCTCCGCTGCACGAGTTTTTGCCCAATTCCGAAGAGCTGGCGGTAGAGCTTACCCGCCTGCGCCTGGCCGGCGGCGATCCGGAAGAAATCAAGGGGAAGGAAGAAATCCTCAAAAAAGTGCGCGCCCTGCACGAATTTAACCCCATGCTTGGGCACCGCGGGTGCCGGTTGGGGATCACCTACCCCGAAATTTACGAAATGCAGGCCCGCGCCATTTTCCGGGCGGCCGCGCAGCTGGTGAAGGAGGGCCGCCGCGTCATCCCGGAGGTGGAGATACCGCTGGTCGGGGAATTAAACGAGCTTAAAATCACGCGGGAAATCGTCGACCGCGTGGCGGAAGAAGTAATGAAGGAAACCGGTGTAAAACTTGAATACGTGGTGGGGACGATGATCGAGGTGCCGCGGGCCGCTTTGGTGGCCGACGAAATCGCGCAGGAGGCGGAGTTCTTTTCCTTTGGCACCAATGACCTTACCCAGACGACCTTTGGCTTCTCGCGGGACGACGCGGAAGGCAAGTTCCTGCACGAGTACGTGGAGAAAAAGATTTTGCCGGAAGATCCCTTTATGGTCCTGGATCGCAAGGGTGTCGGAAAGCTGATGAAAATGACCGTTGAGCTCGGCCGCCGTACCAAACCCGACCTGGTGATCGGCATTTGCGGCGAACACGGCGGGGAACCTAACTCCATCGAATTCTGTCACGAGATCGGGTTAAATTACGTGAGCTGTTCTCCCTACCGGGTGCCCATCGCCCGCCTAGCCGCCGCGCAGGCAAAAGTGAAGGCCAAAGGCGCCTACGCCGCCAGCCAGACGGTTTAACTGCCTTAAATTTTTTAAAACATACGTGAAAAACCTCCCCGGAAAGGGAGGCTTTCCTTTGTACTCACCAAAAAACTATTTTCCGGCCTGTTGACTTTCCGGCGCACCTTTTGTATACTATTAATTGGCCGCGGAGCTGTGGTGTAGGGGTTAACATACCGGCCTGTCAAGCCGGAGATCGCGGGTTCAATTCCCGTCAGCTCCGCCAATTTTTTTGTCGTCGCCGTTCCGCTGGTAAAGCAGCGGTGAAGATCGCGCGCAAACTCAGAAAGAGATCATGTGCTCTGGGTCAATCCCGGCCATTTAAAAAGCAGGGACAAAAAGGGTTACGCCCCCAGTGTGAATATCCAGAATATTCTGTTATCTTTCCTCATCTTGCTTCTGTCTTAAATCCTGCGTTCAGGACCGGAAGGTTCTGTCGGGTATGCTTAACAATTCCTCAATCTTTTAACGTCTATGCCTTCGGAAAACAGCTTCCTGGCGATGTGCTTTTTTCGGCCGTGGTTACCATTTTTTGGTTTTCGAATAAGTTTCCTAAAAAATCTTTAACTCTACTGTCGAAAGATGAAAGGAAAACCAGAATATTTGTGGAAAAACATAGATTAAGTCCAGGGGCATCTAAAAAACGGTATGGCGCAAAATGAATACAGCTCATGGAAGTATGCCATCGTCTGTCAAAACATAACCAGGAGGGGGCTTATTTGGCTTGGGGAACCGTTAGAGAGACAGGGTATCTTTAAGCCGAATTAAGGCATGAGGTTTGACCGGGTACAGGTATACCCGTATCGGAGCCATCGGATCTGAGAGGTTTTGATAAGGGCAAAAACCGTGCCGGCCTTCCTGGTAAGGTATAGTTTGGAGGGACTATTATGTGCGAGCCCATCGAGAAGCAGTTCGAGCGCTATGAAACTTTACTGAGAGAGATGTGGACTGCGTCAGCGAAGTACCTTGGGACTTTTTCTGTGAACCTTTTGGTGGAAAGGGTTGTGTGGGAGCTTTCCCTGGAGTATAGGGAAATAGAGTTGCTGCGGTACGACCAGGATGGGATATCGTGTGCAGGGATAGCGGCCAGTTTGAAGAAAAACCCAGACTTGCCGGTCGATGATATGTTTGTGAAGTTTATCAACAGGTATTTGGAAATTCTGGCCAGGCTCCTTGGTCATGAAAAAACGGAGAAAATAGCGAAGAAGCTAAACGAAGAATTTGGCAGGATTCCTTTTGACTTTGACTCCAGGGAGGGATGAGAAATGGATAAATTGAAAACGGGTATAAAGAATCTTGATCATATTCTTGATGGCGGCATACCTGTATATTCACTGAACATCGTTTCCGGCTCTCCGGGTAGCG
>DYES01000031.1 GCA_020725585.1 Desulfovirgula sp.
TATTGTGGCGGGCTGCCAGAAGGGCGGCTTCGTTCACCAGGTTGGCCAGGTCAGCACCGGTAAAGCCGGGGGTTCGGCGGGCCAGCACATCCAGATCCACGTCGGGAGCCAGCGGTTTCCCTCGCATGTGCACCTTCAAAATTTCCTTCCGGCCATTGATATCGGGGATGTCCACCACCACCTGACGGTCGAAGCGACCCGGGCGCAAAAGGGCGGGATCCAGAATATCCGGCCGGTTGGTGGCAGCAACAACAATAATTCCCTCGTTGGGGCTGAATCCGTCCATTTCTACCAGCAACTGGTTTAAGGTCTGTTCCCTTTCGTCGTGGCCGCCGCCGAGCCCGGCCCCCCGCTGGCGCCCTACGGCGTCAATTTCGTCCACAAAGACAATGCAAGGGGCATTTTTTTTCGCCTGGTCAAATAAATCGCGCACGCGGGAAGCTCCCACGCCCACAAACATTTCTACGAAATCCGAACCGCTGATGCTAAAAAAGGGCACCCCGGCCTCCCCGGCCACTGCCCTAGCCAGCAAAGTTTTTCCCGTGCCGGGCGGACCGAATAGCAAAACACCTTTTGGAATACGCGCTCCGATCTCGGTAAATTTCTTGGGGTTTTTCAGGAACTCCACTATTTCAACCAGCTCTTCCTTGGCCTCATCGGCGCCGGCCACATCCGCAAAGGTAACTCTTTTTTTCTCGTCCGTGTGGAGCCGGGCGCGGCTTTTCCCAAAGGACATCACCCGGTTGCCGCCGCCCTGGGTTTGCTGCATCATAAAGAAAAAAAGCAAAATAAAAATTAAAACGGGAACGAGACTGGTTAGTATATTCGTCCATACACCGGGGGTGGGGGGCGCTTCCGGGTTAATTTGCACCCCTTTGGCTAACAGCATGCTGGTCAGTTCCGCATCGTTTTTCAAAGCCACTACCTGGAATTTCGTGCCGTCCCTTTTATGTCCGGTAATTAAATTAATTGTTTCGCGAGCCTGGATAGTCACGTCCTGGACCTGTCCTTGCTGCACGGCGTTCACGAATTGGTCGTAGCGCCAACGCTCCACATTTGTGTTCTCCGGTTGCACATATTTTAATAAGGCAATAATAACCAAGACAATCAGCAGGTAAATAGTCAGGTTCTTGAGAACCTTATTCAAAAAAGACACTCCTCTCGCTCTTGCCGGTTTCCTGGATGTTCAGTTCGAACCAATAAGATTGTAGCATAATCATGTGCTCCTTTCAATTGTATATAATAAATTAACAAGAATTAATAAGAATTAGAATTATGCTCCTTAATCCGCAAATATAAGCAGCTGGTAGTTTTACCGGTAACTTTCCAGTGCTCTGCTATTCTTAAGCCCCCCACCCAAATGATCTCCTCTGGGCCAACCACCAGGGGGAGGCGGTCGCGCTGGGGCCTGGGGATCTTCTGATCGATCAGGAACTTTTTCAACTTCACCTTTCCCTTACGCCCCAGGGGAGTGAAAAGATCTCCTTCCCTGCGGCGGCGCACCCAGAGGGGCTGTTTGACCAAGTCGTAATCCAATAAAGCCTCGCGCGGGGTTAAATCTGCCAGGCGAGGAGCATTTTCGACAGGCAGGACCTCCGCTTCAATCTCTAAATTAAGTTCGGGGACATAGGTTACTCCGGGAACAGCCAGGGGATAAACGTAGAAAGGGACGTCGGACGGCCGGAAATCTCTTCTTAATTGAACGGCGTCTTGCGTTTTGATTGCCCTGACGCCGCGCGGAAGATTTATCGCGCGCTCGCCGTCCTGCAACATTTCCAACAGGCGCTCTACATGTTCGTAAGCAAGTTCTTTTGTCTCGCCGCTTACCTGCCGCCAGGCCAGCCGGAAAACGCGCCGCCTCAAGGAAAGCGGCTGCGCCAGCAGGGATTCTTTATGGAAAAGTAATCCGTCTGCAGACTCTTTTTCCACTGCTTTTTGGTAAGCTTCCCGTGCCTGCTGCTCCAGGTAGGCATTTTCCTCCCGGCAAAGATTTCCCAGGCGGACCAGCGCCCTGACCAGCTGCGGGTTATATTCCCGCTCCAGCGCCGGAAGCAAATGCAAACGGATCCGGTTACGCGTATACACGGGCTTTAAATTCGAGAGATCCAGGCGCGCAGGCAAGCCCTGGAGCCGGCAGTATTCCTCAATTTCCCGGCGGCGGGATTCTAAAAGGGGGCGGATGTATATGCCGCGCACGGGAGGAATGCCTGCCAGCCCGCCAACCCCGGCCCCGCGCAAAAAATTAAACAAAATGGTTTCCGCCTGGTCGTCCGCGTGGTGCCCCAGGGCCACCTTATCCGCCCGCAACCGCCGCGCTTCCTGCTCAAAAAAGGCAAAGCGCGCCTCCCGGGCCGCTTCCTGGAGACAGAGTCCGGTTTCCTTTTGTAAAGCCCGCACGTCAATACTTTTAACAGAGCAGGGAATGTCCAGTTTGTTTGCAAACTCTTGCACGAAAAGCGCGTCGGCCCGGGCATCCTCTCCGCGCAACTGGTGATTTAGATGAACAGCATGAAGGAATATTTTCAATTCCTCCCGCAACACCCACAGGATGTGTAAAAGTGCGATCGAATCGGGACCTCCGGAAACGCCGACCAATACTTTGTCACTTTGGCTGATCATCCGGTGCTTTTTAATGAACAAAAAAACCTGTTCGGCCAAACTCACCAGGAAACACCCACATTTTTTACAGGAATCAGGAATTCAATTTTGTGTATTTATATTTCCATAACGCAACCAATTTTCCTCCACCATCGTTGCATTTCGGCAAAAAACCATCAGTTTGCAAAAAAGAGCGGCTTTAGTAAATTTTTTTCTACCTCCGCGATAATTCCACCCGCAAAATTCCAACCTGTAAAATTCCTAACGGCCGAAGATCCGATTTGCGCCGATCTGGACAAAACGCATGTCCTGGTGGTAAACTGATCTTCAAAGTGTACCTCCTTTGTTTTATATGGCCACAACCTAGGCTTTAGATCAGCGAAACCCGGCGTTCATCCAAAGGGAGCATCACCAAGCGCGTTGGATGAACGCCAGGTGAGGCAGTGAACTTATCGATCCCGGAAAGGACAGAATGGTTATTTGTGATCCACAGATACTGGGCGACGTATCAAGCATAAAGGGGTGATCGCCAGTGCCTGCCAATCTTACTCCCCAGTATCACGCCGCGGAAGAAGCTTTTCGTAATGCTGCCACTATTGAAGAAAAAATCGCTGCCTTAGAAGAAATGCTCGCCGTAATCCCTAAGCACAAGGGCACGGAAAAGCTGCAGGCCGATATCAAGCGGCGGCTGTCCCGTTTGCGGGAAGAAGGACAAAAGAAAACCATTCTTGCCCGGCACGACCCCTTCCATATTGAAAAACAGGGAGCCGGGCAGGTGGTTCTGGCGGGCTATCCCAATAGCGGCAAATCAGCCCTGGTGGGAGCTTTAACCAGGGCCAGGGTAAAGGTGGCAGATTATCCTTTTACCACCACTATTCCTTTTAGCGGCATGATGCCTTACGAAGAAATTTACGTCCAGCTGGTTGACACCCCGCCCCTTACTGCAGAAGGGTTCCCGCCCGGGCTGGCCGGTTTACTGCGCAACGCTGACGCCCTCTTGCTGGTAATCGACAGTTGCGCCGGTGACTGCTTAGAACAACTGGAGAATTCCCTGCAGCTGCTCACCGAACGCAAAATCGTCCGCAGCGAGATCCCGCCGGGGGTCAGGGCCGTACCCCCGCACCGGTTGATGATTGTTGCCAACAAGGCGGAGCAGCCCGTGGGGAGGGAAAACTTTTCCCTGCTGCAAGAGCTTTTGCCGTCCAGCCTGGAGATATTACCGGTTTCTGCCGAAACAGGCCTTAACTTAGAACAGCTTAGAACTAAGCTGTTCTCAGTCCTCGAAGTAATCCGCATTTTTACCAAGCCCCCAGGCAAAGAGCCGGACTTAACCCGTCCCTTTATTTTACCCCGCGGCAGCAGTGTTTTGGATTTGGCCGAGCACATCCACAAGGATTTTATGAAAACCTTGCGGGGGGCACGCATTTGGGGGTCGGCCCGCTTCCCCGGCCAAAGCGTGCCAAAGGAATACGTCTTGCAGGACAAAGACATCGTGGAATTGCTGGTTTAGTAAGCACCCTTCCACGTTAATACCATGTTTCTTCAAGGTACAGGCTTTTTTTCTTCCAATCTGGCCGCAATTACGGTAATGTCGTCGGAAAGGTGGGCGCTTCCCCCTGCGTTGGTTTGCGCCAGCTTTAAAAACAAGTCGGCAACGGCCTGTGGGTCCAGCCCCGAAGCGTCAGAAAGCACTTCTTTTACCCATTCTTCTTTTTCCCTGGATCCGCGATAAGAATCTAATAATCCGTCGCTTAAGATCACCAGCAAATCACCTTTCGACAAATTTTTGGTTACGCTGGTCACATCGATGTCCTTGACGATCCCGGCCGGCAAAGAAGCGGCTCTCACCTGGGTGATCCGTCGTCCGCGCGCAATAAAGCTGGGAGGCGCGCCAACCTTGAAAAATTCTGCCTGTCCGCTCTGGAGATCCAGCATCACCATATCGATGGTGGCAAAATCGTCGCCCACAAAACGCAGCATCATCAGGGAATTGACTGTTTTTAAAGCCAATTCGACGGCAATTCCAGACTCTAAAAGATGCTCCAAAAGGGAAACGGCCGTGCTGCTCTGCAGGGCCGCCTGGTTCCCGGCGCCCATTCCATCACTCAAGAGGAAAGTAAATTTTGCCCCTTTCAAGGGTATAAAGGCGTAGCTGTCGCCGGAAACAGGGCTTCCACCCTTGCCAATTTTCGCCACCCCAATTTTTACCTGATATTTCAATGCCGGATACAGCCTCAAATGACACAGCCCTTCTTTTACGCCGGTACAGTTTTGGCTGGGGAGGAAAAAGGATTCTTCCGTAAGCTGGGAAATTAAAGGAACCATGTATTGATAACAGTTCTGTTGATCAGCGCAGGGCTGCCTTTTTAAAAAGATTTCTCTATTTCCGTCTTTCGACTGGTAGATTTTCACTTCCACTACCGGGACGCCCGCCTGCTTTAATTTTTCTTTCAGAAAAACTTCCTTTTGGGCATAGGTTTCCAGTTCTAGGTGGAGCTGCTGGGTTAAACCTTCGATTACCTCCGAAACGCTTTTCAATTGCTCGGAAAGAATTTCTTTGCTTTCCATAAACCTCCTCGACCAGTACCGGTTCAATTTGTAGGTATCGTACAAACAGGTAATGGTAATGGCCAGCTCTTTTGCCCGGGTGCACCGGCGCTTTAAAATTTCCGGCAAATCTTCCGCTGTTACCTGGCCGTAAATTTCAACCAGCGTGAACATGTCTAAAAAACTCTGGTAGGTCCGGTAAAATTCCCGCTCCCAGCAGGTCCGGAAAAGGCCGCAGCCGTTGCATACCTTGCTGCCAATTTCGTTAAATAAACTCTGGAGGGCCGGTTCTTCCCGGTAATTAGGAGAGGCGGTGCCGGCGGCCGCATAACTCTGCGACAATTCTCGAAAAATGTGCGACCATTTACGCATCCGCCCGGTTACGACCGCCTGAATTTTATGGCTGTCCTTCGGGACAAAACTGAACACCGCCAAAGAGGCACTGATCTTTTGGACGTAGCCCGGCGGGAGAGCAAAAAAGAAGACCATGGACAGGCCCGTTTCCGCCATGACGGCAACCAGGTAGCTAAAATTTTGCAGATAAATAGTCAGCAAAATATTCCCCAACAAAAAGCCCATCGCTACTCCAGGCTTTCCTAAGGTCCTCCCGATCCCCGCCAGCAGCCCAGCAAAAGAGTAGGCTCCCATCATCACCGGCACCCCAGTATTGGCCAGACCGGGTATAATTCCCATGAGCGCCCCGGCGGCGGCCCCCTGGCCCATTCCGCCAATCAAAGCAGCGGTGAGAATAATCAGCCGGGATAAAAAACCCTGCAGAGAAATTTCCCAAATCTTTAAATTGCCGGCGCCGGCGACGGCAGCCGTAAGGAGAATAAAAATACAAAACAATTCTTCCGCATTTAAGTTTTGAACCCCGTCAAGCTTGCGGAAAGAAGGGAAGGCACAGAAAAAAATAAGGGTGCAGACTCCGGCGAAGACGGCCTCAAAAAGAACGGCTATATAATCGTAGGGCAAGGAGTCGGTAAAGGCGAGGTAGCCGGCTTTGGTTATAACGTGCAATGTAAAAACTATCCCGGACAGCGCCAGCCAGGGGTTTTTTACCTTCCTGGGCAGGCCCAGGCTCAGAAACAGAACCAGCAAAACCGTGATGGCGTTAATGAGGACGTTCTTCTGACTGCTGACGATCCCGGCAATCGCCCCCAGGGCCGCCGGAGCCCCCGACGCCGGAAAAACCCAGGCAGCCGCTGCCGTAAAGGCCGAAGCAAAGGGGGTGAGCTCATCCAGTAAAACCGCCCTGCCGAGGAAAAAACCGGCCCCGCATAAGCAAAACTGTTTTATGATGACCGATATGAGCCGGGATGATTTTATACTTTCTCTGGTTTTATAATTTTTATCTTCCAGTGGGTCGGGCGAAAAAAGTAGCGAACTCATCCTTTTTGCCCGGCTGCCTTCTTTGTCGCGTTTCCCCCCCGTCTTGTCCCGCTTTTTTTTGCCGGTGGACTCCTTCTTTATTTCCTTCTTGACTCTTCGAAAGGGATAAACTTCCACGTTGTCCGACAACTTATTATTCACCCCTTATTTTCTTTCAATTATAGTATAAGGGGCAAGCAATAATTGTCATCTCTGGTAACATTAACTATTTTTTATTTCGACATTTCTAAAGCGAGACCATGCATAATATCTGCTTCACTTACCCGCAAGGAATCCAACCCCAAACCAGTCAACACCAGCAAAACAATTTGCACTCCAGCAACAATTATATCGGCACGCTCCGGCTGCAGGCCGGGCAGTTGCCGACGCTTCTCGAGCGAAGCGGCCATCAAAAGAGAAAGAATTTCAGCGATGCGGGCGCGCTTTAAAATATAGCCATGCACCAGGGCAGGGTCGTAAACCTCAAGGCCCATTGCCATCGCCGCCAGGGTAGTTGCCGTACCTCCTACGCCGATAAGAAGACCGGGCGCAGTTTGACGTATTTCATCCAGAACCGGCCTCAATAATCCCTCGATTTGTTTTTCCGTGTACCCGCCTTCCGTCGCCCGTACCGCTCCTACATTTACACTGCGCAAAAAGAGGCGCCCATTTTTCTGCCAGGTAAATTCCGTGCTCCCGCCGCCGACGTCCATGACCAGCGCTTCTTCTTGGGGGCTTACCGGCAAACCGCTCTGCACGCCTAAATAGGCATAGCGCGCCTCTTCTTCCCCAGAGAGGACCTGCACCTGCACACCCGCCTCTTCTCTGACCATCTTTAAAAAGTCCTCCCGGTTGCCGGCGTCGCGCACAGCGCTGGTCGCTACCGCCACCATTCTTTCCACCCGCCAGAATTTCATCGTTTCCACGTATTTCTTAATCGCCGCCAGCGTACGTTCCATGGCCCGCTCCAGCAGGTATCCTTTTTCAATTTCTTCCCCCAACCTGGTTGTAATCAAATCGGTATGCAGAACTTTAACCTCGCTACCGGTTACGTCGGCAATTAACAGTCGTGTAGAGTTGGTGCCGATATCAATGACCGCCACCTGCAAACCGTTTTCACTCCTTTTCTAAAACTTAAAACACAAAAATTAAAGCCGCAAAAAATAAGCATAAAAAAAGCACTCCTCCGGTGGAATGCTCCTTTTGAGAAACTTTTTCTATCTGCTTATACCCTGCTGGAACCCCGGCCGCCCCGCTTCGCCTCCTGGCTGCGGCGCAGGTGCTGGTGTTTTTCCTCGCTTTCTTTCAAAAAACGGGCCAGTTTTTCTTCAAAGGATATGTCCGGCTTTTTATGGCGGGTAAAGTCGTCTCCAAGAGGAGAAACCTGCTTAATGGACAGGCCGATTTTTCCTTGCGGATCGACAGAAATTACTTTTACCGTCACTTTATCTTTTTCTTTTAAAAAATCCCTGATATCTTTGACATAAACCCGGGCCACTTCGGAGATGTGAACCAGGCCGGTCTCGCCGTCGGGAAGCTGGATAAAGGCACCAAAATTAGTGATTCCCGTCACGATGCCTTCTAAAATACTTCCAACCTTTACAGGCATACTTTTTAGAAATGTCCTCCCCAAACTCTCCAAAAAACTTAATTCAATTATATGCGCGATCATAAAAAGATGTCAACAGGTTATTCCTTGTGGCCTGGCCCTGATTTTAGCGGTATGATCCTGGCTTCACCCGGCCTGACCAGCCCTAGCTTTTCCCTGGCCATTTGCTCGAGATAAGAATCAGATTGCACCCGTTTTAACTGTTCACGTAATTCTGCATTTTTTGCCTGCAATTCCGCAACCTGCATTTGCACCTGCTGTACTTCCTGGCGCAGGGCGCTTAACCGGTGGAACTGGAGTGTGAAAGTAACCGCCAGATAACCCAGTAAAAAAAGAAAAACCAGCAGAGGAAGCCTGCTTCTGGAAAAGCGAAAAACACGCCTTTTTTTAAGAGCTGTTTGCTGGGGAAAGGGATATGATCGTACCGCCGGCGAAGCCATTTTAAGCCTCCTCTTCATCTGTACCGAAAATTCCCAAATGATCTCCGGGAATGACAATCACTACTTCATACCCCTTTGCACGCGCCCTGTTAAACAAGGTGGCCACCGTGCCGGTGCTCAGGTTCAGGCGCCGGGCAACCTGGTCATTGGTATAACCCATTTCCTTGAGCGCCACTACCTGCCGCTCGCGAAAACTTAATTTCTCTACTCCCCGGATTTCCACTTTCACCTCGCGGCAACCTCTTGTCTATATACAATATTTATACATTACTTATACATTTTAAGTACGTTATTTCGCTGCTTTCTTTTTAATTCCTTCTTAAATTCCTTCCGAAACAAAAAAATTTTTAACTTTCCGGATCAAGGTTTTTTGAATAGCCTTTTTAAATTATTCAGGGCCAGGACGACCGGTTTTTTCGCCCAATTTTGCACAGAATAAAAACTATTGGCCGCAAAAACAACCGGCCACCACACGGCCAAAAAAAGAATCCGGAAGGGAAAAGTTGCTATTCGCCAGAAATAGTTCAGGAAGTCCCTGCCTAAGCGAAACGTTTTCTGTAGAAAGCGAAAAAAAAGTAAAATAACCTTTGAACCCAATTTACTGATCAGCTTAAAATAAATAAACGCCCCCATCGCCATCCCGAGGATCACGTAAAAGCGCATTTCACCATAATTAACCAGCATCAATAAGCCGAAAACAAAAACGGTCAAAATAAGGAAAAACAATAAATCACCAAGAAAAGTGCCGGTTCTTTTCCAGCGGAAAACCCTGCGCAAAGCCTGGTAGAAATCGTAAACGAACCCGGCCAGCAAACCAATCCCAATCGTAAAAGCAAAGGCCGTCACTTGCTCGGTGACCATCGCGGCGACCGCCTCCTCCAAGTCAAAAAGCGCCGGCCAGCGCTTTTTGACTTTTACTTTAAGAGCCTTCCTAAAATCCCTCTCCCTTTTGTTTTTATTTTGCTCCCGGAGCCCTCCTCGCGGAACTGCAGCCCGGCAAAAAACCCTTCCGCCGCAAGCGTGCCCTTCTCTAAATCAAGCTGCGTGATATGCAAGTCGGTACCTTTTAAAAACAAAAATCCCATGTTTGTTTCTAAAACAATCTCTTCTTCATCAAATTTTTCCACCAGGCGCACGCCTTCCAAAGTTAATTTTTGGCGGTTGACCAGCGTCAACCTGTTCCTGGCCTGCTCTTCCACAGGATAAACCCTCTCTTTGGTTAAACAACTTTTTATTTTATATCATTGTATGCCTTGCCGTTTGCTAATTATGAAAGATAAATGTAAAGGCTGCTGAAAGCTCTCTCAGCAGCCTTTAAAAAACAGGCGCCTTCTTATTTCCATAGCTTTTGGATCTCGATCCCTTTATAATAAAATTTGACGATGTCTTCGGGGGAATAGCCCTGCTCCGCCAACCTCTTCGCTCCCCATTGGCATAGGCCGACTCCGTGGCCAAAGCCTTTTCCCTTCAAAACAAGCTGGTTATTCTCCACTTTTAGATCCGTAAGAAATGTGGAGCGAACCCATTCGCTGCCCAGGGCCAAACGCAAAGCCGGGGCGCCCACGGTTACACTTCCCAGCTGCAGCTCCTGGGCCCTTCCCGAAGGGCCGTATTTAGCAATGCGCACAGAAGCAATCGCGCCCGGATCCCGTCCGGTAATTTCCTTCACCGCCGTACGCACCCGCTCCAGCGGGATCCGCGTCTCCCAGGAGCGGTTTTCGGGGGTGGTAACGGCCAGACAATTATCTTTGATTCCGGCCTTGAGAT
This sequence comes from Desulfovirgula sp., assembly GCA_020725585.1. GTDB lineage: Bacteria > Bacillota > Desulfotomaculia > Desulfotomaculales > Nap2-2B > JAIMBK01. Next base: position 10,333 of record DYES01000031.1, read on the forward strand.
AAGGTGTCGGCGTTTTGGTGTAAGCCAGCCCCTCGGCCGCCGAGGCTGTTACACCGCCGTCACAGGCGTTAAACCAGGCCTTCACGTAGCTGCCCTGATAAGTTGCTACCTCCCCGCGGGTACGCGCCACCGCCTGGCGTACATTATTGTTGATTCGGGAGGGATTGTAAGCCTGAAATTCTTGTGGGCTTGTGGACACATCCGTGCCGCGCAGTTGCTTTATCTGCCCACTTTTCAGATTATCCATGGTATAGGTACGGGCTAAAATGGCCTGGGCCGCTAAAGCGTTTACCGGCCAGGTGGGCTCCATTTCCGCCGCCACCACCCCGGCAATGTAATCTTCCAGTTTGATTTGCTTCTTCTCGCCGGTTTCATTGACGAAGATGGTGATTGTGGGCTCGCTCCGCGGGGCGCCGGGAATAGGCTTGCGCGGGGCCTGCCGGGCGCATCCTCCCACCAGAAGACCGAAAATAGATGCGCTGATGATTATTCCGGTAAACCAGCGAATCTTCATTTTACTTCCCCCTTGCAGCTCTTTTTTTTAGCTTAACCCAGGGGAAGAAAAATATGTGATTTACCGGAAAAAGCCTTCCACCTCCCCAAAAACGAATTCCGTACGGCCGGTTTGTACGGGGGCTTTTTAGGTCAGGCCTTTTTCTTTTCGTTTCAGGCATGTCCTTCCCTTTTTTGCTTTTTGCTTTTTTCTTCTTCAAAACCTTAATTAAGAATAAAAATTTTTTGGGCCAGGCGCCCGCACCTTAAAGGACCCCTTTTTAAAAAAGGCCTTTTAAGAGAACCTACCGGCCAGCTAAAACCTTCAAGATTCCCACCCCCCGCAATGATGGTCAGCCCTGGTTGCTTTCATTTTTTAAGGCGCCGCCGGGAGAACGCCGAAAAGGATCGGCAGGAAAGCGGCAAAACCGTAATGGCCAGCGGCACCATCTGGTTTTGCACAATTTTTTGAAGAAAACTTCTCACCGGTGCAACCAGTTCGGGGCCGGAATTGATCACATCCTGAAGGAGATGTGTCCTGTTCTCGGTCACCACTCCGGCCAAAAACACGAAAACAATGATTAAGATCAGAACTATTCTGCTGGGTTTACTACCTGTTTTCCTATTCGTGTAACCTCCCTCCTTTGCAAAAAAATGTATTTATTACTAATTTTACCATATTAAGGCAAGTCCCCATTTTAAGCATTTCAGCTAAAAAACTGTATATTTTCATAACTAAAACACTTTATCTTTGTTTATCTTTCTTTTGCTCCTACATAAAAAATTAAGGCCTTTTGAAAAAGGCCTTAATTTTCACCTTCATCTGTAATTTTTCTGTCTTCTAGTATCCGGTATAATTCGGTGGCCATTTTCGCCGGGACGTTTGCACACCCGCAAACCTCTACTTTTAACTGACGGTATCCAAAATTAATGATGACAACATCACCAGGTTTGACTTCTGCGCCGGCTTTGGCCACTCTTCCGTTAAGAGTTACCTGGCCTCTGACGCAAATTTCCTTCGCCAGCGTTCGCCGTTTGACCAACCGTGATACTTTTAGGAATTTATCCAGGCGCACTATGCTTTTTTAAGGTGCCCGCTCCTTATGAAACAACTTCCCGCAAAGATTTTCCTGCTTTAAAAACCGGCACGCGGGCGGCGGCAATTTCAATTTCTTCGCCCGTCTGCGGATTCCGCCCCTTGCGGGCAGCACGTTCGCGGACTTCAAAAGTACCGAAGCCCACCAGTTGGACCTTGTCCCCTCTGGCCAGAGCCTCTTCGATCGCCGCCAACATCGCGCTAACCGCCTTCTCGGCATCCTTTTTGGTCATGTCCGATTTTTCTGCCACCTGAGCAATCAATTCTGCTTTGTTCATAAATACCCCCCTTAATGGTTTTTGATCATGCCTTATTATTCGCTAAATCTAAAAAAGTTCCTTCTGGCAAGGAAAATAAATCCTACTTTTTTTTCGTTTCTTCAACTTTTTTTGCTTCCTCCCACCAGCTGTCCAATTCTTCCAAGGTGCAATCGGTAAGCTTACGCCTTTGCTGGCGCGCTTTTTCCTCCACGTAACGGAAGCGCCGGATGAACTTGTCCACCGTGGCGGCTAACGCCATTTCCGCATCCGTTTTAAGCAACCGAGCAAGGTTAACTACGGCAAAGAGCAAATCTCCTATTTCCTCTTTAATCTGCTCGGGATTGTTTCTCGCAATGGCCGAAGACAATTCATTAAGCTCCTCGTCAATCTTCTGCCGCGCCCCCCGGTAGTCGGACCAATCAAAACCTGCTTTCGACACTCTGGACTGCACCCGTTGGGCCCTTAAAAGGGCCGGCAGGCTGGTTGGAATCCCGTCTAAAAGAGACCCGCGGCCAGTCCATTCTTTCTCCGTGCTTTTGATTTTTTCCCAGTTCGCTTCTACTTCCCGGCTGTCAGCCACAGACAGATTTCCAAAGACGTGGGGGTGTCTGCGGAACATTTTTTCGGTAATTCCCGCAATGACGTCGTTAATGTCAAAATGTCTGCCCTCGCTTGCGATCTGAGCATGGAAAACAATTTGTAGTAATAAGTCTCCCAATTCCTCACATATTTTATACATATCCCCCTGGTTTATCGCCTCCACAACTTCGTAAGCCTCTTCTAAAAGATATTTCCGGAGAGTGTGGTGGTTTTGTTCGCGATCCCAGGGACAGCCGTTTTTTCCCCGCAAGGCGGCCATGACGTCAACCAGAGGATCGAGCGGGTAGTCGCACTTTTTTGCTTTTGCCGGGCACGGGGGCAGGTAGATGCTCGTCAAGTGGTCCAGCCAGTCCAAATGATCCAGGTCGTGCAAGGGATGCTGCTCAATTCTTTGCCAATCGGGCACACCTGCCGCCCTGATTACTGTCGTCAGATGATCTTCCGGATAGTACTCCATCAATGATAATTTCACGTCGGAGGCAACTAATTTGTTATATACCTGAATTATTATATTCCCTACCCGGGGGTCCGGTTTTTGTTCGCCCAAGCGGAGCCCATCCACAATATGGATGCCCGCGGCGGGGTTTAAATTTAAGACTGTGTAAAGAGCATCTAAAAAACTCATGGCCGGCAACACTTCTATTTGCAGACCCGCATCTTTTCCTTCTTTCAAAATTAATTCTACTGATTCTTCGGCGACCAGAGGGTTGCCCGGCACGGCGTAAACCAGCGGAGCAGCTTTCGCTTCCTCAAAAACAAGAGCGGCAATTTGCCGGTATACCTCCTGAAAATCCCGGCTATTTTCGTAACAAAAGTCAAACGTGCGAAAATTGATTCCCTGCCGCCTCAACCATGACGCCGCCGGATGCTGCTCCGTGCGCAAAAAAATCCGCGGACTGCTTTTCAACACCTCCCACACAGACAAAGGTATGTGGCCGGGGTGACCGGGGCCAAGCCCGGCAATAGTTATGTCTGCCCTCATCGTTTAACCTCTCTCCCGGCGGCTGCCGACTTCACCCGCCGGGTTAAGCCAGGCGTTTCACCCCTTTCCCTATATCTTCGGTTAAGCTCACCGTTTTTTAGAGGATGACGAATAAAAAAGGTGGCCGGCCGCCACCTTTTTTATTGCCTTTATTGCTCCATCTGCTTGGCCAGGAACCCGGCTGCCGTCTCCGCCAGCTTTAGCTCCAACTCTCCCATCTTCACATTTGGTTCCTTGGAAGCCAGGATTACAGCCCCGATGGGATCTCCTTCGGCGATAATCGGTGCGATCACCTCAGCGGAATACTTGCACTCTCCATCCTCAACAATCATGCATTCCTTGCAGAAGGGATCCTCGCCAGGATTGTTGATGATGATCGCCCTGCGTTCTTCCATCGCCTTCTCTACGGCGGGTCCAACCGGTTTATTGATGTATTCTTTTTTTGGAGCTCCGGCAACAGCGATAATGGTATCGCGGTCAGCAATACAGGCTATGTGCCCCAATGCCTCGTATAAAGAGTCGGCGTACTCCTTGGCAAAGTCCCCCAGCTCACCAATAGGCGAGTATTTCTTTAAAATTACCTCACCTTCCCTGTCTACAAAAATTTCCAGCGGGTCACCTTCACGAATCCGTAATGTCCTGCGGATCTCTTTAGGGATCACCACTCGTCCTAAGTCGTCTATACGGCGCACAATACCGGTTGCTTTCATGGATCACCCTTCCCTCCCATTTTGCGTAATGATCGCAATGATACTTTAGTGATAGTATATAACAAGAGGGAAGGACTTATTCATTTTTTACCAGGTCATTAGACAAAGATTTTTCATCTTTCGCGAAAATCCACCCTACTGCCCGACGTTTTCTTTTGTTAATTTATTAACAATAGTCGCCTTGCTTTTGAGATCGGCCAGGTATTCTGAAAAGGCCTTTTGCCTGGCCTGCTCACGAAGGTAAGCGACAATCTCGCCCTTTACCTCCGTAAAAGGCTTCACCTGGGCAGGAAGGATTTTTTCCAGCCTGATTACATGATAGCCATATTGTGTGCGCACCGGCTCGGGGGAGATTTGACCCGGCGCAAGGCCCAAGACCGCCTTTTCAAATTCGGGATCGGTTTCCCCCCGGCTAAATGTATACACATCAGGAGAAGAACCGGCGCCTTGAGCTCTTTCTTTGGCCAGGGCGGCAAAATCTTCCCCTTGATTGAGCCTGTTCAAGATCTGCATAGCTTCCACCTTTGCTTCTACAAGCGCCTTTTGCCCTTCTCCGATCACCGGAATTAAAATCTGGCGTACTTGAAATTGCTCCGGGAGAGTAAAATTATCTTTATTTTTCTCATAGAAATCTTTCGCCTGAGCCTCAGAAATATCCTCTAGATTTTTCCAGACCTGTTCCTGAACTGCCTGGATAGCCAGGTTTTTCTTCAGCAGATCCTTTAATTTGGGCTCGGAAAACCCATTGGCGGCTAAAAACTGCTTGTACTTCGCCTCCGATTCAAACTGCTCACGAAAATTTTTTATTTCCTCCTCCACTTCTTTTTCCGTGGGCCAAACATGTAACCGAGACGCTTCCTGCAGGAGCAGTTCTTCCTGGATCATTTGTTCCAAAACCTGCTGGCGCAGCAAAGCAAGCATTTTTTGCCCCTCGTCAGCTTTGAAACTAAAGCCCTGCTGTTCCAGCATCTTTTTCGCCTGACCAACTTCTTCTTCGAGCTGGCTAGAGGTAATTGGTTTTTCATTCACCGTGGCGACTACCCTGGGCCCACAGCCGGCAAGGAGAAACGAAAAAAGCAAACAAAACCCGACCAGCAACAGATTTACTCTGACCAAAACGGCTCCCTCCCTTTCAACGCCCACTATTATATAATGGAATGACCCGAAACTTCAACTAAAAAATTAAACTTGCACAAACGGCAAGCTGATCTCCATGAACAAAGGCACAAAGGCACAGGTGTACAAAAAACATTTACCGCAAAATTCTCCCCAATTCCCGGCCTTTGTGCCTCTCCTCTTAATTTACAATTGTCACGGCTCTCCACTTGTGTTATAGTAGCCTTAGTTAGCTAATACTGTTTATTTAGTGGATTCAGGCCAGATTTCTGATTCCGGACGGCCGATTGCCCGCGCGATAAACGGCCTGATGCGGCGCCCACGATAGGAATATTTCCCAGCGATGGTCATAGTTACTGCTTCACCACTTACGCCCGCCTGACGGGCGATGTCGATGATCTTAATCCCTCTGCGCACCAGTTCGGCTTTAATTTCATTAGGGCTCATCCCTTTGGACAATGCACTCGCTCCTTTCCGGATGTAGCTTAGTTTTATAATAATGTATCTGCGGTTAATTTGTCAACTTGTCGTGATTCTGAGGTGAAGTATTTGTGTCTACAATAGGAGAAAGGTTAAGGCAAATACGTCAGGAGCTGAGCCTCACCCAAACGCAGCTGGCTCAAAAAGTGGGTATTCGCCCCCAGCATATCAACGGGATTGAGCGCGGTCTAAAAATTCCTTCCGATCAGCTAATTAAAAATATTTGCCGGGAATTAGGGATTCGCGAGGAATGGTTGCGCTACGGAAAAGAGCCTGTCTTTACTCCCATAGAAGAAGAGCTCATCAAACTGATGGCCCGCTACGGACGACGAGCGATCCTGGAGCAATGTATCAGGCTGGCGCGGGAAGAAGGAGATGTTTATCTGCAAAACCAGCTAAAAGAGTCGCTGGACAGTTTAAGCCTTTCCGCCCTTTACCGCATGGTTCAGTACCTCATTGAAACCTATACGCACTCCGATCAAAAAACCCAGCACTGGATGGAGGTCCAGTTTGAAAGGGCCTTTCCCGAGTTCAAGGAAGCCCTGCAGAAAAGAAATTATAGCTTTCCCTCCAGTGAAAGGTAATTTTATCTTGCGCGCTTTCCCCTAATTGTTGGTTTTCAACCCATGCCTTGCAGCCGGTGCAGGAATTCCTTCAGGTTGCCAAGATAAGTTAAGGGCTCAGAAGGAGGAACCCTGGTGCGCAGCCGGATCTCAAAGCCATCGGAATTGGCAAACTTGACCCGGTTGTAATATTCTTTTCCAATCGAAACCAGAGTTTCTCCGTCGAGAGCATGTTCGGGGTAAAACTGCAGGCGGTAACCGCCGTCCTGGCCGATGATGCTTTTAATCCCCAGCCGTCCGGCCAAAACCCTTAATTGTGCTACCGCCAGCAGGTTACGGGTGGACGCGGGCAAATCCCCAAAACGATCCACCAGTTCTTCCTCCAGGTCGGATACTTCCTCTTCCTTCCGCACGGCCGCCAGCCGGCGGTAAATATCCACCTTCTGGTTGGCATCGGGAATATAATCGTCCGGGATATAGGCCTCCACCGGCAATTCCACAGTGGTTTCCAGCGGCCGCTGAACAGGCTCGCCTTTTGCCTCCTGCACCGCTTCCGCCAGCAGCCGGCAATAAAGATCAAAGCCGACGGCGGCGATGTGGCCGTGCTGCTCCGGCCCCAGCAAATTGCCCGCGCCCCGGATTTCCAGGTCGCGCATGGCTATTTTGTAACCAGAGCCAAACTCCGTAAATTCCCGGATGGCGGCCAGCCTTTTCTCGGCCAGTTCGGAAAGCACCTGATCGCGGCGAAAAGTGAAGTAAGCGTAGGCCAGGCGGTTGGACCGTCCGACCCGCCCGCGCAGCTGGTAAAGTTGCGCCAGGCCCAAATTTTGGGCATCCTTGACAATTAATGTGTTGACGTTGGGAATGTCCAGGCCGTTTTCAATAATTGTCGTGCACACCAAAATATCGTATAAACCTTCGATAAAGTCCATCATCACCTGCTCCAGATCGTCTTCACGCATCTGCCCGTGAGCAATGGCAATCCTGGCTTCCGGCACCAGCCCCTGCAGCCAGGCGGCAACGCGGTCCAGGTCTGCCACCCGGTTGTAGACAAAAAATACCTGCCCGCCGCGCCCCAGCTCCCGGCGGATGGCCTCCCGGATTAAAACGGGGTCTTCTTCTAAAACGTACGTTTGCACGGGAAAGCGGTTTTCAGGCGGGGTTTCCAAAAGGCTGGTATCCCGGATCCCGATGAGCGACATGTGCAAGGTGCGGGGTATAGGTGTAGCGGTAAGCGTTAAAACGTCCACATCCTGCTTTAACTGCTTGAGTCTCTCTTTATGGGCCACCCCAAAGCGCTGCTCTTCGTCGACTACAACCAGGCCCAGGTTCTTAAAGGTAACGTCCTCTTGAACCAGCCGGTGGGTACCGATGACAATATCTACTTTCCCCTCTTTGATGGCCGCAATGACCTGGCGCTGCTCCTTCGGTGAACGGAACCTGCTGAGCATTTCAATGGTGACTGGAAACCCGGCAAAGCGCTCGCGAAAAGTGTTGTAGTGCTGCTGCGCCAAAACCGTCGTGGGCACCAAAACGGCCACCTGCTTCCCCTCAACCACCGCTTTAAACGCCGCCCGCAAGGCGATTTCGGTTTTCCCGTAGCCGACGTCGCCGCAGAGCAACCGGTCCATGGGCCGGGGGCGCTCCATATCGGCTTTCACTTCCGCGATGGCCCGCCACTGGTCGGGAGTCTCTTCGTAGGGAAAATTAGCCTCAAACTCCTTTTGCCAGACCGTATCCGGAGCAAAGGCGTGGCCGGGGAGTTTTTGCCTGGCCGCATAAAGGGCCAGCAGCTCATCGGCCATTTCCCGCACCGCTTCTTTTACCCGGCTTTTGACGCGGGACCATTCATTGCTCCCCAGGCGCGACAACCTGGGCGCTACTCCTTCCGCCCCTAGATACTTTTGAATTAGCCCGATCTGGTCGACGGGAACATACAATTTATCCTCTCCGGCATATTGGATGAGCAGGTAGTCTTTCTGTACGCCTTCAATACAGAGGGAAACCACCCCCTGGTAGCGGCCAATGCCGTGATTTACGTGCACGACATAATCCCCCGGTTTTAAATCTGCCAGAGGCACGGTTTCCTTTGCCTTCCGGTAGCGTTCCCGCCGCGGGGGACGCAACTCTCCGTAGATCTCATTTTCGGTAATGACCGACAGCTTGCCGGATATGAGCTCAAAGCCGTTAATCAGGCGGCCTAAAGAAATAACCACATTGCCGGGGCGCACTTCCTGGGTGAGCGTGCGAACGCAAAACGCGTCAATTTGCGCGTCCCGCAAATATTCCTGCAGGTGCCGGGCGCGCTCCTCGGTATTGACCAGCAAGACGACCGCGTAACCCATTCTTTTATAGCGCTGAATTTCACTGGCCAGCATATCCAGGCGCCCCAGGAAAGTTTGCATCCCCCTGGTGGCAAAAGTGATTACGTTTTGCGGGTAGATATCCTTGGGCTGCCTGGGCAAAAACGATACGTAAATGACTCTTTGGCGGGCCAGGCCGTCGTTTAATTTTGACCAATCCGCATAAGAATGAAACTGGCCGGGCAAAACCTTGCCCGCAGTTAAAAGATCAGTATAAGTCTGTTCGCGTTCCTTATGGATGCTTTCCACTATTTCCTTCAAGCGCAGGGGATCGTTGACTACGACGATGCTTTTGGGCGGCAGGTAATCAAGCAAAGTATGCTGCCGGGAATAAAAATAAGGTAAATACTGCTCCCACTCGATCGAAAACCCCCCGGCGGCCAGCTGGCTGATCATCCTTTCGGCAAGCTCCGCCTGCAGTGCTTTTGCCTCTGCACCGAACTTCGTTTTAGAAATTTTCTTTAATTGATTGTTGTATTCCGCTTCTAATTTTTCCAGCGCCCGCATCCTGATCTCATCGTCAATCACCAGCTCGGTGGCCGCGTAAAAAGACACGCCGTCTACTCTTTTCTCCGAACGCTGGGACTCCGCGTCAAAGAAGCGGATGGAATCCACCTCGTCGTCAAAAAATTCTACACGCACCGGCTGCTCAAAAGTCATCGGGAAAATGTCGATAATTCCGCCCCGGCTGCTAAACTGCCCCCTTAACTCCACCAGCTCCACGCGCTCGTAGCCGCATTCAAGAAGCCTGTGCTTGAGCTCCTCCGGATCGACTCTTTCTCCGACTTGCAAGGAAATTTTGGCCTGGGAAAACATTTCCGGAGGGGAAAGACGCCGCAGGAGGGCCTCCACCGGGGCAACGATGACCAGATTTTGGTCGCCACGCGCCAAAGCCTCCAAAACTTTCAGGCGCTGCGCGGCTACATCCTGATCCCGCGCCAGAACGTGCCCGGCTAGCAGCTGCCAGGCAGCAAACTGATATGTCCGCACGTCGGGCAATAAAGCGTTTAACTCATCGACCAGATTGATGCTTTCCGCATCCCCCGGAGTAATCACCAGCACGGGACATTCGGCGGACGAAACCAGGCCGCCCAGGACGTAACTAAGCTGGGAACCGGAAAGCCCAAAGACCATTTGTTTGCTGAGATCCTTTTGCAAACCTTTGGCCAAACTTTTAAATTCTGGCGTTTCCCTTAAGGGCTGAAGCAATCCTTTCACGTTTTCCACCTGTTCCTCAAAAAGGATCACGCAAGAAGAGCTTTAGCATGGCTAAAGCCCTCCCGAAATGGTTGTGGTGATTAGAGAGAAGTCAGAGCTGCTCTTTGGAGATTGTGAATTATCTAACATCTACGGGAAAAGTACACCTTATCTTGCTCTTTAAGTATAAATTCCTTCTTAATTAAATCTTTTTATTTTATATCCCGGTTTTATATCCCGGAATTTTTATTTTTTCTTCTTCCTCATTTTCATTATATCCCGCAATTTTCCGGGCGTCAAGCAAGGCACATTGACGCCCGTAAACTAGCTCAGCTTGAACACAACAAAGGCATTCCAGCTCAAATGCAAAACGTAGCCGCCCGCTAAAGCCAGCCAGAAAAACCCGGTCGCCTGAAAAATAAAAAACGCCGCCAAACCAAAAAACAGGTGGCCGGCCAGACCGGCCAGGCCCGCATAGATACCCCGTTTGCCGCCTCCTGTGATATCCCAGAGCGCCTCCAAAAAACCAAAGGTAAGGTGCGTCAACCAGATGGGGGCGCCCAGCAAAACGGCTAAACCTGTTTTAGCGCTTTCTTCAACGGCAGGCGCGAGATAAACCACCGCCTTGCCGCACGCCGCCAGGCCAACAAAAATACTATTGCTCAACCACGACACGGCAGCCGCCAGCAAACCGGCCCAGGCGGCCAGGACATATTCAACCATATTTATCCCATGATATACAATATTATTTTTGAAAATGATTTTTTATATACACCGCCTAAAAAAGAGCGTATTTCCATGATCCGCCACCGGACTTAAAATTAGTCCCGCGTAATTCAAACACTGGTTGCCAGACGTCAGTCACTCGCTTTAAAAAATAAAAATAAATATGCTTTCTCGCTACCGGTATTTATTATGAACTATCGTAAAGATTTACTTAAAAAAGCGAAAAAATAAGCCTTGCTATATAATTTAAAAAATAATAAGATTGTTTTATATGTTTTGCGGAAAGGGGAAAACCATGCTTTTAAGTTACGCCAGGAATAAACACGCCAGCGCCAGCGACCGTCCTGACGGCGATCTTCTTGTAAAAGCCGCCGTACAAGAAACCTTTTTTGCGGCGAAAGTGGAAATGGTGGTAAAAATACCTGATTTAGAAATAAGTTCCGTGGAAGGTGTAATCGAAAGATGCTTTACCGGCGAATGCCGGCAAACAATCCCCTTATTACAACAGGTCGTCGGTCTGCGCATTGGTTCTGGAATTATTAAACTGGTCAATAATTTTGTGGGCGGTCCCCACGGCTGTCCCCGGCTGGCCGACCTGGTCCTGGAATGCTGCGAACAGGTCATTTTGCGGTATACAGTCGAGCCCCTCGGGGAGATTTTATCCAAAAAAGGTAACGAATTGAAGACGGCCTATCAAGAATTCCTCACCCAAAATCCCAGGCTGATCAACAGCTGTATAGCCTTCGCCGAAGGAAGTCCTTTAAGAGAAGGGATAGATGCAGAAAGTTAAAAAAACAAACAAACAACTCCCTCCGAGAAACTTGCTATAACTTAACATACCGCTATTCGGAAAGGAGATAGAAAATGCTTGGATTCAGCAGGACGAAATGGGTGGGCGTCGAACGCCCCGACCCGGAAACCTTTTTTGCCCACGGCATCCTGGAAGACAATATCTACGGAATGGAATTAGACGTTTGGGTCAAGACTCCGGAATTTGTCATTACCCGCCTCGAAGGAAAAATGCGCCGGGTAACCACCCCGGTTTGCGAGCAGGCGCTCCCCGTTTTAAAAAACGCCCGCGGCCTTTCCATAAATTCTCCCGACTTAATCAGCACGGTAAACCGCAAGGTGGGGCGGGAAGGCTGCCGTCACCTGGCCAACCTGCTCCTGGAATGCTGCGACGCCATTATGCGCTGTGCCCTTTATGAGCGTTGGGGGGAATTAAAGAAAAAGGGTGCGGCCAAAGACCCCGGCGCTTATCTAAAAGAGCAGCTTAAGATCTTCCCCGGTCTTCAAAACCACTGCCGCACACTCTTCAACGCTTAAAGCAGAGCGGGAGGAGCCAGCGATGATCATCGATCTGCACGTTCACACAAAAGCCCTTTCCCCCTGCAGCAGCCTTGACCCGGAAGAGGCCATCCAGGAAGCAAAGCGCATTGGGCTGGACGGCATCTGCTTCACTGAGCACGGCAAACTCTGGGATGCCCAAGATCTGGAACGCCTGAGTAATAAGTGGCATTTCCCGCTTTTTTGCGGGGTAGAAGTGGAAACCAGGGACGGGCATCTGCTTATCTTTGGGCTGGATAACATTCCGCCGGGCATACCGGCGCCGGCGGACCTGCGGAAAGCTGTTGACGGTGCGGGCGGGGTAATGATCGCCGCCCATCCCTTCCGGGGGTTTTTGCTTTTTGGTTTTGCCGACTTGTCAATGACCCTGGAAAGCGCCTGCAAAAGGCGTGTTTTTCAACTTGTCGACGCCCTGGAGACACACAGCGGCAAGTCCACCAAGAAAGAAAACGACCTGGCCCAGGCCGTCGGGCAGAAAACTTCCTTAAAAAGCGTCGGCGGCAGCGACGCCCATACCATTTCGGAATTAGGGCGCTGCGTGACTGTCTTTGCGCACCCCATCAAAAGCCAAGCTGACCTGATTGCCGAATTAAAAAGAGGAAATTTCCGGGCGGATTATTTTCGCCGCTAACCATTGGTGGACACATATATGGCAAATACTAAACAACTGGAGAAAGGAGAAAAATAATGGACAATCATAATACCGGATGGACAACACTAATCAGAAAGATCGAAGCCCTCTTGAGGCTGAAAACTTTTCCCGTCGGGCTAAAGCTCCTGGAAGACCCGGAAGAACTGGCGAAAAACAGGTGGGTGCGCCGCCCCCAGGCAAAAATGACCCTCTGTCAATTGATTACCGTTGTCCGCACCTTTGACTGGACGGTGGGAGCTACAGCGGACGACCTGCTGCCGCTGAACGTGTGCGCTTCGATCATCGGCCTGGCCGAACCGCCCGCCCAGGTCAAAAACGGCACCTTTCGCAGCCTGGTCTGGTGCAAAACCAAAGAAGACGCCAGAAAATGCGAGGAAGCCATCCCCCGCATACCTCCCGGCAGGTTCCGGGCGGTCTTGCTGGCCCCCCAGGTGTACGGTTCCTTCGAGCCTGACCTTGTACTCCTTTACGGCAACCCCGCCCAAATGATCCTGATCATCAACGCCCTGCAGTTTGAAGACTACGAACGCCTGCAGTTTTTCTGCGTTGGAGAAAGCTCCTGCGCCGACGCCATCGCCCAGTGCTACCTGACCGGAAAGCCGGCGCTGACCATCCCCTGCTACGGCGAACGAAGGTACGGCCACGTTCAGGATGATGAGCTGGCCATTGCCCTCCCGCCGCAGCATGTCGAAAAGGTTGAGCGGAATTTAGAAGAACTTTACAAAAGAGGGGTGCAATATCCCATCTCTTACCTCGGCGCACTGTGCGATCCCCTTGCTGGCATGCCGCCCGCTTACCACAAAGTGGCCAGAGGTGAAAAAATTGACGGGCTGGGCATGCCGCCGCGCAAGATCACCAGGTGGTGAACCAAGCCCGCACCCTATGATTGCGCCCAGAAAAATTATAATATTATGGCTATAACCTTTGCTTTAGACCGCCAAAACCTGGCTTCGTCCAAGAGGAGCATCTTTTAAGCGCGGTGGACGAACGCCAGGTAAGGTTTGTCTTAAAGAAAGGCAATAACCAAAAAGTTATTTGCAAAGGAGGACAGGCCGTGAAGCCCGAAGAAAGGCTGATCTGCGCGCTGGACTTTGAAAACGCTGCGCAGGCGAAAGAAATGGTGGAATATCTGGAGGGAATCGTCAACTTTTTTAAAATCGGGATCGTCCTCTTTGCCGCAAGCGGGCCGGAAATAGTAAAATGGCTTCTGGACAGAGGGAAGAAAGTCTTTTTGGATTTAAAATTTCACGACATCCCTGAAACGGTGGAAAAAGCCGTGGCGCAGGTGTCCGCCCTGGGGGTTTCCTTTCTTACCATCCACGGCAACGCACAAATTATTAAAAACGCCGTAAGGGGCCGCGGCAGCACCACCCTGAAATTACTGGCGGTGACCGTCTTAACCAGCCTGGACGCCGCTGATTTAAAGGATCTGGGCTTCCCGTGCTCCGTGGACCAGCTGGTCCTCTACAGGGCAAAAAAAGCCGTCGAGTACGGCTGCGACGGGGTGGTCGCCGCCGGCCGGGAGGCGGGGTTGCTGAGGAGGGAATTGGGGAGCAGGCCGTTGATCGTCACGCCGGGGATTCGCCCGTCCGGCCGGCCGGAAAAAACTGAAACCGACCTCCACAAAAGAGCGGTCACGCCAAAGGAAGCAATTTCGGCGGGAGCTGATTATCTGGTGGTGGGCAGGCCGATCATCAAAGCGCCCGACCCGCGCCGGGCGGCTGCCGAAATCATAGCACAAATTAACGGCGCGCAATTTCCAAAAGATTAGGGGAGAAGATCTTTCCACATAATGAGCGCATCCTCCCCGGTATCTTCGTAATAACCCTTGCGCCGCCCCTCCTGGCGAAAACCCAGGCTCGTATAAAGCCCGATCGCCACCTGATTGGAAGCGCGCACTTCCAGCGTCATCCGGGCCGCTCCCAAAAGGGCGGCCCGCAAAATCAGTTCCCCGAGCAAAAGGCGTCCCACACCTAACCTGCGGTAATCCGGGTGCACGGCCAGGTTGGTAACGTGGGCCTCCTCCAGGATCAGCCACATGCCCGCGTAGCCAACCACCTTTTTTTCTGCCAGGGCGACCACGTAATAAGCCAGGTTGTTTTGCAGTTCGTGGAGAAAAGATATCCTGGGCCAGGGGGTGGGAAAGGAAAGCTTCTCAATACAATACACTTCGTCAACGTGCTCCTCCCGCATGGCCGTCAGGTAAATTTCTAAATTCCCGGCGTGGACTTTTGTTTTTGCCGCCATTTAATTTCCGCCTCAGACGCGCGCAGGTAGAGGGGCGCCAGCAAAAGAGGGTCGCTGGTCTTGTTTGCCAGGAGCTTTCGCCGACCCATTCCGGCTACTGCCGCCCCCCGGGGGAGGGAAAGTTCCCCCGGCGCAAAAATAACCCGATCGCCCAAACATTCGCTAAATATTTCTTTATAAGTCAAGGCGCCGTCGCCCACGAAAACAATCGCCGGGGAGAGTTTTTTTAACTGCGCAACCAGTTCTGCAGGGGTTCTCGACGCAGGTTCAATGATGGATTTGAGACTCCCTTCCGGAGAAGCGGAAAAGACGGCCGCATACACCTCATTTTTCCGGGCGTTGATCACCGGGCAAACCAGGTTTGAAAACCCCGCCAGCGGGTAGGCCAGTGCCTCTAACGTGCCCACCCCGACAAGCGGCAGGCTCCAGACCTGAGCAAGTGTTTTGGCCGTGGCCAAACCGATGCGCAGCCCGGTAAATGAACCGGGGCCGATGGATACAGCGATCCCCGACAATTGCCCGGAACTGACTTGTGAATCTTCCAGAGCGCCCTTGATCATGAGCAGCAGATTTGTCGAATGAGTGCGCTGGTTGTTTAGAAAACGCTCGGCCAAGAGAACCTCGTCTTTGACCACCGCCACGCCAAGCACGGTGGTTGCCGCTTCAATCCCCAGCACAAACAAGCCTCTTCAACTCCTCCGTCAGACGCCGATATCTTTCTCCACGCGGTAAAAAAATGATTTTACGCGCATTTTCCGAACGGGGCACATTTTCAATCTGAATATCCAGCCTCTCGGGAGGGAGAATCTCTGCCACCCGCTCAGCCCACTCCACCAGGGTGACTCCGGAGCCGTAAAAATATTCCTCGCAACCCAGGTCAGCCATTTCCAGGGCATTGCTCAAGCGGTACGCATCCAGGTGGTAAAAGGGAAGACGCCCCTTGTACTCGTTAATCAGGGTAAAGGTCGGACTGGTGACTGCCTCGCGAACGCCCAGCCCGCGCGCAACCCCCTTGGCCAGCACCGTTTTCCCCGCACCTAACTCCCCGTTCACGCAGAGCAGGTCTCCGGGTTCGGCCAGACTTCCCAGCCGCTCGCCCAAAAATAACGTTTCGGCGGCGGAACCGGTTTTCACGGTCACCCTTTCGTTTTTCCGGCTCCGGCAAAATGTCATCTGCTCTTCCCTTCTTCTTTCTTAGTCCTTAATTTAGTCCTTAAAGTGATCATAACCACCGCGTGGAAGAGGTATAACCTCGTTACCACCAAGCACCATGCTCAGCCCATCCTCCGCAGGGAGAATTTCGCCGATTAGATAACATTCTTCGTTGTGCGCGGCCATTTCCTTCTGGATAAGGGGGGCGCTGTCCCGAGGCGCCGTAAAAACCAGCTCAAAATCCTCCCCGCCGTACAGTATCCAGTCCAAAGGATCCCGCCCCGCCATTTCCGCCGCTTTCTTCATCCGGAAATCAACCGGCAGGGCCGGCTTGCTGATCCGGCAGCCGACTCCGCTGGCCCGGCAAATTTCGTGCAGCTCGCTGGCCAGGCCGTCACTGATATCGTCCAGCGCCGTCACCTTCCCAGTTTTAGCCAGGACCCTGCCCGCGCCCACCCGGGCGCGGGGCTCCAAATGCGCCCGGCGCAAAAAATCACGCGTCTCAGGGCAAACCGGCACCTCCGGGTGGGCACATAAATACAACCCCGCCGCCGCATTGCCCAGCGTGCCGGTAACAAAAAGCAAGTCGCCCGGCCTCGCGCCGCTCCGGTAAATCGCCCGCCCCGCCTCCACTTCGCCGAGCAGGGCGACGTTGACAACCAGCCGCTCCGGGGACTTGACCGTATCCCCCCCCACTATATCTACGCCGTATTCGCGGGCGGCCCGCCTGACCCCGGCGTAAATCCCCTCCAGCGCTTCGACCGGGATGTGCAGGGGCACGCCCAGCGAAATAAGGGCGTGCATGGGCCACCCCCCCATGGCGGCGATATCGCTGACGCTGGCCACGACGGCTTTTAAACCCACCTGCTCCGGTGTAGCGTAGGCAAAAGAAAAGTGAACTCCCTCCACAAGCATGTCGGCAGTAAACAACAGCCACTTATCCTGGCCCACCTGCAGCACGGCCGCGTCATCGCCGATCCCCTTGATTACTTCCGGCCGGGAATCCACCAGGTCCCGGCTGAGCAATTCAATTAAACCAAACTCACCCAGAGAAGACAGGCGCAAAAGCTATCTTCCGCTCCCTTCGTAAAAAAGATGTCCGCAAAAAAGCCGCCCGGACACCAATCACTTCGTTGCCCCCCATAACGACACGAAAGAGGCCGGCCGGTTCGTCTGCGCCGCAACGGGCGGTACAAAAACAAACCGGCGGACAACACCCCGTTTTAAAGGCCGCCAAACGGAATTAGAATTCCCGAGGTTTGCAGATAATCTCCTTCACCTTCGTTTCAAAAAACTTGTTGGAATGCGCCGGGACAATAATTACCGCCGTATCCGCGCCCCTTCCCGTGCCGCCAAGAGCGATGATCTCCTCGCCGTAGGGAATCAGCCCTGCATCCAGAGCCATGCAGGATATTTCCACGCAGACCTTCAGGCCCTGTCCCAACATGCGCAAGGTATTGGCGATGATCTCCGCCGGATAAATCCCGCCGAACTGAAACCTTAAAGCACGGTCGACGCCGGCTAAAAGGTGCGTGGTGGTAAGTACGCGTACGCCCGCACTTTCCAATTTACGCTTTGTTTCCGGACTCAAAAGAGTTTTTCCCGGTTCTTTAAACCCGGCATGATAAGTAACACAAACAATCTTAAAATTTTTATTTTGTTCCAGGAGCTGCTCTGCCGTACGGCCGGTGCTGGAAGCCACCACAACGTACTCGATCCCCCGCTCCTGGGCCCTTCTTAAAGCCAGCTGAACGGTTGCTGCCGTGTTTTGCGGGCCCTTTTCATCCCAGTACATCGCCCCTCACTCCATTTTATTATTTTTATCATTTTTATCATTATGGGACTGTTTTTAGGCTACCATAATTTTTCTGCTAAGTCCAGTAACATGCCAAAAAATAAATATCCGGCCAACAAACCGGATATTTACGCGCGGCTTTTGAACGCAAGGATTAAACAGGTCCGGAGGTCGTTCCGGAAAATCCGTGATCATGGGGCGGACGGCCATTCACGCTGGTTCTCCCGCCATACCTGTGGACGTGGCCTCCCCTGACCGGAATAGCGGGCCCTGTGAACGCCTTCATTTCGTGGTTGTGGCGTACATTAAAACTTGTCGTTGCTCTAATTTCATGCACGTGGCTTAAGCCCCTGGGGATGTTCGGGCCGGTGGTTCCCCCGTAAGAATGGGAATGTTCAACATCAACGGTAGTTTCACCGGAGAAGCTGTGGTAATGAACATGGTCCGGCATGGTAATTCCCCCTTTGCTTTTTTTATAATATATGACAGGAATTACCATACGGTCACTTCCCCTAGCACCGCTCCGGCTTCTTACCTAGAAACTGCCCTACCAGTTTCATGGCGCAAAACTCGCCGCACATGGTGCAGGCTTCCATTTCGGAGGGGTTCCGTTTCTGGCGGTAACGCCGCGCCTTTTGGGGATCTATGGCCAGGTCAATCTGCTTTTGCCAATCCAACGCTTTGCGAGCTTTGGCCATTTCCAGGTCCCAGTCCCAGGCGCCGGTAATCCCCTTTACCAAATCGGCGGCATGCCCGGCCAAACGGCAGGCGATGACGCCTTCCCGCACATCTTCTGCCGTCGGGAGGCTCAGGTGTTCGGCGGGAGTGACGTAACAGAGAAAATCCGCCCCCGCCATCGCCGCTAGCGCCCCGCCGATGGCGGCAGTGATATGGTCGTAGCCCGGAGCGATGTCGGTAACCAGCGGCCCCAGCACGTAGAACGGCGCTTCCCGGCACAAGGTCTTTTGGATTTTTACGTTAGCCTCGATTTGATCCAGGGGAACGTGTCCGGGACCTTCCACCATAACCTGGACGCCGGCTTCCCGCGCGCGCTCCACCAACTCCCCCAGGACGATCAGCTCCTGAATTTGCGCGCGGTCGCTGGCGTCGGCCAAGCAGCCGGGCCGCAAACCGTCACCCAAACTTAAGGTAACGTCATAACGCCTGCAGATTTCCAGCAGGCGGTCAAAATGTTCAAAGAGGGGGTTCTCCCGCTCGTGATGGAGCATCCAGCCGGTTAAAAAAGAGCCTCCGCGGCTGACAATATCGGCAACCCGCCCTTGTCGCTTCAGCCTGGCGAGAACTTCCAGGGTGACCCCGCAGTGGACGGTAATAAAATCAACCCCGTCGGCAGCCTGCTTTTCGATCACCGAAAAAATGTCTTCCGCCGTCATGGCCACAATGCTGCCCCGTTTTTCCTGCGCTTCAATAGCAGCCTGATAAACCGGCACCGTCCCCAGTGGGACCGGGCACCGGGCAAGAATCTTCCTCCTGGTAGCGTCCAGGTTTCCTCCCGTGGAGAGGTCCATAATTGTATCCGCGCCCGCTTCCAGGGCTACTTTTAATTTCTCCAGCTCATCGGCCGCGTCAGGGAAAGCAGAGGAAGTCCCCAGGTTCGCGTTTACTTTCGTGCGCAGCCCTTTCCCGATCCCGCTGGGATCGAGGCGGGCATGATTTTTATTTGCGGGGATAACCACTTCTCCGGCCGCCACTCTTTCCCCCACCAGGAGAACATCAACTTTTTCCTTTTCCGCTACCCGCTTCATTTCTGGAGTAACCTTTCCGGAACGGGCAGCCAATATTTGCGTCATTGGTGAAACCTCCAATTTTTATTATTTTTTTAAACACATAGATTACCTGGCCCGTTTCGCCTTTTCGATGGCGGCGCGCAGCGCCTCCGCAGCCCCTTTTACGTCAGGAGCGCTGACCACCGCCGTAATCACCGCCACGCCGTCAGCACCGGCCAGAATCACGTCCTTAGCGTTCTCGCTCGTAATCCCGCCGATTGCCACTTTGGGAATGGTTATCCTGCCCTCCATTTGCCTTAAAAGATTCAGCCCCACCGGGTCAGTGGCCGGATCTTTTGTCCTGGTGGCGTAAATCGGCCCCACGCCAATATAATCCGCCCCCTGCTGCTGGGCAAGAAGAGCTTCTTCTAAACTGTGGGTAGAGAGGCCGATAATTTTGTCGGGACCCAAGATTCGCCTGGCTACCGGCAGCGGCAAATCGTCCTGACCCAGGTGCACGCCGTCAGCCTCCACGGCGAGAGCAACGTCTACCCGGTCGTTGACAATCAAAGCCACCCCTCTTTCCCGGGTCAAGCGGCGCAATTTAAGCCCCGCTTCGATGAGTCGGCGGACGGGATAATCTTTCTCCCGCAACTGAATAACCGTCGCGCCGCCCGCTATGGCCGCCTCGACGACCTCGCCAAGGGGCCTCCCCAGGGTAAATTTTTCGGTGGCAATAACGTACAGGCAATAATCTATTTGCCTCTTCGCCGCCAGGAACTTCTCTGCACCCAGGCGGGTAATCAAATCCTTTTCCAGTGTATAGACCTCAAAACGCATTTTTTTAAATTCTGGACCGGGCGAAAGAAATTTTGTATACTCTTCCAGCACGCGCAGCGCTTCCTGGACCCGCTTGAAATTGGCCGTCAACAAATCAAGAGCGCCCAGCCGCTGGTCTTCTTCTTCCGCGCGGCAATTCTGCCCCACGTCGCCGGCGGCATCCCTGGCCGCCAGCAAACATTCGGGACCTCCGGGGATGTTTTGCTGGAGGACGCGCAAACGGTGCCGGAGGCGCTTGCAGCGGCTGGATAAGTGAAGGTCGTCAAGAACAAAACGGGCTACCTCTTCCAGCACCCGGATTCCTTCCCTGGCGCGGTTAAAATTAGCATCGATAATCCGGTAAATACTGCCGCTTTCCATGCTCACGAAAAGTTGCCCCTTCCAGTTAATCGACAGCCGCAAAAGAGCAGGCCGAAAGGAAATTAAAAAACCCACCAAGCGAGGATGGGTACAGGTTTTTATCGATAAAACACCCATTCCCTACGCTGGCATGATCCAGATCAGGTTCAAAGGGTAAAGCGCCAAAAACGCTTTTCTCAGCCCACCGCTAAATAATCAGACAAGAAGGCACCCCTATGGGTAATCCGGCTATTTAATTGTCCTACCTCAATATATTATTCTTATATTATTCTAGGGATGAAGAAAAAATCCTTTTTAGATATCCAATTTAGATATCTAAATTTGAATAATTTCTCAAAATGCTTTTTACCTCTTCCGTTTCAAAGGGCTTCCCCAAACAACACCGGGCGCCTTTTTTCGTGGCCTGCCTTTTAATTTCTGCAGAAATATAAGCGGTCATCATGACTACCTCTGTTTGCGGAGCAAGCGCCTTAATTTTTCCCAAAGCTTCCAGCCCGTCCATGACAGGCATTTTTACGTCTAGAAAAACCAGGTGGGGGCAAACCTGGCGCACCATTTCGACCGCCTCCAGGCCGTTTCTCGCCAGGTAAACCCTGTATCCTTCCTCCCCTGCCAGCGTACCCAGCAGCTTGCGCATTCCCGGCTGGTCATCCGCAATCAGAACAACCAGATTTTTTTCCATTTCGAGCACCTCCGACAATATATAACAATATATGACATTTATGCTGATAACTTCCATATATAATTCGACAGCAACTGTAATAATCCTTCATTTGATCCAAAGATTCACCTGCCTTGTATTTTTTTGTCGGAGGCGGGAATTTTTCATTTTTTTAATTTCCCCGGCCGGCTTCGACCAGGGCGCGAAAAAGTTTTAAAAAGCGAGGATCTTTTTCCCACATTCCTTCCGGGTGGCACTGGATGCCCAGGGCAAACCGATGCGTGGTGCTTTCGATAGCTTCAATTACACCGTCATTGGCAAGGGCACAAACAACAAACCCCGGCGCAGGATTCCGGACCGCCTGGTGATGAAAACTGTTCACCCGGACGGTTTTTTCTTGAAGAATAGTCATGAGGCGGGTATCCGGTCGAATTTGGATATTATGCGTGGGAGCCCAGAGGGGGGCTCTCTGTTGATGGCGCAGGGAACCCTTGATCTGCGTGTTGATGTCCTGGTAAATATCCCCTCCGGCAGCAATATTCAGAACCTGAGCTCCCCGGCAAATGCCTAAAATGGGTAAGTCGGCAGCCAGGCTCATTCTGACCAGCTCTATTTCAAAAGCATCCCTCGCGGGGGTAATTTCCCCGCAGGGGGGAAGCGGTTCCTCGCCAAAATAGACCGGGTCCACATCTCCGCCGCCGGTAAGGAGCAAACCTCCAACCATGGAAAGCAATTGCTGCGTTTCGCCCCGCTCCAGACAATCCGGGATTAAAACGGGTGTGCCGCCCGCTGCAGTAATTGCCCTGGCGTATAAAGAATTTAAGTAGTACCTGCCACTATTATCATCCCAGCCGCAGGTTATCCCGATCACCATAGGCAAGCCAGTTCACGCTCCTTTACTTCCTTTCCTTAATTACTGTTTCCGTTCGGCATATACTTGACCGCGCCGGGCCCCCGGCCGATGGCTATTTTGCCGGTCCGTACCATCTCCACAATCCCGTGCTCCTCCAGCACAGTACAAAGGGCGTTGATTTTTTCTTCGTCGCCGGTCAGTTCGATCACCATCGTTTCCCGGTTTATGTCCACAATGTTGGCGCGAAAAATCTCGACGATGTCGACTATGTCGGAACGGCGGGCGGGGTGCGCCTTAACCTTAATTAAGGCCATTTCCCTTTCAATTGTCTCTGGACTTTCCAATTTTTTAATCTTGATTACGTCAATCAACTTAGACAACTGCTTGATTACCTGGTCCAATTCACGATCGTCACCATTTATGACCAGCGTGATGCGCGTGATATCCTTCTCTTCCGTGTAACCGGCGGTAATGCTTTCGATATTAAAAACGCGCCTGCTTAAAAGCCCGGAAATCCTGGCCAAAACTCCCGGCTTGTTTAAAACTAGCACCGCCAGGGTGTGTTTCATCGGCAATCTCCCCTTCCTAAGTTCGCTGCTGTTTATAATAGCACATAATATTTCGTTTTTCTACCCGCCGGGCAAAAGATTTAAACCAGACGAAATAAAAAAGGGCGCACCCCCTATTCCTTTTCCTGAAAGTTACTTTTTGGAGACAAAAGGGCTGCCGGCCAGGTAAAACCTGAGCGGCAGCTCCGCTCCGTTTTTGATGCCGATGCGCGTGGTCTTCACCACGGGCAGGCCATCATTTTTTTCCCCCCGGCTGATCACCAGCGGCCCGCTGGTTATATCCTGCCCGTTTTGTTCCCTGGTGATACCCAAAGCCTGCACCAGCCGCCCCGGTCCGCTGCAAAGTTCGGTTATTTTCTGCCGGGAGCGCCGCGCCTGCATCAAAGGAATGCCCGCCACGGGCTCTAAGGCCCGGATGAGCACCGCTTCTCCGATCCCTTCTTCCCTGGTCACCACGTTAAAGCAATAATACATTCCGTAAATAAAGTAAATATAAGCGTGACCGGGGGGGCCAAACATCACCCGGTTGCGCCTGGTCATCCCTCTCGCCGCGTGGCAGGCCGGGTCGTTTTGCAAGTACGCTTCCGTTTCCACAATTTTGCCCGCGGCGACCCCTTCCGGGCTATAGTGCACCAGATAATGCCCCAAAAGCTCCCGTGCCACCACCTGTGTGTCCCGGGCGTAAAAGGAGCGGGGCAAGATGTCCTTTGCGCTCAAGCTGAATAATTGGCCTCTTTTCACCATCACTTATTTTTGGTTTTGAGCATTTTTATTAACTCTGCAAGCTCTAAAGTGTTCAGCACGTCCTCCGGCTGCAGCCAGGCGCGGCGGGCCACCGCCACGCCGTAAGGCATTTCGTCCATCCGCCGCAGGTCATGGGCGTCTGTGCTGATGACCATTTTTAAACCGTATTCTTTCGCCAGCCGGGCATGCTCCTCGTTCAAATCCAGGCGGTCGGGGGAGGAGTTTATTTCCATGAACTTGCCGTATTCCCCGGCCGCCGCCAGGATTTTTTCCACGTCTACCGGGTAGGCTTCCCGCTGGCCGAGCAGGCGTCCGGTGAGATGCCCAATAATATTCACGTGTTCATCCTTGACGGCCGATAAAATGCGCTCCGTCATCGCCCGGCGGTCCAGGTTAAATTTGGTATGCACGGAGGCGATCACCACATCCAGCCGCTTTAAAATCTGGGCTGGGCAGTCTAAACCGCCGGAAGGCAAAATATCTACCTCGATACCGGATAAAATCCGGATATCGTCATATTTTTCGTTTATTTTCTCAATAAACCTGCGTTGTTCATCTAATTGCTCCAGGGATAAACCCCTGGCTATTTTCAACGAGCGGGAGTGATCGGTAACGGCAATATACTGGTACCCCTTCTTTCGGGCGCAGGCGACGATTTGTTCGAGGGAATTAACTCCGTCGCTCCAGTCGGTATGAATGTGCAGGTCGCCTTTAATGTGGCTTAACTGCACCAGCCGGGGAACCCTTCCCTCTTTTAAGCAGAATTCGATCTCCCCGCGGTTTTCCCGCAGCTCGGGAGGTATAAAGGGTAAGCCAAGATGGCGGTAAATATCCTCTTCCGCCTGAACAAGCAAAAATTTTCCATCCTCGCGCTGTAGGCCGTACCTGGTTAATTCCAATCCCTTCCGCCGCGCCAGCGACTGCAGCTGCCGGTAATGTTCCCGGCTGCCGGTGGACCAGAGAAGGGCCGGCCAGTACTCTTCCGGCGGGGCCGCAAGCAATTCAACGGTAACTCCCCACCAGGTGAAGACCTTTACCCTGTCTTCTTCCCGGGCCAGCGTTTCTTTAACCCGGGGGTGACCGAGAAAAGAGCTAAACAACCTTTCTGGGTCGTCAGTCATGGCCAGCAAATCTATATCTCCGACGGTCTCCCGCCAGCGCCGGACGCTTCCTGTCGGTTCGATCCTTTTTACTCCCGGTAAATCTTTGCAAAACTCCACCAAATCCCGGGCAATTTCCCTGGCGATCCCCAGCAGCACCCTTCCCGAACGGCGGCGCAGCATCTCGATATTGCGGATAATGTCCTGTTCGGTTTTGGCGCCCAGGCCGGGCACCGCCCGCACACGCGCCTCCCGCGCCATTTTTTCTAAATCATCCAGGCCGGCTACTTTCAGGTGCTCATATAAAAGACTGGCCCGCTTTGGGCCAATCCCGGGCAAATCCATGATTTCCAGCACGCCGGGAGGAATTTCCGCCCGCAGTTCGTCCAGCTTGCGCATTCTCCCGGTATTGATCATTTCCGCTATTTTAGCCAGTATATTTTTCCCGATGCCGGGTACCTTGTTTAACTCCCCCTGCCGGTAGAGCAGTTCAACGGGCTCATTTAAACCGGCAATGACTTTCGCGGCCCGGCGGTAAGCACGGATCTTAAAAAAATCTTCCCCTTTAAACTCCAAAAGATCGGCCAGCTCTCGAAAGGCCCAGGCTATCTCGAAGTTTTGCACATTTTTGGGGCTCCTTTAAAGAATCGTTTCCGCATCGTTTCCATTTACGCCCGCAGCTGGTTTCCCAAATGCTTCTTGGGCGCCTGTTTCTTTCTCTCTTCCTCCAGTTTGGCCCGGGTTAACTGGTCGAACTCCTTCTGCAACTTCATCAGCTCGTCGGCAATATTGAGCGCGGTCAGGATGGCGGCCTTGGCAGTGCTCAGCCGCGGGTTCCGGGTCACCACCTGGCGCATCCTTTTATTCACGTACTGCGCCAGCATCTGCATATATTCCGGCGGCTCGCTGCCTTTTAAAATATAGCCTTCCCCGAAAATCTCCACTTCTACCCGGTTCTCCAGTTCGCCCCCGTTTTCCATAATCTTTTCCCCCTGACTTTTTCACTTCACTTCGTCAAAAAAGGAGAAAATTCCTGCCGGGCTAGCCAGCTTTTTCCCCGCGGATTTCCGCTCCTACTTTTTCGGCCAGCGACGACGAGATCTTTTCCAGGAACGACGCTACTTCTTCCACCGTCAGGGTGCGGTCATCGGCTAAAAATTTCAAAGAAAAGGCGAGGCTGCGAAAATCCTTTTTCACCTGCTCCCCTTCGTAAACATCAAACAAAGATACGGAACGCAACAATGGTCCGCCGGCCTGTTTGATGATCTCTAGCACCTCGCGCGCGCTCACCTCTTTGGGCGCCAGTACGGCCAGGTCCCTCTGGACGGCCGGAAAACGCGGCAGCGGCACGTACTTCTTGTCCCTTTTGGCGGCGGCCGTTATTTTCGCCAGGTCCAGCTCGCACGCCAGCACGCGCAGGGGCAGCTCCAGGTTTTCCAGGACATCGGGGTGGAGCTCGCCCAAAATACCCAGCTCTTCCTCACCGCAAAAGACGCGGGCCGTCCGCCCCGGATGAAAAGACGGGTGAGCGCTTTCCGGCGCAAAAGAAAGCTCTCTAACCCCAATTTCCTGAAATAAAGTCTCCAACACACCTTTTAAAAAGTAAAAATCAATCCTTAACCCCGGAGCGTTCCACCCGCCGCCAATTTCCCCCATCCCAGCCGCCGCCAGCATGAGGCGCTCTTCGGGAAGCCCGCCCTCCCGCGGATAAAACACCCGCCCAATCTCGAAAACTGCTCCCGACGTGACCCTCCGGTTAAAATTGCGCCGCAGCACCTCGATCAGGCCGGGCAAAAGCCAGGTACGCATTACAGAATGCTCCTCGCTCAAGGGGTTCTGCAGTTTGACAACCTCCCGCAGCCTGCTCTTTGCGGGCACGTTAAATTGATCAAAAACGGCGGGATTGGTGAAACTAAAGGTGATCACTTCCGTCAAACCGCAGGCGGCGAGCGTATCCTTGATCTGCTCTGCGATCTCTTTTTCCGGGGTGCGGATTCCCAGGGTGCTCACTCCGGAGGGAAGGGTGCCCGGGATTTGATTATACCCATGAAGCCTGGCTACTTCTTCAATCAGGTCGATCTCCTGGCGGACGTCGTTGCGAAAGCTGGGCACCTGCACCAGCAGCTCCTCGCCCGCGCCGTTCACTTCAAAATGCAGGCGGGTTAAAGCCGCCGAAATTTCGTTCCTGGTGAGCCGGGTCCCCAGAATATAATTAACCCTGGCCGGACGGAGAAGAATCTTCTCCACTTCCTTTCTCACCGGGTAATTATCCACGGCGCCGGCGATTACGTCGCCGGCTCCGATTTGTTGGAGCAATTGGGCGGCCCTGTCCGCCGCCGCAAGACAGCCTTCCAGATCGATTCCCTTTTCAAAACGCACGGCAGATTCCGAGCGCAAACCAAGTGCGCGCGCGGTGCGGCGGATGCTGACAGGGTGAAAACAAGCGGATTCCAGCAAAACGTTTACGGTCTTCCCGGTTACTTCCGTTTCCAGGCCGCCCATAATTCCGGCGATGGCCACCGGCCGGCGGGCGTCCGCGATGACCAGCATATCGGCGGACAACTCCCTGGTTACCCCATCCAGAGAAATCAGGGTCTCTTTTTCCCGCGCCCTGCGGACGACAATGCGCCCCTCCTCCAGCGTATCCCAGTCAAAAGCGTGCAATGGCTGCCCCAGCTCAATCATTACGTAATTGGTGATATCCACGACGTTGCTGATGGGGCGGATGCCGGCAGCCCGCAGCCTTGCCTGCATCCACAAGGGGGAGGGGGCAACCTTCACGTTGGTGAACAATCGCGCCACGTACCGGGGGCAAAGTGCAGGCTCCAGGATATCTACCCGCGTCAGGTCGGCAGCATTTTTCCCGGTTTCCGCAACCCGTGGAAGGGGAAAGGCTAAAGGTTTGTTAAAAAGCGCCGCCACCTCGCGGGCCACGCCGAGCATGGACAGGCAATCCCCCCGGTTGGGGGTGACCTCCAGCTCCAAAATTACGTCGTCCAACCCGAGCAGGGGTTTTACATCTACACCCACGGGCACATCCGGCGGCAAAACCATGATGCCGTGCACCTGGTCGGCCGGGATAAACTTCGGGTCAAACCCTAGTTCCTGCCAGGAACATAACATCCCCCGCGATTCCACGCCCCTTAGCTTTGCCTTTTTAATGGTCAGCCCGCCCGCCAACCGCGCCCCTTCCACCGCCACGGCAACCACCTGGCCCGCTTCCACATTGGGAGCCCCGGTGATTATTTGCACCGGCTCCCCTTCTCCCAGGGACGCCCAGCAAATGACCAGTTTATCGGCATTGGGATGCGGTTCTATTTTGACCACCCTGCCGGTATACACCCTTTGAATATCTTTGCCCGGGTAGTGGATTCCTTCCACCGCCAGCCCGGCCAGAGTAAGCTGTTCGGAGAGCTCCTCCGGCGATATTTCAAGATCTACGAATTCCCGCAGCCATTTTAAAGAAACGCGCAACCCTTTTTCCCTCCTCTTGAAGAACCTTCCTTTAAAACTGCTCCAAAAACCGCAGGTCGTTATCAAAGAACAGGCGCAGATCATCAATGCCGTATTTTAACAGGGCAATCCGCTCGATGCCCATCCCAAAAGCAAAGCCGGTAACTTCTTCGCTGTTGTAGCCGGACATCTCCAGAACACGCGGATGGACCGAACCGCAGCCCAGAATCTCCAGCCAGCCGCTGTAAGAACAGACGCGGCAACCACGGCCGCCGCACATGACGCAGGAGATGTCCACTTCTGCGCTTGGCTCCGTGAAGGGGAAAAAGCTGGGCCGAAAGCGCGTGCGCGTGGATGGACCGAACATTTCCGCAGCGAAGGTTTGCAGTACCCCTTTCAAATCCCCAAAAGTTATCCGGGTATCGATAACCAGACCTTCTACCTGATGAAACATCGGAGAATGGGTGGCGTCGTCGTCACGGCGGTAAACTTTGCCGGGCGCGATAATTTTCACCGGGATACGGGGAACCATCCGTTCCATGGTGCGCACCTGCACGGGGGACGTGTGCGTGCGCAAGAGAATTTCTCCGCTGATAAAGAAGGTGTCCTGCATATCCCGGGCGGGGTGATCCTTGGGGATATTCAAGGCCTCGAAGTTATAATAATCCAGTTCTACCTCCGGCCCTTCCGCAATTTCAAACCCAAGGCCCAAAAAAATATTTTCAATCTGGCGCCTGACCCGGGTGAGAGGGTGCAAGTGACCGATGGCAAACTTTGTCCCTGGAAGAGTTACATCTATTTTCTCCTCGATCAGGCGGGCCTGTTTGATTTTTTCTTTGATCTGAGCCGTGCGAACGGTTATTTCCGCTTCCAGAATCCGTCTCACTTCATTGGCCACCTGGCCGACGCGAGGGCGCTGTTCCGGGGAAAGATCCCCCATCCCACGCAAAATCCGCGTCAACTCACCCTTTTTCCCCAGGTAGCGAACCCGTATTTCATTTACCTCTTCCAGGCTTTTGGCTTCCTCCAGGTTTTTTTTCGCTTCTTCCGCCATTTTTAATAACGTCTGTTCCAAAGAAGAAGGAACCTCCCCTTACAAAGATAAACATAAAAAAACCATCCACGCGGGACGGAATTTCATATATGTGAGTGCGCCTGTTACTCCTCCTTCATGAAAAATGTTCCGGATGATCGGTGATTGACGATAGCGGATGATCGATGATTAGTGATTGATTATTTTTAATCAGGCTTGTGTTCATTTAGTGCAGGGCAAATCTTTTATAGAGCATGTAAGCTCTGATGGAACCGGTTGCTTCGAAAAGTCTCCAAAAAAATTCGGCGGCGAAACGCATTTGCTCACAACCTTTCCTGTTTTTTGGGGACCTTGCCCTGATTATAACATAAGCCACCTGGAAAAACAAGAAAAACTAAAAATTAACGGGAACGCTGGCGGACTACTTCATAAAGCATAATCGCCGCGGCCATGGCCACATTTAAGGATTCGGCGCGGCCAGGCATAGGTATGCGCACGACCTGGTGGGCTCTTTTCATAATTTCATCCGAACACCCCCTGGCCTCATTGCCCACGGCAAGGACAGTGGGAAGAGTAAAATTACAATCAGGCAGAATCTTTTTTGCTTCCGGGTCGCCGACCACCAGCTGCAGACCCGCCCTGGCCAGCTGCGCCAGCAGCCGGTCCGTTTCCACAACAGTCAGTACAGGCAAATGAAAGACCGAGCCCATGGTGGCCCGCAGCGTCTTCGGGTTAAAGAGGTCGACCGTTCCTTTCGTTAAAAGAACGCCGTCAGCGGCCGCGGCGTCGGCGCAGCGAACAATGGTACCCAGGTTGCCCGGGTCCTGGACAGCATCGGCCAGTACGAACAGGGAGGGTTTTTTTTCCAGCAGACCGGTTAGGCCGTCTTCGCGCCGGCGGGCAACCGCCAAAACCCCCTGGGGGGTCTGAGTGGCCGCCAGTTCAGCAAAAAGGGCCTTGTCTACTTCCAGCCTCTTTAAATTTATTTTCTCGGCCAGCCGCAGAATTTTTTGACCTTGCCGGCTCGCGCCCCACTCGCCCGTATAGACCAGCAATTCCAGCGGCCAGCCAAAAGAGAGCGCCTCTGCCACCAGCAGGCTGCCTTCCACAATAAATCTTCGCTCTTTTTCCCGGAATTTTCTTTGGGCAAGCTTACGCAGGTATTTTATCTGGGGGTTCTGCGGGCTGGTTACGGACATGGCAGACCTCCGCGGATCATTTTTTTATAGAGATTTTAAATTTTTATGGCGATAACCTTGCTTTAGATCAGCGAAACCTGGCGTTCGTCCAAACGGAGCTGCTTACTCTTCAAACTCTTTTAACCGGTCGTCGCGGCCGATCGCCACCAGTACGTCCCCCTCCTGCAGGACCTGCCTTGCACCCGGAGAAACGACGATTTCTTCCCCGCGGCGGATGGCCAGGACGGTGATTCCGTATTTTTTGCGCAGCGCCGATTCCTCGAGGGTTTTGCCCACAAATCTGGCCGGGGCGACGACCTCCACAATGCTGTAATCCGGAGACAGGTGGATTTGATCTAAAATATTCCTGGATACCAGGGCGTGCGCCAGGCGAACGCCCATATCGCGTTCAGGAAAAACAACCACATCCGCGCCCACCCTTTGCAACACCTTGCCGTGCAGTTCGTCATTAGCCTTCGCCACTATTTTGGGGACGCCCATTTCTTTGAGGATCACCGTCACTAGAATGCTGGCCTTTACCTCCTGGCCGATGGCCACCACGACCACGTCAAAATTGCGCAGGCCCAGCGACTTCAGGGCCTCTTCCTCCATGGCGTCTACCTGGACGGCGTAAGTGACTTCCTCCGTGATATTGTTCACCCGCTCGGCATCGGCATCCATCGCCAGCACTTCGTAGCCCATCCGTGCAAGTGTCCTGGCGACGCTGGACCCAAAGCGCCCCAGCCCTATAACTGCAAATTGCTTCATTTTCTGTTCCCTACCCAATCAATATTTTCTCCTGGGGATACCGGACAAAGGTTTTTTTCCTGCGCTGCACGAGGGCAAAAACCAGAGTTAAAGGCCCCAGGCGCCCGGAAAACATGGTTAATACAATCAGTAACCGCCCGTAAGGCGTCAGCTCAGGCGTTAGGCCCAGGCTTAATCCGACTGTCCCGAAGGCAGAAACAGCTTCGAACAAAATAGCGAGAAAATCTGCTTTTTCCGTCACGTTCAAAAGGAGCGTAGTCACTGCGACCAGGCTCGTGGCCAGCAGGGAGACCGCCAGCGACTTATAGACCTGTTCCGGCAAAATCCGCCGGCGCATCACCTCCGCGTCCTCTCTGCCCCTGGCCAGCGACCAGGCGGCAATCAGCAGCAGGCCAAAGGTCGTCGTTTTTATCCCGCCGCCAGTCGAACCGGGGGAAGCGCCGATAAACATGAGCATGATCAGCAAAAATTGGGTGGCGGAACGAAGACCGCTGATTTCCACGGTACTAAAGCCTGCCGTGCGGGGGGTTACCGACTGAAAGTAA
Organism: Desulfovirgula sp.; assembly: GCA_020725585.1. Classification (GTDB taxonomy): domain Bacteria; phylum Bacillota; class Desulfotomaculia; order Desulfotomaculales; family Nap2-2B; genus JAIMBK01. The sequence goes on from DYES01000031.1 coordinate 41,942, forward strand.
GCTGCTAAAAATTTGCCCTGCAACGGAAGGTGGTTTAAGGCAAACGACCATTCCAGGATTAAAAATAAAAAAAAGCCCAGGCCAATTAAAAGAACAGTCATGATCAGGGCCAGTTGGGAATGAAGGGAAAGCTTCCGTTCTTTCCATTCATATAAATTGATCACTACAGAAAAACCTATGCCGCCAAGAATAATTAAGGTCGTAACGGAAAAAACAATTACTGGATCATTGACATAGCCGGTTAAACTCCGAAACTCCCCAAAGAGATCAAAGCCCGCGTTGTTAAAAGCGGAAACGGCGTGAAACAACCCAAACCATAAACAACGCGGCCACCCAAGATCGAAAAACCACCGCCAGGAAAGAATCAAGGCAAAAATTCCTTCCGCGGCAAAGGTAAAGATCAAGACGGCCCTGACCAGCCGGACCACACCGGCAACGTCAATCTGGTTTAACGATTCCCTGATCAGCATCCGTTCTTTTAAACCGATCCGTTTGCCCATCAAAAGAAAAAACAACGTGGCCATGGTCATAAACCCCAGGCCGCCCGTCTGAATCAAAAGTAAAATAATAACCTGTCCCCAAAAGGACCAGTAAGTTCCGGTATCAACCACCACCAGGCCGGTTACACAGACGGCCGAAGTAGCCGTAAAAAGGGCGGTTAAAAAATCAGTGGCCCGGCCGGAAGCCGCCGCAAAGGGCAAACAAAGCAATCCGGCGCCTCCCAAGATTGCCGCGGCGAAGCCGGCAACAAGAACTTTCGGCGGGCTAAAACGCCATCTTTTAGCCTGTAAAAAAGGAGCCCTTGCGTTCCTGGCAACAATTTCCGCCACTTCCAACCAGCCCTAGGATACATTGTTTAACAAACCGGAACATTTAAAAATATTATATCTTCAAACATAAAAATTAGCCGCCGGGGACATAAACAAGCAAGCTGTTTTCCCACCTCTTTACCAAAAGGCTGGTCCGCTTTAAATGGGTTGCGGCTGCTGCACCTCTTTTTTCTCTTTTTTTCTTATGTCTTTTTAGGCTGGAGAGTTTTATACTTTCATATTAAAGCCTGGACTTGGCTACTTCCACCAGCTTTCCGAATGCCTGCGCGTCGTTAACCGCCAGCTCGGCCAGCATTTTCCGGTTGATGCTTACTCCTGCCTTGCGCAGTCCGTTCATAAAACGGCTGTAAGAAAGGCCGTTTAGGCGCGCGGCGGCGTTAATCCGCGCGATCCAGAGCTTGCGGAAATCTCTTTTTCTTGCTCTCCGGTCGCGATAAGCGTAGAGCAAGGATTTCATCACTTGCTGCCGGGCTACCCGGTAAAGCTTGCTTTTTGCGCCGTAGTACCCCCTGGCCAGTTTCAAAATTTTCTTGTGCCTTTTTCGCGATACGACACTGCTTTTTACCCGTGGCACAATAATCTCCTCCCGTCAAATTAATAAGGCAGCAGGCGTTTAATTTTTTTTGCGTCGGCGGAGCTGATCACTGTTGCCTGGCGCAACCGGCGTTTCCGCCTCGCCGTCTTTTTGCTTAGCAAGTGGCTGTGAAAGGCGTGGGAAGCTTTTATTTTCCCGGTGGCCGTCTTTTTAAAACGCTTGGCCGCGCCGCGGTGAGTTTTGATTTTCGGCAAAATAAATACCCCCTTTCGTTATTGATCCGGCTTTATTTCCTGTCTTACTTCCTGTTTTGGAGCAAGAATCATCACCATATTTTTCCCTTCCAGTTTCGGCTGCCGCTCGATGGTGGAAATATCTTTAACGTGCTCGGCCAGGCGGGTCAACAGCACCTGCCCTAACTCCGGGTGGACAATCTCCCTGCCGCGAAACATGATGGTCGCTTTCACTTTATCCCCGTCTCTTAAAAAACGTTCGGCAGACCTTGCCTTCACCAGAAAATCGTGGTCTTCGATATTTAACCTGAGCTTTACCTCTTTGACATTGATAATGCGCTGCTTTTTTTTGGCCTCTTTTTCGCGTTTGCTTTGCTCGTACTTGAATTTGCCGTAATCCATCAGCCGGCATACCGGCGGTTTGGCCTGAGGGGCCACCTCCACCAGGTCCAGTTCTTTTTCCTCGGCCAAACGCAGGGCGCTCGCCAAAGGCATAATCCCCAACTGGTTTCCGTTCACGTCGATGACTCTTACTTCTTTGGCCCGGATCTCTTCGTTTACCCGTAAATCTTTTGTAATACTACCACCTCCAGATATTGCCAATAATAAAAGCGGGTATACTCCACCCGCTAAACTCAAAAAGCCCTATCAACGACGACAACCTTATCGGCAGCCCCCTGGCGCCATAAGGTGAGAAGCGGATGGCTTCTGCTTTCCTTCCCGGCTAACGCCACGCCTAAATTATACACGGCGCAGGTATAAACGTCAAGTAGAGTACACGATCCACGGACTTTTCGCGCGAGGAAAATTTAATTCTTTAAAAAGCCCGTAATGTTTGATAAAATTACTCTAACCCATTTAAGCAATTGATTAAGCAAAATTGACCGCCGGCGGAGGTGAAAAATTTGTCCGAAAAAGGGCCGGATTACACAGTACACTCTATTGAACGAGCGCTGGCTATTTTAGAGTGCCTGGCCCGAAAGCCTCAGGGGTTGGGGGTTACAGAGCTCGGCCTGCTACTTCGTTTACATAAAAGCACCGTTCACCGCCTTTTAGCCACCCTCTCCGCCTTTGGATACGTGGAACAAGACTCTTCGACGGAGCGCTACAAACTGGGCCGCAAGGTAATGCTCCTCGGCTTAGAACTCTTAGAAAATCTGGACTTCCGCAAGGAAGCGAAGCCATACCTGCGCGAACTGGTAGAAATATCCCGGGAAACAGTCCAGCTGGCTGTTTTGGACGGCGGGGAAATAGTGGTCGTGGAAAGAGACCGTTCGCCCGAAGTGGTTACGGTTAACCTGGGTCTGCGCGCCCAGGTGCACTGTACGGCTGAAGGAAAGGTGCTGCTGGCCCACCTGCCGCGCGAAGAAATCATCTACATTCTGGAGACACAGGGGATGCCCCAGCACACTGTAAACACCATTACCGATCTGGAGTACATGCTCTCTCACCTGGAAAAGGTACGCCTTCAGGGGTACGCCATCAACGCGGAAGAACTGGTGGAAGGCATGCGCAGCATCGCCGCACCCATCTTCAATCATTCCGGCAAGACGATTGCCGCGCTGAGTATCTCGGGTCCCACTTCCCGGCTTACGCTGGAAAGAATCGGGAGGCTGGTGACGGTGCTCAAAGAAGCCTGCGAGGCCATTTCGGAACGGTTAGGCTACCGCCCGCGCGGAGCCGAGCACCAGCCCGAAGCGAACTCTCTAAGCTCTCTTCAATAGATTTTCTTTATTAATTATTGTTTGATTATTTCTTACTAATTTATTTTTTATTATAATTTAGTAAATTGAAGGAAGGGGTTCTCATGCGGGGAAGACCCAGCCAAAACACCGCCCAGAAAAAGCCCAACCTGGAAGATTACGACCAGGCTTACGCCAGCTTTCGCTGGGAAGACGTCGAAAAAGAACTGGGCTGGACGAAAGCCGGCAAAGTCAATATCGTTTACTCCTGCGTCGACCGGCACGTCCTTTCTGGAAAAGGGGAAAAGGTGGCCATTATTTACGACGACTTCTTTCGGCGAGAATTGTACACCTATGATGATTTGCTTAATCTTTCTAATTGTTTTGGAAATGCACTGAAAAAAATGGGAATCAAGAAACAAGAGCGGGTAGTCCTTTTTCTGCCCCGCAGCCCGGAATTTTACCTCAGTTTCCTGGCCGTCGTGAAAATCGGCGCGGTGGCCATACCGCTTTACGAAGGCTACATGAGCAGCGCAGTGAACGATATACTGCAGGACAGCGAACCGGCCGCCGTCATCACCACCCCTTTCCTGCGGCGGCGCATTGACACGCAAAAACTCCCTTCCTTAAAGCAGGTAATCGTTGTTGGAAGCGCTCAAAACAACGCCGATATAGACTGGCACGACGCCCTTGTCGGAGGAGAGGAAAGCCCGGCGGTAGAGTGGGTAGAGCGCGAGGAGCCCATGCTGCTCATGTATACCTCCGGTTCAACAGGAAAACCAAAAGGAGCTTTACACGTCCACGAGGGGGCCCTGCAGTACTACCAAACGGGGAAGTGGGTTCTCGACCTGCAGGAAGGAGACATTTACTGGTGCACGGCTGACCCCTCCTGGGTCACCGGCATTTCTTACGGCATCTGGGCGCCCCTGCTCAACGGCGCCACCTCCGTTATCTACGGCGGGGAATTCAAAGCGGAAAAATGGTACACCATTTTAGAAAAATACAGGGTCAGCGTCTGGTACACCACGCCCACTTCCCTGCGCAAACTGATCGCCGCCGGTGATAACTTAATGCACAATTACAACCTGTCTTCCCTGCGCCATATCTTGAGCGCGGGTGAACCCTTAAACCCGATGGTGATCCGCTGGGTGCAACAAAAATTTGGGCTGACCGTGCACGATACCTGGTGGATGACCGAAACAGGAGCGCAAATCATTGCCAATTTTCTGTGCGTACCCGTGAAACCAGGTTCTATGGGCAAACCCATTCCCGGAGTTTACGCCACAATTGTAAACGAACAGGGAAGGGAGGTGCCGCCCCTGGAAATGGGCCAGCTGGCCGTGAGAAAAGATTGGCCCGCGATGATGCGGGGGATATGGAAAGATCCGGAAAAATATCAGGAATATTTCCGCCTGCCGCCCTGGTATTTGAGCGGGGATCTGGCCTACCGCGACGCCGACGGCTACTTTTGGTTCCAGGGCCGGGCGGACGACGTAATCAAAACGGGCAGCGAACGGGTAGGACCTTTTGAAATAGAGAGCAAGCTTGCCGAGCATCCGGCAGTTCTGGAAGCGGGCGTAATCGGCAAGCCGGACCTCATGCGCGGGGAAAAAATTAAGGCGTTTGTGGTCCTGCGCCCCGGCTACGCCTGGTCGGCAAGTCTGGAGCGCGACGTGCAGAACTTCATCGCCAACACCCTGGCCTCGCACCTGGTGCCCGAAGAGATCGAAGTGGTGGAGAGTCTGCCCCGCACAAAGAGCGGCAAGATCATGCGCCGCGTGCTCAAGGCGCGCGAAATGGGCATTCCCATTGGCAGCCTGCCTACTCTTGACGAATAACCAACTTTTTTGTTCCACTGCGCGCAATTCTCCTGATCCGTTAATCAGCAAACCGTTTGCCCAAGGGGGTTTAAACCCCCTTTTTATATTGTCTGCGCCATTTCAAGACGCTGTTTCGTATTATGATACCATTTAAATTTTTATTCGACCATTGGGTGTTTAAATTTAGCAACTAAGCAAAAAGTTCTTAATTTTAAATAATGAGTTAGCTAAAATTATAGAGAAATTTCTACCCAGCCGACCCAACCAATCAGGAGGTGTTTTTTGGCGACTGCGGTTTTGCCAAAATCGGGTTTTGGATGGTGAAAAACTTTTACGGAAAGGAGAGGAAAAAATGCCGGGAACCGAAGAAAGAATTTACGACGAATTTGAAACCAATCTTATTCCGCCAAGCTGGCGGGACAGGATCTGGGAGAAGGAGGACTTCCGAAAATTTTACGAAAGCACCGTCAAAGACAGGCAGGCCATGGAAAACTGGTGGGAAAAGTGGGCTGATGAGCTTTTCTGGTTTAAAAAATGGGATAAGGTTTTGGACGACAGCAATCCCCCGTTTTACAGGTGGTTTGTCGGCGGAGAAACAAACCTCGCTTACCTGGATACGGACTGGCAAATTGCGCAGGGAAGGAAAAATAAGCTGGCTTTGATTTGGGAAGGGGAACCCTGGGACGAAACCAGCGGGCAGCCCAAAGAAGTGAAAAAGTTTACCTACTACGATCTCTACCGTGAATCAAATGCGTTCGCCTATTGTTTGCGGGAAAAGCTAAAGGTGCAAAAAGGAGATATATTGACTTTTTATCTGCCCATGATCCCGGAACTCCCCTTGTATATGTTGGCCGTCCAAAGGCTGGGCGCAAAACACAGTATTGTCTACAGCGGTTTCAGCGCCGAAGCCATCGCCCAGAGGGCTCAAGACGCCGGCTCCCGCATCATTATTACCGCCGACGGAGTATACAGAAGGGGGAGAATTTTAAGCCTTAAACCCATTGTCGACGAAGCAATCAAAATTTGCGCGCAAAACGGACACGAAATTGAAAAGGTGGTGGTGGTAAAAAGAACCGGCCAGGAGACTTCCTGGAATGAAGCGAAAGACATCTGGCACCACGATTTGCTTAAAGACGTCCCCAAAAATGTGCGCATAGAAGCCCAAAGGCTGGGGTCGGAGGACTTTTCTTACATCCTGTACACCTCGGGGACGACCGCCGCGCCGAAGGGGGCCCAGCATTCCGTGGGGGGTTACGCGGTCGGCCTGTACGCCACGACAAAGTGCATCTTTGATCTTCGCGACGACGACATCTACTGGTGCACCGCCGACATCGGGTGGGTAACCGGACACTCCTACATCGTTTACGGGCCGCTGATGGTGGGCGCCACCTCTGTAATGTACGAAGGAGCCCCTGACTTCCCGGGACCCGACAGGTGGTGGAGCATCATCGAAAGATACGGGGTGACGGTATTTTACACCGCGCCGACCGCCATCCGGATGCTGATGAAGTTCCCGGAGGAAAACGTGAAAAAATACGACCTCTCTACCATTAGAATTGCCCATTCCGTGGGCGAACCGATTAATCCGGAAGCATTCCGTTGGTACTACAAGCACGTCGGGCGGGAAGATATCGTTGCTTCCAGCACCTGGTGGATGACGGAAACCGGCCACATGCTCACCGGGCATTTTCCCGGCCTGGGGAAGATATTCCCGCTTAAGCCGGGCACAAACGGCTATCCCTTTCCTGGCATTACTATGAAGGTGCTCGATGACGACGGCAACCCCTGCCCGCCGGGAGTGCGAGGCTACTGGGCGATCACCTCCCCCTACCCGGGGATGCTGATGACTTTATATAAAAACCCCCAGCGATACATCGATACTTACTGGTCCAGGTTCAAAGACAAAATGTATTTCTATACCGGGGACTTCGCCGTCAAAGACCCGGACGGCTACATCTGGGTTTTGGGCAGGGCCGACGACGTTCTGAAAGTTGCCGGCCACCGCATCGGCACGGCAGAGGTGGAGTCGGCCATGATCAAGCACCCGGCTGTCGCCGAAGCGGCCTGCATCGGCAGGACAGATCCCGTCAAAGGAGAGATCCCCTTCGTTTTTACCGTTCTCAAGCAGGGGTACTCTCCCAGTGCAGAGCTCGGCAAAGAATTAAAAGGACATTTAAGAAGCACGATTGGCCCTCTCGTCGCCTCCGACGCCGTGATTGCCTTCGTCGACCTAGTTCCGAAAACAAGAAGCGGCAAAATCATGAGAAGGCTGCTCAGGGCAGTAATTCACGGGGCGGCTTTGGGAGACGTGACAACCTTGGAAGACGGAGTGGCCATCGAAGAGGCAACCAAGGCGTACGACGTGGTCAAAGTTGCTCTGGAGAAGACGGAGGGTTAAACTCTTTCCCCTGCGGGCCGGAAAAAGGAGGTGATCGCTAAAAAAACTTGTTTTTAAAGGCTTAAAATTTAAGGAGGGAGGAAAGCTATTAATTCAAAAAATCAAAAGAATAGCCAATAATTTAAAAATAATGAACAAGGAGGGTTATGATGATGAGTGGCGTAACGTGGGTTTGGATTTTGCTCATCGCCTACATTCTTTACTGTCTGTACTTTGGGCTGGAAGGCGCCATAAAATCAAAAACAACCGGTGATTATGCCGTCGCCGGCAGACAAATCCCCATGATTGCCTTTCTTCTGGCGGCTACGGCGGCTTCTTTCAGCGGCTGGACATACATCGGCCACCCCGGCCTGATCTGGAAAGCCGGTCTCGCCTACGCCTTTTGCTCTTTTTACGTTTTAACCATTCCGATCACCGGCACCTTTTTTGCAAAAAGGAACTGGCTTTTAGGAAAGCGCTACGGCTTCATCACTCCAGGAGACATGTATGCTTATTATTTTGGCAACGAAGGAATGCGCTGGGTAGTAGTAATCGCGGCTTTTCTGTATTCTACATTTTACTCGGCCGTCCAGTTTGTCTCCTGCGGCGCAATCTTTCAGTGGACTACGGGGATCTCCTTTGAACTCGGCGCGATTATCATGGCCGCCATCGTGCTCTTCTACGTAGCGGCAGGTGGTATGCGGGCCACCACCTGGGTAGGCGCCATGCAATGCATCTTTCTGGTTGGCGGAATAATTGCCATCGGCGCCTTCACCCTCTACCACCTGGGGGGCTGGTCGGCCTTCAGCGCCAAGCTTGCCACTCTTGACGCCAAAAAGTACCTGGAAATCCCGTCCCTTATTGAACCTACCGTAGGGAAAACTACCTGGACCGCGATATTTATCCTCACCTACCTGTTTTCCTTGATGGGCATCCAGTCCTCGCCGGCATTTACCATGTGGCAGTTCGCCAACAAAAACCCCCGCCCCTTCGCCTGGCAGCAGGCTTTTGCTTCCACCTGGCTGGTAGGCTTTGCACTCTTCTTCTTCACCGCCTTCCAGGGCCTGGGCGCGATCTTCTTTACGGACCAACTGGGCATTACTTCCGACCGGGACGTCGTCCCGAAGCTCATGTCCGCTTTTATCCCCGGCATTTGGCTGGGAATCGTCTTCATCGGGGCGATTGCCGCCATGCATTCCACCGCCGCACCTTACGTCGGCACCGGCTCCACCATCCTGTGCCGGGACGTCTACTTCCGCTACATCCGTCCTCAGGCCGGCCACAGCGAGCAAATCTGGACATCCCGGGTCTTCGCCGTGATCATCACGGTAGCCGCCCTTTGGGTGAGCTTCACCTCTCCCGCCGCCATCGTGATGTTGGGGGCGTTGGCCACAGCCTTCGGCTTTATCATGTACCTGCCCCTTTTAGGCGTCGTCTGGGGGATCAGGGTTCCCGGCATAGGAGCCGTGATTGGTTCGCTCGTAGGCATAATCGTCGTCTATTTAACCTACGCCGTCTGGCAGTATCCGCTCACGATCCACAGCGCCGCCTGGGGCCTGGGTGCAGCACTGTTCGTAGCCTACCTCTTGCGCGGGTTGGGAGTTAAGGATTCGCCAGAAACCCAGGAACGGCAAAGAGAGTTGCGTGCCTGGCTGGCCAGCATCGATTCCCCGACCCCCTCCCAAAAGAAGTGGCGCAACGTCCTTAAAATCATCGTGCCCATCTGGTATTTGGCCGCAATCGGCCCATTCGCCATGATTGGAAACAACGCTTTTTCGTTTGCCGGCTTTCCACCCCTGTGGGCCTGGCAGATCGTGTGGTGGCTGTTGGGCATGGTGATGATGTGGGCGCTCTGCTTCAAGGCAGGGATGGCAACCATAACAGAGGAACAAATTATGCGGGCGGAAGTAGAGCAAAAACTTGTCGTGGAAGAAGTGCACGCTCCTTCCTCAGCAAAGCCATCTGTCGGTAAAAGTTAAACTTCGAACACAACCCAGTCCAAGGGGGGTTTATAACCATGGCCAAAGAAGATATCACTTTGATTTCTCTTCTCGGTTTTACAATCTTATTCATTATTTTGATGGGCGTTGGTGTGTTAGGTTGAAAAAAAGGTGCATATGTTAACCCACCTACACATGCACCGAATAAAAAGTATTAAAATGGAGCCTTTTATCTGTAAACTATAATCTTCAACAGTAACTTAATCGCTAAGGGTAGAGAGAGTTTTCGAAACTGTCTCTACCTAATTTTTGATAAGTCTTGAGATTTATTTTACAAAGCCTCCCCCTAATCTCTTTCCACACCCTGGTTAAAAATCCTGCCGTATCGCTTGAAGATTAACCTTACCTATCTAATTTTCCTTAATAAGCTTTGAGCTTTAAATAACAAAGTCTCTTTTTACCCCTTTCGACATTGCTGTTAAAAATCCTGCCTGATCTTTAAAACTTATAATCTCTCTTTGAAAAGCCTGTTTACTATTTCCGGATTGGCCTTGCCCCGGGTGGCTTTCATCACCTGGCCAACCAGAAAGCCCAGCGCTTTCTCTTTGCCGGCCCGGTAGTCTTCCACCACCTTGGGATTTTTGGCCATCACTTCTTCCACGACGGTGGCGATCGCCCCCTCGTCGGTAATCTGGACGAGCCCCTTTTCCCTCACTATTTTCTCCGGGTGGTTGCCGGTGACAAACATTTCCTCAAAAACCGTTTTGGCGATCTTTCCGCTGATGGTCCCCTGGTCGATCAGCCTCAACATATCGGCCAGCTGTTCCGGGGTAATCCGGCATTGCGTTATTTCCATATTATGCGCGTTTAAAAGGCGGGCGAGCTCGCCCATGACCCAGTTGCTCACCGTCTTGGCGTCGGGGTAGCGGGCCACGCAGGCCTCAAAGTAATCAGCCAGCTCAACGGTGGCCGTTAACACGGAAGCGTCGTAGGCCGGCAGCCCGAAATCCCGGATGTAGCGCTGGCGGCGCTGATCGGGCAGCTCGGGCAAAGCGGCCCTGATCTCTTCCACCCACTGCCGGTCAATCACCAGGGGCACCAGGTCAGGCTCGGGAAAGTAGCGGTAATCGTGCGCTTCCTCTTTGCTGCGCATAGGGAGGGTGACTCCCCTGCCCTCGTCCCAGGTGCGGGTTTCCTGGACAATCCGCCCGCCTTCCTCCAGAACGTCAATCTGGCGCTGTACCTCGTAGCTGAGCGCCCTGTATAAAGCTCGAAAAGAGTTCATATTCTTGATTTCCGTTTTCGTTCCAAATTCTTTGGCCCCCTTCGGGCGCACCGAAACGTTGGCGTCGCAGCGCAGGGAACCCTCTTCCATCTTGCAGTCGGAAACGCCTGTATACTGAATGATGGAGCGCAATTTTTCCATGTAAACCCGCGCTTCTTCCGGTGAACGCAGATCGGGTTCGGAAACGATCTCAATCAGCGGCACCCCAGCCCGGTTATAATCCACCAGCGAATAGGGGGTGGTGGTGATCGTCCCCTGGTGGACGAGCTTCCCCGTATCTTCTTCCATGTGCACACGGGTAATTCCGATGCGCCTGGTACGGCCTTCTATTTCGATGTCCAGGTAACCGTTTCTGGCCAGCGGGAGATCGTATTGAGAGATTTGATAATTTTTAGGCATATCGGGGTAATAATAATTTTTTCGGTCGAACTTGGAGTATTCCGCAATTTCGCAGTTCAGCGCCAAAGCGGCCCGGATGGCGTACTCCAGCACCTTTTTATTCAGCACCGGCAGCACGCCGGGCAGCCCCAGGCAGACCGGGCAGGTGTGCGTGTTCGGCTCGCCGCCGAACTCGGTGGTTGAAGAGCAAAATATCTTGGTTTTGGTTTTCAGCTCCACGTGCACCTCTAAGCCGATCACGGCTTCGTACTCCATATAAATCTCCTTTCCTGGCTTAAACTAACCGTGAAGTGAGAAGCAAGGCAGTTGCCCTGCTCACTCTTTTAACTTTTGCCAACAGCGCACCGCGGCTCGCTATACGGCCTGGCACTACTCATGTTTCGCATCGTTGGTGTTGCTTAATGTTTATCTACATTTTCCGGACAAGTTAGCAGTCAATTGAAGTTAGATGCCCGGCCTCGCTTTGTGGTAATCCGTGTTCTGCTCAAAGGTATAGGCCACGCGCAGGAGCGTCCCTTCGTCAAAGGGTTTGCCGATCAACTGCATGCCCACCGGCAGGCCGTCCACGAACCCGGCCGGAACGGAGATGCCCGGCAGGCCGGCCAGGTTGACGGCAAGGGTGCAGATATCCGACATGTACATTTGCAGCGGGTCGGCCATCTTCTCCCCCTTTTTAAAGGCCGGCGAGGGGGTGGTGGGCGAAAGCAAAACGTCGTAGCGGGCAAAGGCCCGGTCGAAGTCCTGCTTAATCAACGTGCGTACCTTCAGGGCCTTTAAATAGTAGGCGTCGTAGTACCCGGCGGATAAAGCGTAGGTGCCCAGCATGATCCGGCGCTTTACCTCCGGCCCGAAGCCGAGGCTGCGTGTTCTCATAAACATCTCTACCACGTCGGCGGCCCCTTCGGCCCGGTAGCCGTAACGCACCCCGTCGTAGCGGGCCAGGTTGGAGCTGGCTTCCGCCGGGGCAATCAGGTAATAGGCAGGCAGGGCGTATTCGCTGTGGGGCAGGCTGGTTTCTTCGATTTCCGCCCCCAGAGTGGCCAGGGTGGCAAGCGCCCGCTCAATAACCTGCTTGACCGCGGGAGAAATTCCCTCCCCCATGTACTCTTTCGGCACGCCTATTTTTAAGCCCCGCACATCGTTTTTCAGATAGCCGGTATAATCCGGAGCCTGTCCGGGCGCGGAGGTGGAGTCGAGAGGGTCGTGGCCGGCAATCACGTTCATCACCAGGGCGCAATCGGTCACGTCCCGCGTTAAGGGGCCAATCTGGTCCAAGGAGGAAGCGAAGGCCACCAGCCCGAAACGGGAGACTGCGCCGTAGGTCGGTTTTAAGCCCACCACGCCGCACAGGGCGGCCGGCTGGCGGATGGACCCTCCGGTATCGGAACCCAGCGCCGCCGCTGCCTCCCCGGCGGCCACCGCCACGGCGGAGCCGCCGCTGGACCCGCCCGGGACACGCTCCGGGTCCCAGGGGTTATTGGTGGGGAAAAATCCCGAATTCTCCGTGGAAGAACCCATGGCAAATTCATCCATATTGGTTTTGCCCAAAATGACCGCCCCCGCCGCGTTTAATTTTTTAATTACGGTGGCGCTGTAAGGCGGTACAAAATTGTAAAGGATTTTGGAGGAACAGGTTGTCCGCACCCCTTCCGTGCAAAGGTTGTCCTTCACGGCAACGGGAATGCCGCCCAGCGGCGAGATCTGTTCCCCCCCGGCAATCCGCCGGTCAATCTCGCGCGCCTGCTCGAGGGCGTTTTCCCTGGTCAGCGTAACATAGGCCTTGAGTTTCTCCTCTACGGAATCGATGCGCTCAAAAAATGCCCGGCACAACTCTTCGGCACTGATTTGTCTTTTGGCAAGCATGGTGTGCAATTCATGGACAGGCAGATAATATAGCTGCAAAACATTCCCTCCTTACACGATCCGGGGCACTTTAAAAAACTGGCCCTCTTTATCGGGAGCGTTGGCGAGCACCTTTTCCGGAGGCAGGTGTTCCCCCGCCTCATCATCGCGGAAGACATTTTTGAGCGGCAGCACGTGGGCCGTCGGGGGCACGTCTTGCGTGTTCAGCTGATTGAGCTTTTGCGCGTACGCGAGGATGTCGCCCAGCTGCTGTGCGTACATTTTTTTCTCCTCCGCGCTTAATTCCAGCCGGGCCAGCAAGGCGACGTGTTCCACTTCTTGTATGGTCAACATTTTATAAAGCCTCCTTCCAACGGGTTTTCCCGGAAACGGGTTCCATTAGTATTTGTCTTTGCTCAGCTGGTGAAACCTGGCGTTCGTCCAGAGGGAGCGGATCGGCCCGGAGCACCTTTAAGCGCGTTGGACGAACGCCAGGCTTCGCTGGTCTAAAGCAAAAGTTATCGCCATAAACGGCAGGACTACTCCCGGACAAACGGCCGCACGAGTCCCATAAATTCTTCTTCGCGCAAAACGGGCACGCCCAGCGCCAGGGCCTTCTCGTACTTGCTTCCCGGGTCCTCGCCGACGACCACGTAATCCGTTTTTTTGCTGACGCTGGAAGTCACCCGCCCCCCCAGGCTCTCAATTAATTCCTCGGCCTGCTGGCGGGTATAGCGTCGGAGCGCCCCGGTGAGCACAAAAAGCTTGCCCGCAAAAGGCTTTTCTTCCCCGGCCGGCTTTTCTTCCCGCATGTTTACCCCGGCTTCCGCCAGCTTTTTGATCAGTTCCCGGTTTTTCTCCTCGGCAAAAAAGGCAACCACGCTTTCGGCTATTTTTGGCCCGATTTCCGGGATCTCCACCAGCTCCTCGGGGCGGGCCCGGGAAAGCCTTTCCATGGAGCCAAAACGCTGGGCCAAAATTTTCGCCGCCCGCTCGCCCACGTGCCGGATGCCCAGCGCGAACAACAGGCGATGCAAAGGGTTGTCCTTGCTTTTCGCGATGGCGGCAAGCAAATTTTGGGCGGATTTGGGGCCCATGCGCTCCAGGTCAACCAGGTCTTCGTAACGCAATTTATACAAATCCGCGGGGTCCCTGACCAGGCCTCTGGCCAGCAACTGCCCCAAAATGGCCGGGCCCAGGCCCATAATGTCCATGGCGGAGCGGGAAACAAAGTGGATTAAACCCTCCCGCAGCCTCGCCGGGCAGGCCACGTTGGGGCAGCGCACGGCCGCTTCCCCGGCCGGACGCACCACGGCCGAGCCGCATTCCGGGCAGTGCCTGGGCCAGGTAAAAACTTTTTCCGCGCCCGTGCGCGCTTCTTTGATTACCGAGATAACTTCCGGGATCACGTCGCCGGCTTTGTGAACCAGCACGGTATCCCCGATCCGGACGTCTTTCTCTTTAATCATGTCTTCATTGTGCAGGGTAGCCCTGGTTACCGTGGTGCCCGCCAGCTGCACCGGTTCCAATATAGCCGTGGGAGTAAGCACCCCGGTGCGGCCCACGCGCAAAATAATATCTTTCACTACCGTCTTCGCCTCTTCCGCCGGGAACTTATAGGCAACCGCCCAGCGCGGGCTTTTCAGGGTTGCCCCCAGGCGCTCCTGCTGAGCCAGCGAATTTACCTTAATCACCATGCCGTCCGTGGCGTAGGGCAGGTTAAATCTTTCCTGCTGCCACTTCTGGCAGTAGTTAATTACCCCGTCAATACCGGCAAATACCCGGAAGTGCTGGTTTACAGGAAACCCCAGCTCCATCAGCCACTTCAGGCTTTGAGCGTGTTCGGTAATTTCTTCTCCCTCGTAATAACCAAGGCCGTAAACGAAAATCCGCAGCTTCCGGGCGGCCGTAACGGCCGGGTCCAGCTGGCGCAGCGAGCCGGCCGCGGCGTTGCGCGGGTTGGCAAAGGGAGTCTCCCCCGCTTCCTCCCGGGATTCGTTAAGCTTTAAAAAATCCTCTTTCGGCATGTATACTTCCCCGCGCACCTCCAGGGCCGGAACGCTCCTGGTCAGGCGCAAAGGGAGGGCCGGGATTGTTTTCAGGTTGGGCGTTATATCTTCCCCCACTTCCCCGTCTCCCCGCGTGGCGCCGCGGATGAACGAGCCGTTCTCGTACCAGAGGGAAACGGCCACGCCGTCAATTTTCAATTCGACAACGTATTCCACCTTTTCTGCCGGCAGGGCCGAGCGCACCCGCCGGTCAAAATCGCGCAGCTCCTCTTCCCCAAAGGCGTTGGCCAGGCTGAGCATGGGAGTCCGGTGGGCCACCGCAAGAAAACCCTCCCGCGGTTTTCCGCCCACGCGCTGGGTAGGTGAATCCGGCACCACCAGCTCCGGGTATTGCTTCTCAATGGCCAGCAGTTCGCGCATCAGCCGGTCGTACTGGGCGTCCGTTATCTCCGGGGCGTCCAGCACGTAGTAGCGGTAGTTGTGGTATTCAATTTCCCGCCGCAGCTCTTCGGCCCTTTTGCGGGCTTCTTCCAGCGTTTTTTCCACATCGCCCCACCACCTGAGTGCAGGAATTAAATTAAACACTACGTAATCAATTTGACCACGTACACGACAACCCAGGCCGCCGGCAAAAAGATGGCCTGCGCCAGCAGGGTGCCGATCAGCCTGGTCAGGGCCAGGTAAACGGCCATCTGCCGGACGTCTTTTTCCTCGCGCACCCCCCGGAGCGCCTGGTCGGTAATCATTCCCGCCGTAGGGTCCACCACCGTTGCCGCCAGAACGGTGGCCATCCCGTTGATAATCCCGGACGTAAAGGCGGCGGACATCCGGTACTGGGGGTTTAGCGCGCCGGCATACAACGCCGAGAGGACGCCGGTTGTCCAGATGCCGGTAATAATAATATTGGCCGCCAGAAAAGCCACCGGAATGGAAAGGGGCTCGCGCAGGCTGTCCCGAAAGCGGCCCGGCTGGGGAAGCTTAATTTCTTTCGCCAGCCCCAGTACGGACCGCGGCGCAAGGAGCATTTTTAAAAATATCCGCGGCACGGAACCGACATCTTCTAACAACATTATTCCCCGGACAAAGATTTTTACCGTCGAGGGAATCAAGAGGCCGCCGATGATGGTCCCGGCGGTAGAAGCCAGGATCACCAGCCTGATTTTTCTTTCCAGGCCCGCCAGCTGGGACTGGTAAAAGGGGTCGGCCAGCAAATCCGCGCCGGCGTGGTATTTCAACCCGGCGTTGATGGCGTTTTCCACAATGGAAGACATTAACGGGGCCTGGATCAGGTTGGCCGTGCTGGCGATTAAAAAAATGATCTGAAAAAGGGACAGCGCCGTGGCCAGCCGCTGCGTCCGCACTCCGGCCAGGCGCACCGCGTAAATTAAAGTGTTAATTAAATGAATAATGGCCGTCAGGAAAACAACAGCCGCCAGAGAAATGGTCATTGCTCCTCCCAAGCAACCGCCGGCAAAAAATTACTGCCTGGAGAATATTATCCCACAAAATGGCAGGTTTCACTCCTTTTGCAGGGGAGCGAAGCGGGCAAGAAGGGTCTTAATGCCCAGCTGAGGAAAGGCCACCTGGATTTCCGCCGCCTCTCCTTCACCGCGGACCGCCACCACCGTCCCCCGGCCCCACTTGGTATGCCGGACGCGGTCGCCGGGGCGGTAAAAAACCCGGACCGCGGCCGCCTCGCGAGCGGCGCTCCCGGCCGCCCCCGCGGCCCGGTCGCTTTTGGCCGCGGCGCCAGATCTCTTTTCGAAGGGCAGCACCTTGCCCTTTTTGCCCTCCTTTTTCTGCTCCCGCGGCGGCTCCTCCCGCCCGGGCCGGTCAAGGGGATCGTCGGCGGTGACGAGCTCGGCGGGAATCTCTTTTAAAAAGCGCGAAGGCTCGTTGAACCGGGTAGTCCCGTAGAGGGTGCGCTGCCAGCAATGGGTCAGGTAAAGCCGCTGCTTGGCCCGCGTGATCCCCACGTAGCAAAGGCGGCGCTCCTCTTCCAGCTCCCCCCGGTCGAGAAGGGAACGGGAGTGGGGGAACACCCCCTCTTCCATCCCGATCAAAAAGACCACCGGAAACTCCAGGCCTTTCGCGCTGTGCAGGGTCATCAACACGGTTTGATCCGCTTTCTGGTCGTAGGTGTCCAGATCGGTGTAAAGCGCCACCTTCGCCAGAAAAGCGCTTAAGGTGCGCTCCTCGTCTTCCCGGTCGAATTCCTGGGTCACCGATAAAAATTCCTTCAGGTTTTCCTGGCGGGTGCGGGACTCGACAGTATTTTCCAAAACCAGCTCCTGCCAGTAGCCGGTCTGCTCCAGGACTTGCTTGACTGTTTCGGTTACGCCGAGGCGGTCGGCACTTTCTTGAAGCCGGCGGAAGATCTCGGCCAGGCCGAGGCAGGCCTTTCTTACCCGGGGGGTTAAATCGGGAACCCGTTCGGCCTGCGCCAGGGCCTGCAGCACCGGAATGTTTTCGCCGGCCGCAAAGGCGATTATTTTTTGCAGCGAAACTTCGCCGATTCCTCTTCTCGGCACGTTGATGATCCTGGCCAGGCTCAAGACGTCCGCCGGGTTCACCAAAAGGCGCAGGTAAGCCAGCAGATCCTTTATCTCTTTGCGCTCGTAGAACCTCAACCCGCCCACCACCGTATAAGGGATGCCCCTGTACAAAAACACTTCTTCCACCACCCGGGACATGGCGTGGGTGCGGTAGAGCACGGCAAAGTCGCTGTACTTCAAACCTGCGGCCTGGCGCAGGCGGATGATCCGGTCGGCCACAAACTCCGCTTCCAGGTGCTCGTTGTCTCCCAGGTACATCACCACCGGCGCGCCTTTGCCGGCCGCCGTCCACAGGCGTTTTTCCTTGCGCGCGCGGTTATGCCGGATGACCTGGTTGGCGGCGTCCAGGATCGTCTGGGTGGAACGGTAATTTTGTTCCAGCTTGATTATTTGCGCGTCGGGATAATCCTTTTCAAATTCCAGGATATTGCGGATATTTGCGCCGCGCCAGCCGTAAATGCTCTGGTCCGGGTCGCCCACCACAAAAACGTTGCGGTGCAGCCCCCCCAGGAGTTTGATCAAGACGTACTGGGCGTGATTGGTATCCTGGTACTCGTCCACCAGGATGTGACGGAACTTACGCTGGTAAAAGGAAAGCACCCGCTCGTTTTCTTCAAAAAGGCGCACGGTAAACAGGATTAAATCATCAAAATCAAGCGCGCCGTTCTTTTCCAATTTTTCTTGATAGAGAAGGTAAACCCTCGCCGCCGCCCGGTCAAAGAGGCTGTGCGCGCGCTCAAAAAAGCCCGCCGGGCCGATAAGCTCGTTTTTCGCCCTGGAAATGGCCGCGCCTATGGAGCGGGGCGAATATTTTTTTTCGTCCAGGTTTAATTCTTTTAAGCATTCTTTCAGCAGGGTGTGCTGGTCGTCATCGTCGTAGATGACAAAATTTTCGGGGTAGCCCAGGTGGCGCGCTTCTCTTCTCAAAATGCGGACACAGGTGGCGTGAAAGGTCCCCACCCACAAATCCCTGGCCGCCTCCGGAGCCATTGCCGCCACCCG
This sequence comes from Desulfovirgula sp., assembly GCA_020725585.1. Lineage (GTDB taxonomy): Bacteria > Bacillota > Desulfotomaculia > Desulfotomaculales > Nap2-2B > JAIMBK01. The sequence goes on from DYES01000031.1 coordinate 60,451, forward strand.
CTCTTTCATTTCACCGGCCGCCTTATTGGTAAAAGTAATGGCTAAAATATGATCGGGGGAAACCTTTTTCTCCTTTAAAAGGTAAGCTATGCGGGTGGTTAACACTCTCGTCTTCCCGCTCCCGGCTCCGGCCAGCACCAAAAGCGGCCCTTCCCCGTGCTGCACTGCTTTTCTTTGTAAATTGTTTAACCCGGCAAACAGATCCATAAAAAAACAAGCTCACTTCCCCGCCAAACAATCACCTTTTTTGGCCGCACCTTACTTAGCAAGCCCCACCCGGCGTTCGTGAAAGCGCGCTTGAAGATGCTCCGTCCGAACGAACGCCGGGTTTTTCCGAGCGCAGGCAAAGGCTACGGACGTATTCTCACCGTTTGCAGGAGTCACCAGGCGAACAATTGTCCAACCGGTAATGAAAGCACGAGTAATGGCCTTCGTGGCAGGCCACGCCGGTCTGCTCAACTTTCACCAGCAATGCATCGGCGTCGCAATCGTAATAAATCTCCCGCACCTTTTGCACGTTGCCGGAAGTGGCGCCTTTATGCCAGAGTTCCCGCCGGCTCCGGCTCCAGAACCAGGTTTCTCTTTCCGCCAGGGTCCGCCCCAAAGACTCCTTATTCATGTAAGCCAGCATAAGGACGGCGCCCGTGCGCACATCCTGGACAATGGCGGGGATCAGGCCGTTTGCGTCATATTTGAGCCGCTCAAGATTTACCGACAGATCTGTTGACACGGTTAAATTCCCTCCCTGCCTGTAGGCCCGCAAAGAAAATTATACCACGCTCTTCAGCAGGTAAGCAACGTAACTGTTCAGCGGCACGTTTAAAGACCTGGCGATGGGGGGGCACTTTGCTTTAAGGAGAAAGAAAACCGGCGCGGGAAGGCGCAGCTCCGGGAGGGTTTCGTAATACCCCATTCCCTTGGCGAAAAGCAGGTCGGCACTGCGCAGGGCTTCCAAAAATTCTTTGGAAACGAGGGAGAGGTCCAGGCCCGGCGTATCGCTGCCGGTGGTCATCACCCTGGGAAACTGCGCTCTTATTCCGCTACGCTCCAGATCTTGAAGCGTAAGGTCGTTTTGGACCGGATTTTCTTTTACCACGTAAGTAACCCCGGCAAAATCCTCCAGCTTGCGGACCAGCGGCAGGTCGAAGTAGCACTCCCCCGCGTTGTCGGCCAAATACAGGATCGTTTTTCGTTCCCGGGAGTTTTTGAAACCTTCGAGCAGAGCATAAAGATCATCGATATTGTTGCGGGCAAAGGTCACCGGCTTTTGGATCTCTTTTTGCAGCCTGTCCAGATCGAGAAAAAAGTCGATGCTGTTTCCCTTCGCGGCGAAGGCAACCAGAGAAGGCAAATCGTTCCCCAGGGCCGCCCGGACGGCCCGCGCCAGCTCGCGGGCAGCTTTCATTTCTTTTTCTTTCACGGCAGCAAACGGGTCAGCGTTTTGCGCCGCAACGCGAATGGCCCTCTGCATCTCACCGGCAATCCGGGTAGGTATTTGCCTTGTGGAAAAATTTTCTTGCAGGTAAGCCAATCCCCGGCGCAAGGCATCTTCTTTTTGGATCTGGTCGGCGGCGGCCAGTTCCGCGGTGCGTTTGGCCAGCCCCTCCAGGCAGGCGAAACATTCCTTTTGGGCGCGCAAACAAATCCCCCCGTTTTAGAGCCTTACGGGTACGCCGCAGTCGCGCAGGTATTCCTTTACCTGGCGGATCGAATATTCGCCGAAGTGAAAAATGGAGGCCGCCAGGGCCGCATCGGCCCCTCCCGCGGTTAAACCCTGGGCAATGTGCGCAAGCGTGCCCACCCCGCCGGAAGCAATCACCGGGATGCGGACGGCGTCGGCAATGGCGCGGGTTAAGGCTATATCGTACCCGTCTTTCGTCCCGTCGCGGTCCATGCTGGTGAGCAAAATCTCCCCCGCCCCCAGCTTCTCCACTTCTTTCGCCCACTGGACCGCGTCCAGGCCGGTGGGAGTGCGCCCGCCGTGGATATATACTTCCCACTTTTGGGGCCCTGTTTGTTTGGCGTCGATGGCCACGACTATGCACTGACTGCCAAAACGTTCGGCGCCCCTGGAAATAAGGGCCGGGTTTTGCACGGCTGCCGTATTGATGGACACTTTATCGGCACCCGCCGAAAGAACCGCGCGGATATCTTCCAGGGTAGCGATGCCGCCGCCTACCGTATAAGGGATAAAAACCTCCGCGGCGGTGCGGTAAACCACTTCCAGCATCGTCCTTCTCCCCTCGGCGGAGGCCGTAATATCTAAAAAAACCAGCTCGTCGGCGCCCTGCCCGTCATAAAAAGCCGCCAGTTCTACAGGATCGCCCGCGTCCCGCAAATTGATAAAATTTGTCCCCTTGACGACCCGCCCCTGGGTCACATCCAGGCAGGGAATAATTCTCTTGGTTAGCATGAAATAACTCTCTTTTCCTCCCGTCTGCTTATCTCCAGCGCTTCCTTAAGCGTAATCGTCCCGGCGTACAGTGCTTTTCCAATAATCACCGCTTCCACCCCAAGAGGCTCCAGGCTTAAAAGAGAAAGCAAATCATCCGCGGTGGAAACGCCGCCCGAGGCAATCACTTTGATCCCCGTCGCCCTGGCGATCTCCTGGATGGCCGGCAGATTCGGGCCCTTTAAAGTCCCGTCGCGACCGACATCGGTAAAGATCACCCGTCTTACACCCAGGTTTTTCATTTCTTTCGCCAGTTCCAGGGCACCTTTTTCGGCGGTAACTCCCCATCCTTCAATGGCCACTTTCCCTCCCTTGGCGTCAATGCCGACAATAATCGCTTCACCGTACTTTGCGCAGGCCTCCGCGACCAGATCGGGGTTAATTATAGCAACGGTGCCCAGGATCACCCTTTTGGCGCCGCTCTCCAGGAGCTCCCTGACTATCCCCAGGTCCCTGATTCCGCCGCCCACCTGAACGGGAATGCGCACCGCGGCAATTATTTTCTTAATTATGTCCAGGTTTTTCGGCTTGCCGGCAAAGGCGCCGTCCAGGTCGACAACGTGAAGCAGGCGTGCCCCCTCCGTTTCCCAAAGGCAGGCCATAGCTACCGGATCGTTGGAATAAACCGTTTCCCGGTCCGGCCTCCCCTCCGTCAAACGGACACATTTTCCCTCCCGCAGGTCAATCGCCGGGATGATCATCATTTTTAGCCACCAACCCCCCAAAATTTTTCAATATCCGCAGCCCCAAAGCACTGCTTTTTTCCGGATGAAACTGAATTCCAAAAAGATTATTTTTGGCCACCAGCGAGGGAAAGCGCAGGCCGTAGTCGGTCAGCCCCACGATCAATTCTTGATCGGGCGTATCTACGTAATAAGAATGAACAAAGTAAAAGTGTGCGTTTTGCGCAATCCCCTTCACCAACGGGCATGCCCTGGAAAAGAAAACGGTATTCCAGCCCATGTGGGGGATTTTCAGCTCCGCCGCCAATCTTTTCACCACGCCCGGAAAAATTCCCAGGCCGCGGGTCAGACCCCACTCTTCGCTAGCCTCAAAAAGAAGCTGCATGCCCAGGCAAATTCCCAGAAAAGGCTTGCCCTGGGCAACTACCTGTCGGATGGCGTCGGTCAGCCGGGCGCGCTCTAGGTTTTCCATCGCGTTGGCAAAAGCCCCCACCCCCGGCAAAACGACCCCTTGAGCTGCCAAAATTTCCCCGGCAGTCTGGACTATTTTGGCTTCCCAGCCCACCTTTTCAAAACCTTTTTGGACGCTCCGCAGGTTGCCCATGCCGTAGTCGATGATAGCAATCAAGGCAGCCGCCTCCTTACAACAAACCCTTGGTCGAAGGAATTCCCTGTTGGCGCCGATCGTAAGCTACGGCATCGCGCAACGCGCGGCCCACGGCCTTGAAAATAGCTTCACAAATATGGTGGCTGTTTCGCCCTGCCAGAAGCCGTACGTGGAGAGTAAATTCCCCGTTCAACGCCAACGCCCGAAAGAACTCCTCAGTGAGTTCAGTATCGAACTCTCCCACCTTTGCCGCAGGAACCGCCGCCTCAAAGACCAAAAAGCCCCTGCCGCTGATATCGACAGCCGCCATGGCGAGCGCTTCGTCCATAGGCACCAGGGCATGTCCAAACCGGGCGATTCCCGACTTATCGCCAAGCGCCGCCTTAAGGGCCTGGCCCAGGCAGATTCCGGTGTCTTCAACGGTATGGTGGGCATCCACCTGCAGGTCGCCGCGGGCGGTGATTTCTAAATCAAAAGCCCCGTGCCGGGCAAAAAGAGTCAGCATGTGGTCAAAAAAGCCAAGTCCTGTGTCGATTTGATAATTTCCCGCCCCATCCAGGTTCAATTTTAATTTTACCTCGGTTTCCGCGGTACGGCGGCTTACTTCACCAGTTCTTTCGCCGGTTTGCAGACAATCCATTACCCTTCTCCTTCATCCACGAGAATCTTCTTCATTTTTTCCATGAAGAACCTGTTCTCTTCTTCCCGGCCCACCGTAACCCGCAGGCATTCCTCCAGGTGGGGTCCGTGGAGGTTGCGAATCAGCACTCCTTCCTGAAGAAGGCGCTGAAAAACCATCCCCGCCGGCAACCGGGTACGGAAGAGAATAAAATTTGCTTCGCTGGGAAACACCGTCACCCCGGGCAGGGACGCCAGTTCCTGACTCAACTTATCCCGATCCCGCACGATTGCCTCAATCATCTTCGCGAACTCCCCCTGGTGGGCCAGCGCTACACAGGCGGCTACCTGGGAAAAGGTATTTAAATTAAAAGGCTGCTTGACGCGGTAAAGCTCCCCGACGACCTCCGGGGCGCCTAAAAGATAACCTACCCTTAGGCCGGCCAGGCCAAAAGCCTTCGAAAAAGTGCGTAAAATTACCAGGTGGGGATACTTTTTAAGCAAGGGCAAACAGGTTTGCCCGCCAAAATCAATGTACGCCTCGTCCACAACCACCAGGGCGCGGCTTTCTTCTAAGATCGCCGCGATCTCCTCACGAGGGATGGCGTTGCCCGTGGGGTTGTTCGGCGAGCATAAAAATATCAGCTTCGTTTTTTTGTCGCCCGCGGCCCTGACCAGAGCTTTGTGATCCAGCGTAAATCCCGGCTGCCGGCGCGGCACTTCCACCGGTACGGCACCCGCAATCTGGCTGTTGATCCGGTACATGGAAAAAGTTGGAGTGGCGATGACCACCTGCGCGCCGCTGCCCACAGCCAGGCACAGATTTAAGATCAGCTCATCCGAACCATTGCCCACCATAATCCCCTCGATGGAAACCCCGGTGTGCCGGGAGATTTTTTCCCGGAGCTCGCCGGCCAGGTCGTCAGGATAGCGGGTAAAAGAATCGGCTCTTAATTGTTGGTAAATCTTTTCTTGCAGGGCGAAAGGGAAGGCAAAGGGATTCTCGTTGGCGTCAAGCTTAATTAGCCCGTCGCGAAAAGGCTGAAAATTATATGCAAGGAGGTTTTTTATGTCCTGGCGGAACACATCTTTCAAGTCAAAAGTCATGGTTTTCTTCTCCTTAGCCGCACTTCAATAGCTCTGGCGTGGGCTTCCAGACCTTCTAAGCGGGCCAGTTTCACGATCTGGCGCCCCGTTTGCGCCAAGGCCTGCCGGGAATAGGCGAGAACGTGCGAGCGCTTGAGAAAGGCCTCTACCCCCAGCCCGGAAGCCCAGCGCGCCGTGCCGCCGGTGGGCAGGATATGGTTGGGTCCCGCCAGGTAATCCCCCACCGGTTCGGGAGAATACGGACCCAAAAAAATGGCCCCGGCGTTTTCCACCCGGCCCAACCACTCCCAGGGTTCGGATACCAGGAGCTCACAGTGCTCCGGCGCATATTTGTTGACCAGCTCAACCGCCTCGCCCAGGTCCTTGGTAAGGACGATGGCTCCCCGCGCACCCAGCGCACGGGCGGCGATTTCCTTCCGGGGCAAAGAGGCCAGTTGAACGGCCAATTCTGTGCGCACCGCCCCGGCAAGGGCGGCGGACGGCGTAAACAAAACCGCCGCCGCCAGCGGATCGTGCTCCGCCTGGGCGAGGAGATCGGCCGCAATATAAACGGGGTCGGCCGTTTCGTCGGCCACGATGGCCACTTCACTCGGCCCGGCCAGCAGGTCGATATCCACCTGCCCAAACACGCACCTTTTGGCGAGGGTGACGAAAATATTTCCCGGGCCGGTGATTTTATCCACCGGTTTGATGCTCTGGGTGCCGTAGGCCAGGGCCGCCACGGCCTGGGCGCCGCCGATCTTATAAACCTCCGTGACCCCCGCCTCGCCGGCCGCCACCAGCGTATGCGCGTTAACCTTCCCCTCCGGCCCCGGCGGCGTCGCCATTACAATCTCGGGAACCCCCGCCACCACGGCGGGCACGGCGTTCATCAAAACCGAGGAAGGATAGGCGGCCCGGCCGCCGGGAACGTAAACCCCGACCCGGCGCAGGGGCCTGATCAGCTGCCCGCGGATAACCCCGTTTTCGTCCGGTTCAATCCAGGAATTGATTAATTGTTTTCGATGAAAGGCGGTGATGTTTTCCCTGGCCAGCCGTAGGGCGGCCAAAAAGTCTTCATCCACCTGGCGGTAGGCTTCTTGCAGCTCTTCAGGACTGACCTTCAGCTCCTCCGGAACCAGCTCCACCCCATCAAATTCCCGGGCAAAACGGCACAGCGCCTCGTCCCCTTCCAAGCGCACGGCGGAAATTATCTCTTCCACGCGAGCGGCTTCTTCCGCGTAGAAAAACTGCCTGTTTATCAGCCCGGCCAGGTCAGGGCTTCGGGAATCTATGATGGGAAGCAAATTTTCTGAAGAAATCTCCATAAGAAAGAAATCTCCCCATTGATCAAGATTGCCACTTTGTTTTTTCGACGCTCTACGGAAAAATCCTTTAGGCGATTATTCTCCCGGCGGAAGATATTTTAAGGCCTTCTGGCCGATATCGCGGCGGTAGTGCATCCCCTCGAAACTGATGTTCCGGACGCCTTCGTACGCCCTGGCGATGGCTTCTGGGATGTTTTTGGCCACGGCCGTGACTCCCAGCACCCGCCCGCCGGCGGTAACCACCTGTCCGTCGACAAGGGCCGTACCTGCGTGAAAAATCACAATATCATCGGAAACCTGGTCCAGGCCGCGGATTACCCTTCCCTTTGCGTACGGGCCGGGATACCCTCCGGAGGCCAGCACGACACACACGGCGGCGCCGTCTGCCCAACGGATGCTTTGGCCGGCCAGGGTGCCGGTTAAAACCGCCTCGCAGATTTCCACCAGGTCCGTCTGGAACAGCATAAGGAGCGGCTGCGCTTCGGGATCGCCGAAGCGGGCGTTAAACTCCAAAACTTTCGGTCCCTGCTCCGTCACCATCAGGCCGGCGTAAAGCACCCCGCGGTAAGGACATCCTTCGTTGGCCAGCCCCCTGACGGCGGGAAGCAAGATTTTGTGCAGCGCTTCTTCGTAAATTCGGGGGGTGCAGACCGGAGCCGGAGCGTAGGCGCCCATCCCGCCTGTATTGGGGCCCTGGTCGTGGTCGTAAACCTGCTTGTGATCCTGGGCGGCAAGCATGGGCAAAACTGCTTGGCCGTCGGTGAAGGCAAGGATGCTGACTTCCTCCCCGGTAAGGAACTCTTCGATCACCACCCGCTCCCCGGCCCGGCCGAAAACCTTTTTTTCCATGATTTCGCTGATGGCCAGGAGCGCCTCTTCGCGCGTGCTGCATACCTTGACTCCCTTGCCGGCAGCCAGCCCGTCGGCCTTGACCACTACGGGTGCGCCGCGGCTTAAAACGTAATCCTTCGCCCGTTCGGGCCGGTCAAAAATGACGTAATCGGCCGTCGGGATGTTGTATTTGGCCATTAATTCTTTTGCCCACGCCTTGCTTCCCTCGATTCCGGCGGCCCTTTTGGCCGGTCCGAAGATATTTAAGCCCGCCCGGTTAAAGGCGTCCACGATGCCCCCGGTCAAAGGGGCTTCTGGACCCACAATGGTCAGGTCAATCTTTTCCCGGCGGGCAAAATGAAGCAGCCCGTCGATATCTTCCGCCCCGATCGGAACGCAGGACGCCTGGTGGGCGATGCCGGCATTGCCCGGGGCGCAAAATATTTTTTTCACCCGCGGGCTCTGGCGCAGTTTCCACACCAGGGCATGCTCCCGGCCGCCGCTCCCTACTACCAAAACCTTCATTAACGTTAACTCCCCTGTATTAGAGTATACTTAACCACAAAGGCGCGTGACTATGCTCACTGGGAAGGCGTAAAGTTGTCCAGGCTGAACAGGCTTTGTGCCTTTTGTGCCCTTAATGCTTAAAATGCCTCATTCCCGTGAAGACCATGGGAATACCGTATTCGTTGCAGGCGGCGATGGATTCCTCGTCCCTTAAAGAGCCGCCCGGTTGAATAATGGCGGCTATCCCCGCGCGGGCCGCTTCGTCCACAGTGTCCCGAAAGGGGAAAAAGGCATCCGAGGCAAGCACGGCTCCCCGGGCGCGCTCCCCGGCCTGGGCGAGGGCGAGGCGGGCCGAGCCCACCCGGTTCATCTGCCCGGCGCCGACTCCGATCAGCTGGCGATCCTTCGTCACCACGATGGCGTTGGACTTGACGTGTTTGACGATGGTCATGGCAAAGGCGAGCTCGGCGAGCTGCTCTTCCGTGGGGTGAACTTTGGTGACCACCTGCATCCTTTCGGGAATAACCGTCTCGCGGTCGGCTTCCTGAAGCAAAAAGCCACCGTTGACCTTACGCACGTCCAGGAGATCGCCGGTCTGGCCGGTAATGGGCCCCGTTTTCAGGCAGCGCAAATTTTGTTTGGTGGCCAGGACAGCCAGGGCTTCCCCGGTAAAATCGGGAGCAATCACGGCTTCCAAAAAGATTTTAGTCATTTCTTCGGCGGTGGCCGCATCCACCGTCCGGTTGCAGGCCACAATGCCGCCAAAAGCCGAAACGGGGTCCCCCTCGTATGCTTTCCGGTAAGCCTCCGCCAGCTCACCTGCGCTGGCCGCCCCGCAAGGGTTGTTGTGCTTGACGATCACCACGGTGGGGTCAGCAAATTCCCGCACTAGCTCAAAAGCCGCATTGAGGTCTAAAATATTGTTGTAGGAGAGCTCTTTCCCGGCAAGCTGCACGGCGCTGCCCACGCACGCCCCGGAAACCTGGGGAGCCCGGTAAAAAGCCGCCCTTTGGTGGGGGTTCTCCCCGTAACGGAGAATTTGGGCAAGTTCGCCTGTTAAGACCATTGTCGACGGGAAGCGTTCGGTTTCTCCCCAGATCTTACGCAGGTAGCCGGCGATGGCGGCATCGTAAGCGCACACGTGCGAGTAAGCCTCCAGGGCCAGAAGCATCCTGAACTCCTCGTCGATCCGGCCGGCACGCAAGGCTTTCAATACCTCACTGTAATATTTCGGGCTGACCACCACCAGCACGTGGCGGTAATTTTTGGCCGCCGCCCTGATCATGGCCGGACCCCCGATATCAATGTTTTCAATGGCCTCTTCCAGGGTAACACCTTCTTTGGCAACGGTTTCCTTAAAGGGGTAAAGATTGACCGCCACCAGATCGATGGGCGCGATGCCGTGTTCGGCCAGTTGTTTTTGGTGCGCGTCCTCCCTACGGGCAAGGATGCCCCCGTGGATGCGGGGGTGCAGGGTCTTGACGCGCCCGTCCAAAATTTCTGGAAAGCCGGTTACCTCGGAGACGGGCGTAACCGCCAGGCCCGCTTCCCGCAGCGCCCGGGCGGTGCCGCCGGTGGAAATGATCTCCGCCCCCAGTTCGAGCAGCCCCCGGGCAAATTCAATAAGGCCGGTTTTATCGGATACGCTGATTAAAGCGCGCTGAACAATTGCCATTATTTTCCTCCCCATGATCAAAGTAAGCTTTGAAAATGATGACCGGTTTCCCCCGAGATGTTTTTTGTCCGGCTTCGCTCCGTGCTTTAAGGCCGACGAAAGAACGCCGCTTTCCTCGAGGAATTAATTTTTGATCAAAACCCGGCGCCCCTCGATTTTGAGCCTGCCTTCGGCAAAAAGTTTGATCGCCTCCGGGTAAAGGCGGTGCTCCTGCTCTAAAATGCGGGCGGCCAGCGTCTCCTCCGTATCGGTGTCCAAAACGGGCACCACCGCCTGGAGAATAATGGGGCCCGTGTCGCACCCCTCGTCCACAAAATGAACGGTGCAGCCGCTGAAGCGCACGCCGTACTCGAGCGCCTGCCTTTGCCCGTGCAGGCCCGGAAAAGCCGGCAGCAATGCCGGGTGAATATTTATTACCCGGTTCGGAAAAGCGTCAAGAATAGTTTTCCCCACCAGGCGCATATATCCGGCCAGACAGACCAGTTCTACCCGGTGATCCTTCAACACCGCCGAGACGGCCCGCTCGTATTCCTCTTTGCCGGGAAAACTCTGCGGGTTGAGGTGGATGGCGGGTATGCCTTCTTTTGCGGCGCGGGTTAAAGCAAAAGCGCCCTCCTTGTCGCTGAGGACGACAACCACCTGCGCCGGTATTTTCCCCTCCCGGCAGGCGTCTATGATCGCCTGCAAATTAGAGCCGCGGCCCGAAGCGAGCACCCCCACACGCAAGAGCGACAAATTTTCCCCCTCCTTTGCCCCTTCAGGCATATTTCACCTTTTGCCCGCCGGGGACTACTTTTCCCACCAGGTAAGCCTTTTCGCCCTTGTTTCTTAACCAGGCAAGGCAATCGTCCGCCTGGTCGGCAGAAACCGCCAGAATCATTCCCAGGCCCATGTTAAAAGTCCGGAACATCTCTTCTTCCTCCACGCGGCCGATTTTCTGGATCAGCCCAAAAACCGGCGGAACGGGCCAGGAGCTGCGCTTGATCAGCGCGTCCACCCCTGCCGGCAAGATGCGCGGAACATTTTCCGTCAAGCCGCCGCCGGTAATGTGGGCAATCCCTTTTAAATCAAATTTCTGGCGCAGGCCCAGAATAGTCTTTACGTAAATGCGCGTGGGTGTAAGCATCTCTTCACCGATCGTACGCCCCAGTTCGGGGCAATAAGTATCCACCTGGTAGCCGGCTACTTCCAGAAGCGCCTTGCGGGCCAAAGAATAACCGTTGCTATGCAGGCCGGCGGAAGAAAGACCGAGCAGGGAATCGCCCGGCGCGATCCGCGATCCGTCAACGATCCTGCTTTTCTCTACAACGCCCACGACAAAACCGGCCAGGTCGTATTCTTCTGGACCGTAAAAACCCGGCATCTCGGCAGTTTCGCCGCCGATCAAAGCGCAGCCGGCCTCCCGGCAGCCCTGCGCTACGCCGGAAACGATGGCGGCCACCTTTTCCGGAACCAGCCTGCCCACCGCCAGGTAGTCCAGGAAGAATAGGGGCTCCGCCCCGCAGGTCACTATATCGTTGGCGCACATGGCCACCAAGTCGATGCCCACGGTATCGTGGCGGTCCATGAGCATAGCGATCTTTAATTTCGTCCCCACGCCGTCGGTCCCCGAAACCAGCACCGGCTCCCGGTACCGGCAGACGTCCAAAGCAAAGAGGCCGCTAAAGCCCCCGATGCCGCCTAAAACTTCGGGCCGGGAAGCGCTTTTCGCGACTGCCCGCAATAAATCCACCGCCCGGCTGGCGGCGCCAATGTCCACTCCCGCGTCGGCGTAAGTCAAACCGGTCTTAGGCAAAAGTAAACCCACCTCGTCCTTGCCCGGGCCGTAAACCCGGCCGGTTTTTCACCCGCTACTCCAGGCTGTACTTTCCCGCCGTCGATTTAGGGATCGCCACCGGGTAATCCCCGGAAAAGCAGGCGGTACAGAAGTCATCCCGGCGCTCCCCAAAAACGCTGAGCAGCCCTTCGATGCTCAAGTAATGCAGGCCGTCCGCCCCGATAAACTGGCGGATTTCTTCCAGCGGCTTGCGGGCGGCAATCAGCTCTTCTTCGTTGGAAGTATCTATTCCGTAATAACAAGAATGCATCACCGGCGGGGAACTCAAGATCAAATGAACTTCCTTTACCCCGCACTCGTCTTTGAGCATCCTGACGATTTTACTGCTGGTAGTGCCCCGTACCAGCGAGTCGTCTACCATGACAATGGTTTTTCCGGCCAGAATTTCCCGGACGGGATTTAATTTTAGGCGCACTCCCAGGTCCCGCATGTTCTGGGTGGGCTGGATAAAAGTGCGCCCGATATACCTGTTTTTCATTAAGCCTTCCTCAAAGGGAATACCGGAACCCTCCGCGTAGCCGCGCGCCGCCGAAATGCCCGAATCGGGCACGGGGATGACCAGGTCAGCCTGCACAGGATACTCCTGCGCCAGGCGGCGACCCATCAGCCGGCGCACCCGGTTGACGTGAAAACCGTCCATGTAGCTGTCGGGGCGGGCAAAGTAAATATATTCGAAAATGCAATGGGCGCATTTTGCAGAATGCTGCCCCTGCAGAGAAGTTATCCCGTCTTTGTCGATAATGATCATTTCCCCCGGGAGGACGTCCCGGATGAAATGCGCCCCTACGGTATCCAGGGCGCACGATTCCGAGGCCACCACGTAACCCTGCCGGTCGCCCAGGATGCCGAGACACAAAGGGCGAAAACCGTGCGGATCGCGGACGGCAAGCAGCTTGTCTTCCGTCAAAATAACCAGGGAATAAGCTCCCGCTAGCGAAATCATGCACTTTTTGATGGCGTCCACCAGGCCAGTCTGGCTGTAACGGGCAATCAGATTGACAATTATTTCGCTATCGGTCGTCGTCTGAAAGACGGACCCGGCGGAGGCGAGGCTGTCGCGCAGTTCGTTGGCGTTGGTCAGGTTTCCGTTGTGGGCAAGGCCGAGCATCCCACCCCAGTACCGGAAGACTAGCGGCTGGGCATTTATCGGCTGGCTGGCGCCGGTCGTGGAATAGCGAACATGCCCGACGGCCAGGTAGCCCTGGAAACTGTCCAGCTGCCGGCCGCTGAAAACTTCCGCCACCAGGCCCATTCCTTTATACAGGCTGATGGTGCGGCCGTCGGCCACGGCAATTCCCGCGCTTTCCTGGCCCCGATGCTGAAGGGCGTACAACCCGTAATAGGTAAGCCTGGCCACATCCTTGCCCGGCGCGTAGATCCCAAAAATGCCGCACTCTTCCCTTAATTTATCCACTTTGGCCCTTCTCCCCAAAAACGACTTTCGTTTGTTGTTTTCGTTTTTACGTTTTTTACAAACCAAACCGTTTGTAAATATCATCGATGTGCCGGAGGTAATAGTTATAATCAAACAGTCTTTCGATCTTGCCTGCAGGCAGACGGTCTGTTATCTGGGGATCGGCTTTTAAAAGGTCCAGGAAGTCCCGGCCTTTCTGCCAGGATTCCATGGCGTTGCGCTGCACCAGGGCATACGCCTCTTCCCGCCTTAAGCCCGCCTCGATCAGGGCCAGCAACACCCGCTGGGAAAAGATTAGCCCGTGGCTGCGCCGCAGGTTTTCCGCCATTTTTTCCGGATAGACGAGCAGGTTTTCGATCATTTCGGCTGTCTTGAAAAGCATATAATCCAGTGTAATGGTGCTGTCCGGAATGATCACCCGTTCTACCGAGGAGTGTGAAATATCCCGCTCGTGCCAGAGGGCGACGTTTTCCAGGGCGGCTAAGGCGTTGCCCCTCAAGAGCCTAGCCAGCCCGCAGATTCTTTCCGCGACAATCGGGTTGCGCTTATGCGGCATGGCCGAAGAACCTTTTTGCCCCCGGGCAAAGTACTCTTCCACCTCCAGCACCTCGGTACGCTGCAGGTGCCTTATCTCCTGGGCAAATTTTTCCAGGGAGCTGCCGATGACCGCCAGGGTCGCCAGGTATTCCGCGTGGCGGTCCCTTTGCAGCACCTGCGTGGAAACGCGGGCCGGGCGCAGGCCTAAACGCCGGCAGACGTACTCCTCGACGCGCGGGTCGACCGTGGCGTATGTGCCCACCGCCCCGGAAAGTTTCCCTACGCTGACCGTGTCCACGGCCTTTTGCATGCGCGTGACGGCCCTGTCCACCTCGGCCGCCCACAACAACATTTTTAAGCCAAACGTGATGGGCTCGGCGTGCACCCCGTGGGTGCGCCCCATCATCAGAGTGTATTTATGCTCTTTCGCCTTTTCCAGCAAAGTTGTACGCAACGCAAGCAGCCTTCGCAAGATCTGCTCCCCTGCTTTTTTCATCCGCACGGAAAGGGCGGTATCGACCACGTCGTAAGAAGTGAGGCCCAGGTGGATATACTTGGAGGCTTCCCCCACGTATTCTCCCACGCAGGTGAGAAAAGCGATCACGTCGTGATTGACCACCGCCTCAATCTCGTTGATGCGTTGAATGTCAAAACCAGCCTTTTCCCTGATCTCTTTTAAAGCCTCCGGGGGGATGAGGCCCAGTTCGGCCTGCGCCTCGCAGGCGTAAATCTCCACTTCCAACCAGGTTTTATATTTGCTCTCCTCAGACCAGATTTCCTTCATTTCCGGCAGCGTATAACGTTCAATCATACACGGTTGGCTCCTTATGAAAATAAAAATATGCAAGAATAGGCCTTTTACTTCTGGGCGGCCAGGTAGCCGGCCACACCCAGCTGGGCCAGGCGGGCCGCCTTGGCTTCCACACCAGAGGCCAGTTCCATTTTGTACTGAATTAACTTTTCCCTTACCGACGGGTCGGCGATGCTGATGATCCGGGCCGCCAGCAGGGCCGCATTCTTTGCCCCGTTGATGGCCACCGCGGCCACCGGAACCCCCGCCGGCATTTGCACGATAGAATAAAGGGCGTCCACCCCGTTTAAAGCCCCCGTCTGAACGGGCACCCCAATGACCGGCAGATGCGTGTAGGCCGCTAAAACGCCGGGTAGATGGGCCGCCCCCCCGGCGGCGGCAATAATCGCCAGCAGGCCCCGCTCCGCCGCCGACCTGGCGTACTCCGCCGCTTTTTCCGGAGTGCGGTGGGCGGAAGCAATGACCACCTCGTAAGCAATCCCCAATTGCTCCAGCATCTCACAGGCTCCCTGGATAACGGGAAGATCGGAATCGCTCCCCACAACTACGCCAACCAAAAGATCGGCCATGAACACCTACCTCCTATTCCCACTCGATAGTGGCCGGGGGCTTGGACGTTATATCGTAAACCACACGGTTAACCCCGGGCACTTCATTGACGATGCGGCTAGAGATCCGCTCCAGTACTTCGTAAGGGAGGCGCGCCCAGTCCGCCGTCATGGCGTCCTGGCTGGTGACCGCCCTCACCACCACGGTGAAGCCGTAAGTGCGCTCATCCCCCATGACGCCTACGCTTTGCATGTTCGTTAGCACGGCAAAGTACTGCCAGATGTCCCGGTGCAGCCCTGCCTCCTTAATTTCCGCCGTTAGAATCGCATCCGCTTCTCTTAAAAGATCCAGCCGCTCCCTGGTGACTTCCCCTAAAATGCGAACGGCCAGCCCCGGCCCTGGAAAAGGCTGGCGCCAGATTACTTCTTCGGGCAGGCCCAACTCCAGGCCCAGCGCGCGCACCTCATCTTTAAACAGCCAGCGCAGAGGCTCGATCAGCTTTAAACGCATGTCTTCCGGCAACCCGCCCACATTGTGGTGAGTCTTGATCACCGCCGCAGTGGCCGTACCGCTCTCCACTACGTCGGGATAAAGCGTGCCCTGGACCAAAAAATCCACCTCTCCCGCTTTGCGGGCTTCTTCTTCAAAAATGCGGATGAACTGCTCGCCGATGATCTTCCGTTTGCGTTCCGGGTCGGCAACGCCCCTTAAGCGGTCAAGAAACCTTTCGGCAGCGTCAACGTAAACCAGCACCATGCCAAACCTGTTCTTAAAGGTGTCGATTACCTGCTCCGGCTCACCTTTGCGTAGCAGGCCGTGGTTGACAAAAACACAGCGCAAGCGGTCGCCGATGGCCCGGTGAACCAGCACAGCGGCAACTGAAGAATCCACCCCGCCGCTCAAAGCGCAAATCGCCCGGCCATTTCCCACCCGCTCCTTGATCTCTTCCACGGCGCGCAAGATAAAGGAGCCCATCGTCCACAGGCCCTGACACTTACAGACACGGTAGAGGAAATTTTCAAAGATTGCCTTGCCTTTAGGAGTATGGGCCACTTCCGGGTGAAACTGGACGCCGTAAATTTTCTTTTCTTCGTTGGCGATGGCGGCCACCGGTGCCTGCGCTGTCCGGGCGATCGTCTTAAACCCGGGAGGCGCCGCTTCTACCCTGTCGCCGTGGCTCATCCAGCACTGCTCTTTTGGCCCAAGGCCCTGCAAAATCTGATCAGGATCCAGCACCTCCAGGGTGGCCCGCCCATACTCTCTGTATTCGGCCGGGGCCACCGAACCGCCCAGCTGTCGGGCCATCAACTGCATCCCGTAACAGATTCCCAAAATAGGGATGCCCAGATCATAAATGCCCGGGTCGCACGTGGGCGCCCCTTCCTGGCAGACGCTGGCGGGCCCTCCGGAAAAAACGATCCCCTGTGGGGAGCGCGCCTTAATTTCGGCAAGGGAGGTATGATACGGAAGCATTTCGCAAAAAACCTTACATTCCCTGATGCGCCGGGCAATCAGGTGGCTGTACTGGCCCCCAAAATCCAAAACAATAACCATTTCTGCTTGCGGCTGCATTTTCTTTCGTTCCCCCAACGAAACTTAAACGCAAGATGCCTGGTTACCTTGCGTACACTTCTCGTTTTAACACCATAATGTCCCGAAAATAACGATAGTGACCGTTATAATCCAGCCCGTAACCGACCACAAATTCATCCGGGATTACAAAGCCGTTGTAGTCAATCTTGACCTCGACCAGCCGGCGGCTGGGCTTGTCCAGCAACGTGCAAACCTTCAGGCTGGCCGGCTCCCGGGCGCGCAAATTCTCCCTCAGGTAGTTTAAAGTAAGGCCGGTGTCCACAATATCTTCCACAATCAGCACGTGCAGTCCTTCTATGCTCTGGTCCAGATCTTTCAAGATGCGCACCGCGCCGGAGGATTCGCTGGCGTTGCCGTAGCTGGAAACGGCAATGAAATCCAGCTGGACCGGAATAGTCAGGTAGCGCACCAGGTCCGCCAGGAAAATAAAAGCCCCTTTCAGGATGCCCACCAGTAAAGGGTCTTGCCCGGCGTAATCCGAAGAAATCTGCCCGGCGATTTGCCGCACCCGGCTTTGGATCTCTTCTTCCGTCAGCAGTATTTTTTGCATGTGGGGATGCAAGCCCTTCACCCCCGTAAAACGCATTCTTTCTTCGACCTGCTTAAACCGAAGTCAATTATAACAGGGCAGGAGCAAGATAGTCAATCAAAGGTTCAACTTTATTTTAATCTGAACGTGAACATATTTGCAATCTCAACTTTTCAACGGGGGCTCGATTTTTATCGTCTGATCGTAATCCCAAAATTTCAAAAAAATGGTCGGCAGGTTTTTCACGTCGGATCCCGCGGGTTGCAGGAAAACCTGACGGATGCGCCGGTCGTGCACGTCAATCCACATCCTGCACTGGTATTCCCGGTCCTTTTCGTTGAGCGGCAATTGGTGCAGCCGCGGCCGGAAATCCAGCAAAAACATTTTACCCTCTTCGCTCTTTTCCCGCCCGCGGTAATGGATGTCACCCACACTTTTAAAGTTTAAAAAATTTAAAGGCGCCAGTTCCATTACGTACAATTGTGCCTGGCCCAGCCGGTCGCCCTTGAGGGCCAGCCATTTTTTCGTCCAGATATCCTTCATGTAGGTGGTTTCCCCGATTTGGATGAATTCTACCGGTGTATTATACATCTTTCCCTGCAGATGGATGAGGTTGGGGCTCATCCATTCCCCTCCCACCTGGCTTAAGATCCCCTGGTTCTCCGTTTTTACCTCTACCTGGTAGCGAAAGCTTTTGCTCGCCAGCGTTTCCTTTACCGCCTGCGCAAACAGCTGCTCCGGAACAATTTTTTCCCCGGCGAAAAAACCAGCCCAAATGTAGGCGAAAAAGGCCAGCAAAAGGAGGCCGAAAACCGCCAGCAGGCTTCTTCCCCGAATTGCTAAAAACAAACGTGTATTCATGTCTACCACCCTTTAAGAATTTACTAAATATTGGTTATTACCTTTCTCCAGCGAACTCTCACCTGGCGTTCGTCCAACGTCGCTTCAAATGCTCCATTTGGACAAACGCCGGGTTTTGCAGATCGAAAGCAAAGGTTATATACGAATTCCGCTTTGTTAAATTCTGTTTACGCCGATAAAAATCAAAATTACCCCCAGCAAAATAATGGCCATGGTAGAAGGTGAAGCCCGGCTGGCTAAACCCACCAGGCCCAGGCTGGTGGTGGTGAGCAGGACGGTGGGGCCCACCAAAGCCAGCGTGCAGTTAATTTTAAAGGCCGTCTCCACGCGGTTAAAATACAACATCAAAAGGGCGGCGCTAAACTCGATAGATGCCGATAAAATGCGCAACGCGGCCATCGAAAAAACGATCTGGTCGAACAGAAAGAACATTTTCAAGCCACCTGCCAAAAAATAGAACTTACCACCTATAATTTCATATGTTCCGAAGCGATAAGAAATGCATACCTTTCGAAGGAAAGGAAAAAATGTTCATGTACTCACCTGTTTGTACTCATCTCTTTAATGAAGGGACAAGTTCCGATGAAAGAACATAACGGTACGCAAGGGGCGTTTACGCCCCCCGTGCTGGCCGCTTTGAGCAGCGTCCCTTTTATCATGGTCCTGGGCAACTCCTTGCTGATCCCGGTGCTGCCGGCCATTAAAAACGCCCTGCACCTTACCCAGTTTAAGGTGAGTTTGCTGATTACCCTGTTTTCCGTCCCGGCCGGCCTGATCATCCCCCTGGCCGGTTTTTTATCCGACCGCTACGGACGCAAGAAGGTAATCATCCCTTCCCTCCTTCTCTACGGCCTGGGGGGCGTCATGGCGGGATTGACGGCCCTCTTCATCGAGGAGATCACTTATCCGCTGATCTTGGGCGGACGCATTTTGCAGGGCATCGGCGCGGCCGGGACAGCCCCCATCGCCATGGCTCTTTGCGGGGATCTTTTTGCCGGCAAATGGCGCTCCCAGGCGCTGGGAATTATTGAGGCGGCCAACGGCTTCGGCAAAGTGGTGAGCCCCGTCCTGGGCGCGGTGCTGGGCTTAATTGCCTGGTACGCCGCCTTTCTTTTCTTTCCCCTGGCCGTAATTCCGGCCGTCGCCGGAATGTGGCTGCTGGTAAAAGAGCCCCGGGGGAAGCAGGCCACCCAAAGTATAGGCCAGTACATCAAATCTTTTGGCGGAATCTTTGAAAAAAGGTCGGTTATGCTGCTCACCTCCTTCTTTGGAGGAATGATGGCCCTGCTGCTTTTATTCGGAGTGCTGTTCTTTTTGTCTGAACATCTGGAAGCCGTCTTTCGCTACAACGGCATCCGGAAAGGGGCCGCCCTGGCCGTTCCGGTTTTATTCATGTCAGCAACCTCATATGTTACCGGCACCCTCATCAAAAAGAAGGCGGGATTGATGAAATGGCTGGTGGTGGCCGGCTTGGGCTTAACCGCCCTTTCTCTGGCGGCGCTGGGAATGTTTCAAAAAACAACTTTTTTCTTCGTCGCCATTTCTCTGGCCGGGGTGGGCACGGGACTGACGCTGCCCTGCCTGAATACCATCATCACCAGCTCCACGGCAAGCGAAAAGCGGGGGCTGGTTACCTCCCTCTACGGAAGCGTGCGTTTCTTCGGCGTGGCCATCGGCCCGCCGCTCTTCGGCCTGCTCATAGGCAGGGGGCAGCCGTTTATGTTCTGGAGCGGTGCGGGCATGGCCGCTGCGGCTGCCCTGCTGGCGGCACTTTTCATTCGCGCCCGGGACATCGCCCTGGGCGCGGGTACGCCCCAAGCCGGGGAAAAGACAACCAGTAAGCCGCCCCAATATCCAACACTCAGCCCGGCTCGGAAACCCACCAGATAAATACCATTGATCCCTTTTATTGCTATCTTTTCCAGGGTAACTTCCTTCTCGGAGGCGGAATAATTTAGAACTAGGCTTTTGCAGAGTTATTGACGGCCAGGGCCAGATGGCAACTAAAAAGACGGGGGTGTCAGAAGAATTTAAAAACTCGGGAAAGGAGTTTAAAAAAACATGAACGGGCAAGCGCCTTTTAAAACCTGGAAAGAAATTTTAAATTTCCCCCTGGGCAACAGGCAGCAAAAACCAAGAGAGCAAGGACTGACCATGATCATCGACAAAGGCCTGGGCCTGGGCGAAACGCGGGATTTGCTCCACCTTTGCGGCCAGTACATCGACTTTTTCAAGCTCGGTTTCGGCACCTCGGCCTTATATACACCGGAAATCCTGGAGGAAAAAATTCAGTTAGTGAAATCCTTTGACATTGAAATCTATCCGGGCGGCACATTTTTAGAGATTGCCATTTTGCAAAACAAACTGAAAGAATATCTGTACACGGCCAAAAGTTTGGGCTTCACCGCCATCGAAGTCTCGGACGGAACGATCATCCTGAACAGCGAGGTGAGAGAAAAAGCAATCAATATGGCGGCCAGGCTGGGCTTCATCGTTCTCACGGAAGTAGGCAAAAAAGACCGCACAGAGCGGCGAACTCCTTATCAGCTAGCTAAACAAATTAAACAAGATCTCGATCAGGGAGCCTACCGGGTAATCATAGAAGGGCGTGACTCGGGAATCAACTCTGGTATTTACGACGAACGGGGCTGTTTTTTGCAAAGTGAACTGGAAGAACTGCTCTCTTACCTTGCGGATTACCAAAAGCTGATCTGGGAGGCGCCTTTAAAAAGCCAGCAACAGGAATTAATTTTGAAGTTCGGACCGGACGTTAACCTGGGCAACATCCCGCCGCACGAGGTAATGGCGCTGGAAGCCTTAAGGGTCGGCCTGCGCTCGGATACGCTCAAAGCCGTCCTGGATTGTCAGGCAGGCTAAGAAAACGCTAAGAAAATTCTCACCAGAAAAGGCAGCTACCTGGGGCAGCTGCCATATTTTTCTTCTTCAGGGCATATATTTAAAAAAACCGTCTTGTCCGAGGCGAAGTTTTATGTCCGGCGTCAACATGCTGGTTATTTTATTGCTCATCGGGATTTTTGCTCGCTCCAACTTAATTGCCACAGCAGCCTGCATCCTGTTAATCCTGAAGTTTTTAAATTTAAACTTTATTTTCCCCTTGCTGGAAAAACGCGGGCTGGAGCTGGGCCTTCTTTTCCTGCTGCTTTCTATCCTGGTGCCGGTGGCCACCGGCAAAATCACCGAAAAGGAAATGCTTTACAATTTTATGAGCCTGCCGGGAATTCTGGCGATCATCAGCGGTGCCCTGGCCACCTGCTTGAACAGCGAGGGCTTAAAACTGCTGCAGGTAGACCCGGAGATAATTTTTGGCCTGGTGGTCGGTTCTATTTTCGGGATCACTTTTTTAGGTGGGATGCCGGTCGGGCCATTGATGGCCGCCGGGCTGGCGGCATTTTTTCTGAATGTGATCAACTGGATAAAACATTAAGCGCGCCTTCTGCTCTGACTTTTCCCGCACCGGAGTAAACCGGACGAAGAAAAAGCAGTGCCCGCGGGGCCGGTTTTCACTTTTATGGCGGCGCCACGCCTGGCGGCAATGCTAAAACATGTGGCCCGCCCCTTTTCTCGCCAGCGGGAGGCAATAAATTTCCCGACCCAGGTCCTGCAAAGGCATGCTCCCGCAAAAATTCGGCCAGCTCGGTGGGCAGGGGGGCCGAAAATTCCAGGTACTCCTTCGTCCGGGGGTGCGTGAAACCAAGAACGGCGGCGTGCAGGAACTGGCCCTGGAGGCCGTAATGATTTCTTTTGGGGGCGTATTTATTGTCCCCCACCAGCGGGTGGCCCAGATAGGCCATATGCACGCGGATCTGGTGGGTGCGGCCGGTCTCCAGGCGGACATTCAAAAGCGTGAATTCCGGGAACCTTTGCACCACCTGGTAATGCGTAACGGCCGGTTTCCCCCCGGCCACCACGGCCATCCGCTGCCTGTCCCTGGGGTGCCGGCCGATGGGCGCTGCAATGGTCCCGGTGTCCTCTTGGAAACACCCGTGCGCCAGGGCCAGGTAGCGGCGAACCACCCGGCGATCTTTCAGCTGCCGGGCCAATTCCAGGTGGGCGGCGTCATTTTTGGCCACCATCAGCAGGCCGGAGGTGTCTTTATCCAGCCTGTGCACGACGCCGGGGCGCAACACTCCACCGATCCCGGATAGATCCCGGCAGTGGTAAAGAAGGGCATTGACCAGCGTACCGGAATAGTTTCCCTCCGCCGGGTGCACCACCATTCCCCGGGGCTTATTAATGACAATGACGTCTCCGTCTTCATAGTAAATATCCAGCGGGATCGGCTGCGCTTCCACCTTTAGCTCTTCCGGGTAAGGCACGCAGAGCAAAACCTCGTCCCCCGGTTTTAAGCGGTAGCCCGCCTTAGCAGGGTCATTATTCACCTTGACCAGCCCTTCGCCAATCAACCGCTGGAGATAAGAGCGGCTAAACTCAGGGTTTTCCCTGGCCAGGAACACGTCCAGGCGCATCCCCGCTTTTGCCTGGTCGATTTCGTAATAGTTGACGGCTAACATTTGACTCTCCAAATTGACTTGTTTGCCTGCGCTCTTTTGCTTACTTACCGCGCATTTTCCGGGTTGCCCCTGTTCTCCCGCACCGGTTCCTGGCCGCTTCGCCACACTTCCCAAACCAGCAGGCAGGCCCCGATGACAATGGCCGAGTCGGCCAGATTAAAGACCGGCCAGACACGGAAATCCAGGAAATCCACCACCAGCCCGTAACGGAGACGGTCGATCAAGTTTCCTATGGCGCCCCCCAGAATCAAACCCATACTCAATTTCAAGCGCCGGCGGCGCTCCGGAATACGCCTCGCCACTACCAAAACCAGCGCGATCACAACGAGTGTCGCGAGAATAAAAAAGTTCGTCTGGTAGGCTAAAAGCCCGAAGGCGGCACCCGGGTTGCGAATGTAAGTAAGATGAAAAACGTGGGGGATCACGGGAAGGGACTGTCCTTCCACAAAAAAATGCTTGATGACTGCTTTGGATATTTGATCGACGGCCAGGGTGAAGAACACAACGACAAATAAAGGCAAGGGCGAATCCCCTTTCAGACATACTTTAAAAATAATTAAAAATAGTATACCACGCATATCCGGTTACCGCCAATAATCCGCGGCCGCCGCAGGCCAAAACGAAAACGTGTCAGAAAACGCGCGCCAAACACGTTCATCTGTGCAACGATATTTTGGATGCCCTCGTTTCCCTCCCTGGCGTAGCCGTCGGCCCAGGTGGAGGCTTCGGCGATGAGCTGGGTGTTGGCGTATAATGGTTTTTTTAAACTAAGTAGAGCCGGGCTATTCTTGCTTGCAAACAATCTTCTATTTGCAATAAAAAAAAAGAGGACTTCTCCAAGAGAGTATAGAAAACTATATAGAAAATATATTAAAAAATTCTTAGTGCTTATCTTTATCCTTACTTTATTGGTTATTTTACAAAAAATAAAAGATTGAAGGAGGAGATAGTTTTGGCAACGGTGAAAACAATTGGCGTGCTAGGTGCCGGGATCATGGGGGCAGGCATCGCCCAGGTGGCCGCCCAGACCGGATACCAGGTCATCATGCGCGATCTCACGGACGACTTTGTATCCCGGGGTCTCAACAACATCAACAAAAATTTAAATCGCGACGTGCAAAAGAACCGCCTTTCCCAGGAAGAGGCGCAGGCAATTTTAGGGCGGATTAAGGTCACCACAAAGATTAACGACCTTGCTGCGGCAGACTTCGTCATCGAAGCGGTAATTGAACAAATGGAGCTGAAAAAAGAAGTTTACCGCGAGCTTGATCAAATCTGCCCGGAGCACGTCGTCTTTGCCTCCAACACATCGGGCCTTTCCATTACGGAGATGGCCTCGGTCACCAAACGCCCCGACAAATTTATCGGCATGCATTTTTTCAACCCCGTGCCGGTAATGAAACTGGTGGAAGTGATCAAGGGGGCGCGGACGGCCGAGGAAACCGCCCAACTAACCATTGAACTGGCGCAAAAAATGGGCAAAGAGCCCATCGTGGTCAACGAAGCGCCGCTTTTCGTGGTCAACCGCATTTTAGTCCCCATGCTTAACGAAGCAATGTTCGTCCTGATGGAAGGTGTGGCTTGTGCCGAGGATATCGACAAGGGGATGAAACTGGGCGCCAATCACCCCATTGGACCGCTGGCGCTGGCCGATCTCATCGGTCTGGATACCTTGCTGTTAATTGCCGACACGCTTTACCGGGAGACGGGCGATTCCAAGTACCGCCCCTGCCCCCTGCTGCGGAAAATGGTCAGGGCCGGACACCTGGGCCGTAAAACGGGCCGAGGTTTTTACACCTATAATTGAAACCGTTAATAAAGCGAGGATCGCATATGCTCAGGGTAATTCCAGGCAAATTTTCGCGTCCCGGGAAAGTCGAAAGAAACCTTCTCCTGAAGAAAATAGAAGCGGCCATTTACGCCCACCCCCTGGTCGCCGAAGTGGCCGTGCGCTTTTCTACGGAAGATACGCTGACTGCCTTTATCGTCCCGCGCGACGAAGGGCTGAGCACCCCCGAGCTGAAAAAATTTTTAACCGATCTTTTAACACCTAGAGAACTGCCCCAAATCTACCGTTTTGTTTCCGGGATACCGAAATCTTTGAGCGGAAAATGCCCCCAGGTTATCGAGGAAGCAATTCTGCAAAAATAAAATAATAAATTTTAAAAAAACCATTTTTAAAACCCCTGTCGGTTGCTTACAGGGGTTTAATTACACGCGTATGTTCTAGCGCCGGAGCACAAAAAATATTACCGCCAGAGGTGAACCACAGATGGGCTTTTCTTTAGGGGATTTATTCTGGTTTCTGTTTTTAATGCTCGCGCTCTTGCCCATGTACCGCCAGCGACTCCTGGAAGCTACGCGCCTTAGGCTGATCAGGAATCTGGAGAAAAAACGCGGCTCGCGGGTGATCACCATCATCCACAGGCAGGAAGCAATCAGCTTTTTGGGCATTCCGATCACGCGCTACATCAACGTGGAAGACTCGGAAGCGGTTTTAAGAGCCATCCGCCTCACCCCCGACGACATGCCGATCGATCTCTTGCTGCACACTCCCGGCGGCCTGGTTCTGGCCGCGGAACAAATCGCCCGCGCGCTCCAAAAGCACAAGGCGAAAGTGACGGTATTTGTCCCCCATTACGCCATGAGCGGCGGCACCATGATCGCCCTGGCCGCTGACGAAATATTAATGGACGAGAACGCCGTCTTAGGACCGGTAGACCCGCAGCTAGGCCACTACCCGGCGGCTTCCATCATCGAAACCGTGCGCAGCAAAGGGCCGGACAAAGTAGATGACCAGACCCTGATTCTGGCCGACATAGCCAACAAAGCCATGCGTCAGGTGGAGAACTTTATCTGCCTGCTTTTAAAAGATAAAATGCCGCCGGAGAAGGCAAAAGAGATGGCCAAAATACTGGCGGGAGGGACCTGGACGCACGATTATCCTTTAACCTGCGACAAACTGAAAGAATTTGGACTCCTCACTGTTTGCGAAGGACTGCCGGAGGAAATTTATACCTTAATGGAACTCTATCCGCAGCCGGCCCAGCGCCGGCCCTCGGTGCAGTACATCCCGCTGCCCTACGGGCGGGAAAGGGAAAGAACGCGACAGTAGGGTTGCCGTGCGGCAGGGTAAGTTTGTAAAGACCCTTTACGCGGCCAGCTATCGCCCGAAAAAAACAAAAACCGGGGAAAAAATGAAACGCGGCGGGAGCGTGTGAACGGAAACAGTGCCAAAAATCTGCCCCTTATGCAACGATCTAGAGGAAATAACGTTGCCTTGCAACTGCGGAACAAAAATGGAAGACTCCGGGCCGGTGAGCGATTACTACGGTCCTTACAGCCCGTACTTTAACGTTGAATTCGCCGCCCCTTATTGCCTGCATCTCTTTACCTGCCCCCGGTGCGGGCAAAATAAACGGGTCAAGGTAACGCTCGCCAAAAGCAAGAGATAACAGATCAGCTCTTGCCGCCGGAAAAAGTGCACCTGCAAACCGGAGCGAAAGGCGGTGAGGCTACCGCAGGTATCGCTGAAGATCATCCCAGGTTTCCAGCAACCCGTCCGGTTCTAAAGCGCTCAGCTCTTCCCTGGTGGACATTCCCCAGGTAACCCCGAGCGTCACGGTGCCTGCTTTTCTTCCCGCCTGAATGTCAAAGCGGCTGTCACCCACGTAAACGGCCTCTTGTGCGCAAACTCTCAACAAGCTGAGCGCCTTGTTAATCGGGTCCGGAAAAGGCTTGTGCCTGCTGACGTCCTGGGCGGTAACCAGTATATCCAGATAACGGTTTAACCCGGTTAATTCCACCGTGCGCCTTGTTCCCTCGCGCCCCTTCGAAGTCACAATCCCCAGGCGCAGACCTTTTTGCCTTAAGCCCTCCAGCATCTCCAGCGTGCCGGGAAAAAGGCGCACGTGCCGGTCGTGCTCCAGGTCGTAATGATATTTATAGAGTTCCAGAAATTCTTTTTCTCTGCCTTTGGCAAAATATTCCGCAATATCTTTTATCGGCCGCCCGATCCAGCGCATGACTTCTCCATCGGCCCAGGGTAGCCCCAGCAGGCCAAACACCACCCGGTAGGTCTTTCTGATGAAAGGCAAAGAATTCGCCAGCGTCCCGTCCAGGTCAAATAAAACTACGGAAGTTTTCAACAGCATCGCCTCTTTAAGTTAGAAAATTTTCACCAGCGAGCATCGCCAGCAGGTTTTGAAAAGAATAAGGTAGAAGAGAAGATATATATTTTACACGAGGAGGAAAATAAATGCCGATCAGTGACAAAATTACGGAAAACCTTAAGAAAGCTTCCTGGATAAGAAAAATGTTTGAAGAAGGAGCGCGTCTGCGGGCCCTCCACGGCCCCGACAAAGTTTTTGACTTTACCCTGGGCAACCCCAGTGGGGAGCCGCCGCCGTCTTTTTATGAAGAGCTAAAAAAACTGGTCTTAAATCCTTTCCCCGGTATGCACGGCTACATGAGCAATGCCGGCTACGAAAAAACAAGGGAGGCGATTGCCCAGGCACTGGCCGAAGATACCGGGTTGCCCTTCGGCCCCCAGCATATTGTCATGACCTGCGGTGCGGGCGGCGGCTTAAACGTGGTGCTGAAAACGATTCTGAATCCTGGCGACGAGGTCATTGTCCTGGTCCCTTACTTTATGGAATATAGATTTTACATAGACAACCACGGCGGCAAGATTAAAGAAGTACGCACCCAACCCGACTTTCAACCGGATTTTGACGCTCTGTCCGCCGCCATTTCCCCGCAAACCAAAGCAATCATCATCAACTCGCCCAACAACCCGACGGGCGTAGTCTATCCGGAAAGCTGTTTAAGGCAACTGGGAGCCCTTTTAAAAACAAAGGAAGAAGAACTTGGCACCACCATTTACCTGCTTTCCGATGAACCCTACGCCAAGCTGGTTTACGACGGCGTGCAGGTTCCCAGCGTCTTTTTATCTATCCGCAACAGCATCGTCATTACTTCGCACAGCAAAGACCTCAGCCTGGCCGGCGAACGCATCGGCTACATCGCCATCCATCCGGAAATCCAAGACGCCGATCTGCTTTTCGAAGGCCTGGTGTTCTGCAACCGCACACTGGGCTTTGTCAACGCACCGGCGCTCATGCAGCAGGTGGTCGCCCGGCTGCAAAGGGAAAGGGCAGATATTAACGAATACCTGGAAAAACGCAACCTTCTTTATGATCATCTCACCGCCCTGGGCTTTACCATGGTAAAGCCGCAAGGAGCTTTTTACCTTTTCCCCCGCTCGCCCCTGGCGGACGACCTGGAGTTTATCCGCAGGGCGCAAAAGTACAATATCCTGCTTGTACCCGGCAGCGGCTTCGGCCTGCCCGGTTACTTTCGGCTTTCCTACAGCGTGCCCAAACAAACGGTTATTAACTCTCTACCCGCCTTTACTGAACTGGCTAAAGAACTGGGCCTGACCTGAAATGTTCGAACGCCGCCTTTTCAGCAATAACGGCGTCCGGCCATAAAAACCAAAAGAAGCGGGCGATGAACACGGCCTCCCCAGCGCCGTCCGCCCGCCCTCCTATTCCTCCACCAGCATGAGCAGCTTTTCATGCATATGCAGGCTCAGCTGCCGCATAACCTTTTGCAACGTATCGGGATCCCCCAGCACCAGCCCGTCTTCCCAACGTTCCAGCAAATACTGGACAAACTCCATGAAACCGCTGGCCAGCGTTAAAGTATATAATTCCCGGTAACGGTTGTTTTCCGGCTGACACCCGCTCCTGGCCTCATTTTTATGCGTGAGCTTAAAGTTTTTGAGGATCTTCTCTTCCCTGGTCCAGGAAACAATCCCGTCGATAATTTGGACTTCTTCGCCGCAAGTGTCGCAGATAAACTTGGCCATCTTACCCCCCCTTCTTTTCTTCCAGGATGGAAAATACCTCTTTCATCCCCAATTAACATGAATATATCTATAATATCTTATATTAGATAGTTCACCTCAAAGTCCTGCCCGCCGGAAAAATACATCTTGAGCGAGCAGGAAAACAGGCGGCCCTTTGTAGAATGTTAATTCCTTAAGGCCAACAGGTAATTAACTTCGGCGTAAAATTTAAATAATCAGCGCTCACCAGGTGAAAAGAGATCCCCCAGGCGCAGTCCGGCAGCCGGTAACGGCAGGCCCTGGCGTGAAGGTGGCCGTAGACCACTGTTTTTACTCCGTACTTTTGAAATAACTCGATAAAGCCGCTGTATTCGTGCTTTTCATTGGTGGGCATATAATGCATTAACACAATGATTTCCCGGGCGGGAGGGCTCACGCTGGCGAGGGAATTTTCCATGCGGATGAGCTCCCGCCGGTAAATCTTGAAGTCGTGTTCGCCAAAATGCATCCCGTTGGGGCATAACCACCCCCGGGAACCGCAAATGGCAAGATCCCCCAAACGCACGTGGTCGTTTTGGATCAGGCGCACGCTGGGAGGCAAGACGGAACGTATTTTGGAGATGCCCTGCCACCAGTAATCGTGGTTGCCCTGCACGCAAATTTTTAAGCCCGGCAGAAGGCTTAAAAAATTTAGATCGCTCATTGCCTGGGGCAGGCGCATGGCCCAGGAGATATCGCCGGGAACCAGGACAACATCCCCGGGACCAACAGTATAGCACCAGTTCTGGTAGATTTTTCTTGCGTGTCCCGTCCAGGCCTCGCTTACCTCGCCCATGGGCTTATATTCCCGGAAAGTTTCCGGCTTTTCCAGATCGGGCGTCCGCAAAAAAGACAGGTGCAAGTCGCCAAGGGCATAAATTTTCATCAATACATCCTTTCAAGGTGGTGATCCCAGGATCATGAACGAATACAAGCTCGTCGTGGTGGTGGAAACCAAAGAGCACGCCTACATCAGAATGTTTGTCAACAATATCCTGGTTAATCCGGAAGGATTGATTCGCCTAAAACATGAAGAACTCGACCAGCTCTTTAAAGATCTCTTCAAGGGCTCTAAGGGCAAGTGCATTAAATGCCATTGCCTGTACGCCAGGTAACTTCCACTAACTTCGACAGGGCGAAGAGGAACTCCTGCTTATTACGTTCACTAAGAAATATAGAAACATATCCGGAACATTCATACCATATATATCATGGGGAGATGAAAATTTCCATTTCAAGGCAGGCGAAGAGCAATATGCTCACTTTAACCATCCTGCTTTTGAGCCTGATCGCCCTGGCCATCTTCAAGAAGAAAATCTCCCCGCCCGCCCTCCCCGAGCGGCGCCAGCTGACGCAGGCTTTTTGGGGCCTTTGCGCCGTAAGCCTCGTACTGGGAATGATCACCCAGCCGAAAATCGTTTACCAGGGCGCCCTCACCGGCTTAAACCTGTGGTGGAATATAGTTTTTCCTTCGCTCCTCCCCTTCTTTATCGTCTCGGAAATCTTATTGAGCCTGGGGATAGTTAATTTTATGGGCGTATTGCTGGAACCGGTCATGCGCCCCCTTTTCAACGTCCCGGGAACGGGTTCTTTCGTGCTGGCCGTGGGCTACACTAGCGGCTACCCGATCGGCGCCATGATCACGGCAAAACTGCGCGCGCAGAGATTATGCACGCGCGCGGAAGCGGAAAGGCTGATGGCCTTTACCAATAACTCCAGCCCTCTTTTCATGCTGGTTGCCGTTTCGGTAGGGATGTTTAACAACCCGCAGCTGGGGCCGGTAATTGCCATTGCTCATTACGCGGCCAACCTCACGCTGGGTTTTCTTTTGCGCTTTTACGGCCGAAACGATCCCGAAGTCATCAATCTTCCCGTAAGCCGGGAGAGCAACTTAAAAAGAGCTTTTGCAGAAATGTTTGCTGTCTACCAAAAGGACCGACGCACTTTGGGCAAAATTTTAAGCGACGCGGTCAGAAGCGCCGTTTTTAACCTTTTGAACATCGGCGGTTTTATTATTTTATTTGCCGTCCTGATTCAACTTTTAACGGCCGCCGGATTTATCCACTTTTTGGCTCAAAAGCTAAGTCTCATCCTTACCCCTTTCGGGTTCTCCGAAGCCATCCTGCCGGCCCTTGCCAGCGGGATCATCGAAATGACTATCGGCGCCAAACTGGCCGCCGAAGCGGCTGCTCCCCTCCAGCAGCAGGTGCTCACGGTAAGCATGATCCTGGCCTGGAGCGGGTTATCCATCCACGCCCAGGCGGCCAGCATGATTGCCGAAACTGATATTCGCATGCTGCCGTTTGTTTTGACCCGCGTCGCCCATGCCATTCTTTCCGCCGCGTACACCTGCGTTTTATTCAACCTGCTTTCGCCCGCCACCGGCGTCTTCTCCGTGCGGGAATTTAACGAGTTGTACCGGAACTTTTCGCTCTGGTCGGGTTTGCCGCTGACTTTGGTCATCTTTGGCCTGACCACTGGTTTCATGCTGCTCGCGGCCGCTATTTTACATTTATTCACTAGTTTCCGGCTCATTTTTTTCCGGATTCGCTAACTGCGCAAAAAGATTACCAAAATTGTCCTGTTATAATTAAGCGCGGTTTGCCAATAATAAACGTTGAAATCTACATTCAAATCTATGTTTACGAAGGAGGTACCGGCGAGAAAATGATTCAGGCATGGAACGATTTTCAAAAGGGAGTTGAGGTTAGACCCGTAGGTTTTGACGAGGTGAATATTTGTTATAACGGCCTCCTTGCCAAGTCGGGGGCGGATCAGGTGTATCTGCACTATGGCTTCGGCGATCCCAAGGGGTGGTCCAGCGTAAATACCACCAGGATGGAGAGAAGCCCCCGGGGTTGGGAAAAAACCATCCGCATGCAAAGTAACCTGATGAATTTCTGCTTTAAAGATTCCGCCAACAACTGGGATAACAACAGCGGCTATAACTGGACGGTCCGGGCTTAAACCCGGACTGTTCACTTAAATCGCCGTTTTTCTTTCCACCAGGGCACCGGACCAACGGCCGCAGCGATCTCCCCAACGGGCGATGACGCGCCTTTCTTCCCTTATTTCAACCACCTCGCAGCTATTCGGGCAACCGTCGCAGGCAAAGCCGTCAGAGACAAACTCTACCTGCGCCACGTGAAACCCCTTAAAACCCGAAGGAAGGCCGCGAGCTGTTTTTTCTCTGGCCAGCAGGGCGGCCCCCACCGCGCCCATCACGTTATAATAAGGGGGTACTGTTACCGCGCAGCCCAGCGCCTTTTCAAAAGCTTGCTTCATACCGGCGTTGGCCGCTACCCCCCCCTGGAAAACCACAGGGGGCAATATTTCTTTGCCCTTTCCCACGTTATTCAGGTAATTGCGCACCAGGGCTTCGCACAACCCGGCCAGAATATCGGACAGGCCGTAGCCCATTTGCTGTTTGTGGATCATATCCGATTCGGCAAACACCGCGCAGCGTCCGGCAATGCGCACCGGAGATCTGGCGAGCAGGGCCATTTCACCGAACTTTTCGATGGGTACGCCCAGGCGGGCGGCCTGCTGGTCTAAAAAGGAACCCGTCCCCGCCGCGCAAACGGTGTTCATGGCAAAATCCACGACCAGGGAGTTACGTAAAATAATAATCTTCGAATCCTGGCCGCCGATTTCTATAATCGTCTGCACACCCGGAACCAGGGTAGAAGTGGCTACGGCGTGGGCGGTAATCTCGTTTTTCACGATATCGGCGCCCGTGATTACCCCGGCCAGGTGCCGGCCGCTGCCGGTAGCGCCTACTCCCCGGACCGTCACTTTCGGCGGGAGGCTTTCCGCCAGCTGCCTTAAGCCCGCCTGGATGGTTGCAATGGGCCGTCCCTGCGTCCGCAAGTAAATAGACTCCTTAATCCTGCCTGTTTCGTCCATAAAAACTAGATTGGTGCTTACGGAACCCACGTCTATGCCCAGGTATCCCTTAACCAAAGCAGATTCTCCCTTCCACGTTTTTGCGCGCCCTTTTTCTTTCCAGCAAATCTACGAAAGCTTCCAGCCTCGTCATTAAGCCCGCCTCTCCCGTTTGTTCGTCCACGGTCAGGCTGAGTACCGGTATATCCATCTCCGCGCTGACGACGGGCAAGATGCTCTGGGCGACGATTTCAGGCATGCAGGTAAAGGGGAGAAGGTGGATCACCCCGTCGTAACCCGCGCGGGCGTATAATACCGCGCTGCCCACAGTTTCCTGCCCGTGCCCGCCGACAAAATGCTTCAGGTAAGGCCGCGCCGCCTGGCAGGCGTCGCGCCGGCTGCGCAGTCCTTTGATCAGCCCAAACAGCATGTGGTCGTTCACCCATTCACTCAAATAGATCGAACGGTCCACCTCTACTCCCATCCTCCCCAACCGACGCTCAATGTCCAGGTTGGCAAAGGGCTCGAGCAGGGTAAAAATTTCCCCCACTATTCCGATCCGCAGCACATCCCGTTCCTCGATCCGCACAGAGCGCATTGTTTCCCCGGCCCGCCCCCTGGCCGCGGCCAGCTCTTCTAAGTCCGCCGCGCGCTCGATTTCTTTGAGCGCTTCCTGAAAAGCCCGGTCTGTGCTCCCCGGAACAATCTCCCTGGGTCTTAAACGGTGGGCCTCTCTTTCCAGCTCATCAACCGCCCGGATTTTCTGGTAGCCCAGTTTTATTCCCCTGTATACCCGCTTCCAGGAATTATTACCGGTAATGGTCTTGATTCTGGATAAAAGCTGGCCGACGTGCCGCTCAGGCGGTTCCAGCACCACCAGTTCGTAACGGTAGCCCAGATCCCGCAAAATGGCGTGCTCCACCTGGGCATAGTAACCAAAGCGGCAGGGCCCGCATCCGCCCGCCATCAGGATGGTATCGGCGCCCAGGGCGCTGGCCTCGATAAAATTGCCCAGGTTAAGCTTCAAAGGCAGGCAGGCGAACTCCGGACCGTAGCGCGCGCCTAGGGCTAAGGTGCGCTTGCTGGAGGGAGGCGGGATCACCACAGCCACGCCCAGGTATTCCAGCATCGCTTTCACGCAAAGCCACATATGGCCCATGTGCGGGAAGGTTACTTTCACCATCGATTACCTCCGCTAAATTATTGCCTTATGCTTCTTGAAATTTACCCCCCCGGAAGCACACCATATCCAAAAAGGCTTCCAGGCGGGTAAATACGCCCGCCTCCCCGGAATGCTCGTCCAGGACCAGATTTAAAAGGGGAACGGCGCCCGCCGCGCGGGCCCGCCTGTTAATCAGCTCGCCCGTCATCGAATCGGGACCGCAGCCAAAAGAAGTAACGTGCAGCAGTCCTTGCACGCGTCCAGCGTGTAAAAAATAAAAGGCCGCGCCGATCATCCGCTGGCTTAAGGTCCAGAAAAGACGTTTCGGCAAAGCTGCGGCTTCCGCCCGGACAACAGGTTCAGGCACCTGGTCGGCAGTAATCACTTTTACCCCCGCCTGCTGCAGCCTCCTCAAGATGTTCATGCTGATAAAGGAATCGTAAATGTTGTATGGGTGCCCGACAACCGCCACCATTGGCTTTTCTTCACCCGCCAGGATCATCTGCCCGGAGGATCGACCGGAAAGAGGAAAAGCCGCAGGAGACCGTTTTTTCCCCGCCGCTTTAGTGAGCAAGTTCATTGCTTCCTCGGGCATGAACCCCGCCTCCAAAAGTTTTTGGTACTCCTTCAAAACGGCCAGCCCCTGCCGGTAGGCCAGATAAACCCGCGCCGCGCTGGCGGTGAAAAACTTTCCCGCTTCTTTAAAGGCAGAAAACAGGTATTTGTTGCGGCGGTAAAGATTTACGTCCACATCGATGACGGGAGGCAAATGCGGAACAGTTTGCCGTACCATGTCGGGAAAGCCTAAAAACTTAGGGCAGATATATTCCCGGGAAGCCACGCTCACCAGGCGCGGCAGAAAAAGGTAATCTACCTTTCTGGCTAGCCCGGCGATATGTCCAAAAGCCAGCTTTACCGGCAAACAGGCATCTTCAACGGCCAGCTGGACTCCTTGATTTAAAACGGATTTTGTGGAAGGCCCGGAAACGACCACTTCCGCGCCCAACTCCTCAAAAAAGGTCCGCCACATGGGGAAATAGTAATAATAAAGAAGCGCCCTCGGGATGCCCACTTTGCTCCCCATCAAACACAACCCTTTCACCAAAAAAGGCCTCACCATGTTATTATGGACAATTCCGGCAATTGTTAAACTCAGCAGCAAAAGGTATTTATTTATATGTTTCTAAATAAATATATGTTTCTAAAGAGGAAAGGTCAGGAAGAATAACGAAATAGAAAATACGAAATAGAAAATAAAAATATTCCAGAAAATATATTCCGGAACAAAGGAAAGGAGCAACCAGAAGGGATGGGAGAATTCCATCGGCAGGTGGCGATCGTTACCGCCGCGGCGGGCGCCGGGATCGGGCAGGCCGTGGCGAGAAGTTTTGCCCGGGAAGGAGCGCACGTTCTGGTCAGCGACGCCCACCCGAAAAGGCCATTTCAGGTGGCCGAAGAAATTACGGAAGAGTACGGGGTGCAGGCGATTGGCTTTCAGTGTGACGTAAGGAACCGTGAACAGGTGGAAGAAATGGTCCGCCTGGCTAAAGAGCAGTGGGGAAGAATCGATATTCTGGTCAATAACGCCGGAATAGACAAGCCGGCGCCGGTTTGGGAAATGGACGACGAAACCTGGAGCCTGGTCATGGACGTGAATCTGAAAGGCGCATTTTACTGCTGCCGGGCGGTTCTTCCCGCCATGATCAAACAAAAGCGGGGGAAAATAGTCAACCTCTCCTCGGTGGTGGCCTGGATGGGGGGCAGGGATGAAGGGGCGGCCTACGTTGCCGCCAAAGCGGGAATTCTGGGGTTCACCAGGGCCCTTGCCCACCAGGTGGGAGAGTACAACATTAACGTTAACGCGGTAGCACCGGGATTGATTTACAATCCCTTCTTAAGCAGAGTGCGGCCCCCCGAATATTTCGAAGCGGTAAAAAAACAGATCGTCCTGGGCAGAACAGGCGCCCCCCAGGACGTGGCCGAAGCCATTTTGTTTTTATGCTCGGGCCGGGCCAGTTACATCACCGGCGCCTGCCTGTGCGTAAGCGGCGGCTGGTACATGTACTAAGCAAAGATCAATAATCAAACCAGCGGTGTTTTTGAAAGCACAGATAACGGTCGGCAATGTAGAGAAGGGGCTTGCGGACAAACTCAAAATTATCCGCCAGGTATTTGAAAACCTCAATCGCTTGCGCCCTTGCCGAAGGGCAATGGTCTGCGGCCAGGCGGTAAAAGTCCTGGCCTTCTTGAATATATTTGCTCAGGCTGCGGCGTTCTTTGCCCAGCACCGCCGGCCGGCGCTCCCTGCTGTAAGAATAACGGGTCTTAAGTTCAATAAATTCGGGAAAGATCCCGGTCAAAAACAAGCAGACGTCCGCGATTCGCTTGTAGAGAGGAAACTTATACTCCTCTTCCACCAGGTCGGAAAGCTCCTTTAAATCATCCACGTCCAGGTCGGAATACCGACGCTTATAATATTTCTGGCCAATTTTGAAATAAATTACCGTGCTTTGCGTTTTCGCAAAAGAGCTCAACATATCGGCAAGATAAATTCTTATTTCATCGTTCTTCAAAAAGTCCGATACTTTTTGGGCGTCAAAAACGGGTACGCTCGTAGTCAGGCCTACTTTCTCGTAAGTGTATGTTCTGGCTTGAATTTCCCGGCGGGCCTGACGCAGCAGGATTTCAAAGAAAAGGTAGGGCGATATTTTGATTAAGATCTCTTCCTCATTGGTTATACGTTGGAAAAGCTTGGGATCGTCGAGCAGGGCGTTGATTAAATCCGGTTTATCACGGATAATCCCCTTGATGTTTTCGAAATCACCGCGTTTTGTCACCACCGTCCGCACGACAAAATCAAGGTCTTTCTCCGCTAACCTGATCTGCATTTTGTCGACCCCCGAGTAACTGTTTAACTTTATACTTTATAGATTATATATAATATTATATCATTTTGGATTATCCCTGTTTAGATTATCCCGGCGGGTGTTTTCGCGCCCCGAACTTTCCGGAACACAAAAACTACGCAAAAGAGCATTCGCCC
This sequence comes from Desulfovirgula sp., assembly GCA_020725585.1. Classification (GTDB taxonomy): domain Bacteria; phylum Bacillota; class Desulfotomaculia; order Desulfotomaculales; family Nap2-2B; genus JAIMBK01. The sequence goes on from DYES01000031.1 coordinate 96,881, forward strand.
ATTAAATACTCGCCGGGTTCTCACAAAAAGCCCCCCTTCCTTGGTTTACATTTGACCGACGAGACTTTATAATTTATAGCAGCTATTTATTAATCCAGGATATAACGGAACCAGCGCAATGAATCCAACGCAAAGAATCTATTTTGGGGGCAAAGCGTAATTCTCATGAAGCACTTTCCGGCCGTAGAAGTGATCAGACAAGAAATGGTCGCTCCCGATTGCTACCGTCTCCACCTTTTTGCACCGGAAATTTCCGCCTCGGCCAAACCCGGCCAGTTTTTACACATCCGGATCACGCCCGGGCTGGAACCTTTGTTGCGGCGCCCTTTCAGCGTACACGCAGCGGACAGGCAAAAGGGCGAGGTTGCCGTGCTCTATCGCGTGGTCGGCCGGGGCACCCGGCTGCTGGCCGAAAAAAAGAAAGGCGAAACCCTAGATGTAATGGGACCTTTAGGGAGGGGGTTTACGCTCCCCGCGCCCGGCCAGAAAGCGGCCCTGGTAGCAGGAGGAATCGGGATCGCCCCCTTATTTTTTTTGTTGCAAACATTGGCCGGTTTAAAGAACAGCGTCCATGTTTTACTGGGCGCGCGCGTCGCGAAGGAATTGCTGCTGATCAGGGAAATTGGTGCGTACAAACCTTCGCTGATGGTCGCCACGGATGACGGTTCCCGCGGGCGCCGTGGGCCGGTAACGGAGCTGCTCAGGGAGCTTTTGGCGGAAAGGAAGGCGGACAGGGTTTACGCCTGCGGCCCGACAGCCATGCTCAAGACAGTCGCCGCGCTTTTACAAAAACACGGAGTAGACGGCGAACTCTCCCTGGAAGAGCGCATGGGCTGCGGAGTCGGCGCCTGCCTATCCTGCGTTTGCAAGACCAGTTCCAAAGACGGCACCAGCTTTGCTTATCGCCGCGTCTGCCTGGAAGGACCGGTTTTTCCGGCCCGCGACGTCATCTGGTAAACAGCGTCCCTGGCGGCGCCCTTGAAGTAGGGTAATAACCAAAAAAGAGCAAAAAGTTGGGATGAGGAGAAACCCCGGTGAACAAACCAAATTTAACCGTCGACATCGCCGGCCTGCGCTTAAAAAACCCCGTGCTGACCGCTTCGGGCACCTTTGGATTTGGCTCCGAGTACGCCCCTTTCGTTGATTTAAACCGGCTAGGGGGGATTGTCGTCAAGGGACTCACTTTAGAGCCCCGCCTGGGCAACCCGCCCCCCCGGATGGTGGAAACTCCGGCGGGGATTTTAAATTCCATCGGTCTGCAAAACCCCGGTGTAGACTGCTTTTTAGCCGAGCACCTCCCCTTCTTGCGGCAGTTCGCCACCCCGGTAATTGCCAATATCGCCGGAAACAGCCTGCAGGAATACGTTGCGGTGGCGGAAAAACTAACCGGAGCAAGCGGGATAGCGGCCCTGGAAGTGAACATTTCCTGCCCAAACGTAAAACGGGGCGGCCTGCAGTTTGGGGCCGATCCTTCCGCCGCCGCCCAGGTAACCCGGGCGGTGAAAAAAGCCACCACTCTGCCGGTCATCGTAAAGCTTTCTCCCAACGTCACCAGCATTGGGGAAGTAGCGCGGGCGGTGGCCGAAGCCGGCGCGGACGCCCTTTCCCTGATCAATACGCTAGCAGGCATGACCATCGACATCAGGCGCCGCCGCCCGGCGCTAGGAAATATTACCGGGGGGCTTTCCGGCCCGGCCATTCGTCCCGTCGCGGTGAGGGCGGTCTGGGAAGTTTATCAGGCGGTGAAGCTGCCGATTATCGGCATGGGCGGCATCGTTTGCGCCGCAGACGCCCTGGAGTTTATCATGGCCGGAGCCAGAGCGGTGGCCGTGGGGACGGCCAATTTCTTAAACCCCGGAGCGACCATGGAAATACTGTCCGGAATTGAGCGTTTTCTGGAAGAAAATGAAATTGGGGATATCAATGAACTGGTTGGAATAGCTCATGAATAAGAGAAAAAAACAGAAGGAAAAAAAGTGTTCCTCAAGAATTTTAAGTACAAAAGGCATCGAAAAAATTGAGGAGGTTTAAAAGATGCGCAAAGTTGCTGTCGCAGGAGTGGGTATGACCAAATTCGGCCTTTCCGAAAAAAGCCAGGTGGAAATGTTTGCCGAAGCGGCCATGGAGGCGATAACCACGTCCAACCTGAAGCCAAAGGACATTCAAGCGGTTTTTGTAGGCAACGTGCTGGGGGATTTTGAAGAGGGGCAAATGAACATCGCGCCTTTTTGCGCGGCGGAAATAGGCCTTGACCCCTCGGTGCCCGCCACGCGCGTGGAGGGCGCCTGCGCCTCGGCCAGCGTGGCCATTCGCGAAGCCTTCATCTGGGTTGCCTCCGGTTTTTACGACATCGTCCTGGTCGGGGGAACAGAAAGGGCGATGGCGATGGGAACACCGCTGGCAACCAGAACCTTTGCCATGGGCACCGACAGCCGCTACGAAGAGTTTGCCGGCATCACCTTCCCCGGCGCTTTTGCCATGGTGGCCCACCTGTATTCGGTTAAATACGGCATCCCCTTAGCAAAACTCAAAGAAAGAATGGCCCTGGTGGCCGTGAAAAACCATAAAAACGGGGCCAAAAATCCTTTGGCGCAGTTCCAAAAAGAAATCACCGTCGAAACGGTCTTAAACAGCCCGATGATCGCCGATCCCCTGCAGCTGTTCGACTGCTGCCCGTTTTCTGACGGTGCCGCCGCGCTCGTGCTCACTACGGAAGAAATAGCCAAAAAGCTGGTGGCCAAGCCGGTCTACATCCTGGGCATCGGCCAGGGTTCCAACGGCCCCCTATGCCGCCAAAAAGACGTAACCAGGATCCGGGCGAGAGAGGCAGCCGCCCGGCAGGCCTACAAAATGGCCGGCCTGACCCCGCAAGACATTGACGTGTGTGAGTTGCACGACTGCTTTACCATCGCCGAAATAGTGGCCAGCGAAGGCCTGGGCTTCTTTGACTTCGGCAAAGGGAGCGAGGCCGTAGAAAAAGGCGAAACGCAAATCGGCGGCCGGATCCCCATCAACCCCTCCGGCGGCTTAAAGGCCAAGGGCCACCCCATCGGCGCCACCGGCGCCGCCCAGGCATACGAAATAGTTAAACAGTTGCGGGGCGAATGCGGGGAGCGGCAGGTGGAAGGAGCCAAAATAGGCATGACCGATACGCTGGGCGGAGACCTGGCGACCATCGTGAACATCATCTACGGAATTTAAAAACTTACCCGGAGCAATCAAGGAGGAGAAAAGCAGTGCAGTACCCGTTAACCTATAAACAATTTTACGAGGGGCTCAAGCAAGGGAAGGTTCTGGGCTTAAAATGCCGCTCCTGCGGCGCTTACACGGCGCCCCCCAAAATGTGCTGCGCAGAATGCACAGGCAGCAACCTGGAAGTGGTGGAACTAAGCGGGCGCGGGGAAATAAAAACCTTTACCGTTATCCGGGTGCCCCCGGAAGGCTTCACCGCCCCCTACATCGTGGCGATGGCGGAGCTGGAGGAGGGCCCCTGGCTGCTGGGCAACCTGGAAGGGGTGGATGCCGACCAGGCCTCCCTGGATTTGATCGGGAAAAAAGTAAAGGTGGGGCACAAGGTAATCCCGCCTATGCGGTACAGCGCCGGGGAAGGAGTGGCGGTGACGTTTTCCCTGGCGTAAAGAACCAGATAGAAACATGATATCAAGGCTGAGTGCCGGGTCGGCCTGGAGTGTCTTACGCGATAAAAGGGACGAACGCTGCCCTGAGGAAGCTTTTTTTGCGACAGGTTCATTAAAAGAAGATGGAGCTATTCCGCCTCCAAAACTGCGCAGGGTCCGTTGGCGCACTTGCCGCAGACGTCTGACAAAGGGAGGTCGCTATAAAAGGCCGCCACCGCCAGCAAATGCCGGTAACACAGCTTTTTGTCCAGGCCCTTTTCCTGCAGGGCGCCGGTAGGGCAGGCTTTCTGGCAGTAGCGGCAGTTTTTGCAGAATTCTTTTCCTGGCCGGGGAGACGGGGGGAGAGGGCAGTCCAGGACCAGGCTTCCCAACCGGCCAGCGCAGCCCTGGCAAGTGATCAACTGCGTATTTTTCCCAAAGGTCCCCAGGCCGCAGATAAAAGCCACGTGCTTATGCGACCAGAAGGAAATTAACTCTTCCCGGTCAAAGTTGTGCGTGGGCATCTGGTAGGCGGCATTTATGCCCCTTTTGGTAAGCTCGCCGGCAAGCTCCCGGCAAATTTCTGCAATCAACCGGTTCGTTTCCACGTAGGCCTGCGCCCACTGGCGGGAAACGTAAGCGTGGCGGCGGTTTATTTCCACCAGCTCCCGGTCAAACGGGAGGAAAAAAGCCGCCACCGCCTTTGCCCCGGGCAGCAGGTCTTCCGGCTGCAGGTGCTTTGGGCTGGCGATTGTCTTGAGCTCGCCAAACAAAGGATCTTGCGCCGCGGCAAAACCTACCACCGGCGAGCGGTATCTCGTTTGCGTGCTCGCGCGAGTTGCTTTCTTGGTAATGAACGAAGTAATTAATTTTGCTATTTCTTCCACAAAGCAACTTCCCCTTTTATTCCTTACTCATTAGAACCTGTCGAAAAAGCTTCCTAAGCGGCGTTCGTCCCTTTTGTCGCGTAAGACGCTCCTCAAGGAACGGACGCCGCCCTTGTTCATCAGGAGATTTTTCGACAATCTCCAATCAAGCTATATTCTTTTTTTCACCTGTTGTAGGCGCGATTTACGCTGCCGGTGCCAGCCTGCCTTTCAACTCAACAAACCGTTTGATCAGCATATATCCCGCCCCGCGGCTCACTTTCCCTTCTTTGCGCACCTGCTCCACCACTGTCTGCTCCCAGAAACCCTTCTCTTCCAGGTAACGATACGCCTGCCCCGGAGAAAGCTGCAAGCCCGCAAAGGCGCACATGATCTGGGCGGCCACTTCTAAAGTAAGCTTTTCTCCCCGCGGATAAACCTTTCTTTCCGGAGAAAGGTCGTTTCCGGTAAACTTGAGAACGGCAAAAAGTCCGTTGATAAAACTTTCCTCTTTCATTTCCTCATCCAGCGGGTAATCGTTAGTGTAACCGCCCGAGGCCAGCCCCCACTGCCGCATAAACTTAAGGCCGGGATAAGCCCAATGCTCCCCCCAAGGGACGGCCGCCTGAAACGGGCGGACTTCCATACCCTGGGAATTAAGCCTAGTCTGTAGCTCGGCAATTACCCCAGGGACGGCGCTCATCTCCTGAAAAGACAAATTTTTTTCGATGCTTAAAGCCGCCGCTGCTCCGGCCGCCTGCCCGGTGGCCATTCCCACGGGAATCACCCTGGCGCTGCCGGCGGCAAGCGCGTCAAAACTGGCCGAGCGGCCGACCACCAGCAAATTTTCCACCTCTTGCGGAACAAGACAGCGAAAGGGAATGGCGTACTTTACCGGCTTGCCAATAACGTCCCCCGTAAAATGCGGGCCGGTGGCCTGAATATCCACCGGGTAGGAGCCAAAGGCGACGCGGTCCCAAAAGTCCTTGTTTTCCATCACGTCGTTAATGCTCAAACGGTAAAGCCCCTGCATGTGACGGGAGTCGCGAATGTACAATTCGGGAGCTACGCCGTCCAATGCGGCCTTCTCCAGGCCCGGAACATGTTTATTCAGATATTCGACAAGACGGGGGAGCTCGCTTTCCGCGAGAAGCCGGGCTTCTTTTCTGGATTCGGGACGCAAGGGGTGGACGTCAAAAATATGCAGGGCGTTGATTAAAACCCGCTCTCCCTTTACCCGCCCGATATTTAAACCGCGCACGCCGAGGCGATTGCTGGTGGGCCGGTACCCCTTCATTATCCGGGCAAATCCCCAGGCACTCAATTCGTTGGCGCCGGAGTGCGGCTCCCGGGAGTCGTTTATGGCCCGCCTTAATCTTCGCCACTCCTCTTTCCCCACACCTTTTAAGCGAAATATGAGGGTGGCGGCAATATACTCATTTGGCCGGCCGCAATCGCTTAAACCTACCGTATAGGACACGCCCGCGGCGGCGGCCAGATCCGCGTCCTGGGTGGCGTCAATCAGCCGGCGGGCAAAAATATCTTTTTCCTGCCCGGCAGGCAAAACCACCTTTACCCCGTGCAGAATAATTTTCCCTCCGACTTCCTCAGTCAACGGTTTAATGTCCTGGGCACTTAACAATTGCGTGAGGTTCTTTTCTTTGCCGAGCAAAGATTGAAAAACTCTCGCCGCCGTTTCCGGATCAAAGGAGTCCCCTTCTATTTGTTGAAAAAACTCCAAAAAGATGCCCTTATTTAAGATCTCGCCATCCGGCCCGTAATTCATATCAATACTGTTCAGCCAGCCCCTGGTCATCAGTCCGCCCGGCTCCGGGCGCGTATCGACCAGCAGAGTCCGCAAGCCGTTGCGCGCTCCAGAAACGGCGGCAGCAATTCCTTCTGGATCGCTGCCCACGACGACAAGGTCATAAGTTTCTCCCGCGGGCGCAGCTTTTCCGTCTTCACCGGGGGCGAGCAGTTTCGCGCGCGGGCAAAAAGCCAGATACGCCGCGCACCCGGCCAGAAGCAGGAAAACAAAGACGAGCGCAAAGTACCTGGCTTTATTTTTGAAGAAGTTTTTCCTGGGAACCTGCGTTCCCTCCATAATAACTTATCTTCATCCTCCCGCACCGATTGATATTATAGATTAATTACGAGATTTCCTGCAGGGGGATTAAATCGATGGGGTCGCCCCCTTTCTTAATGGCTGTCAATACCTCCAGGATGGCCCGGGCGGTATCCAGCGAGGTCAGGCAGGGAACCCCGTGCTCCACAGCCGCCCGCCGGATGCGGAAACCGTCGCGCTCGGGCATCCTGCCCCGGGTCAGGGTATTGATCACCAGGTGGATTTTTCCAGCGCGAATTAAATCTACGATGTTCGGCGAACCTTCCCGGACCTTTTTGACGCGCTCCACACCCAACCCGGCCCGTTGCAAAAAATCAGCTGTGCCCGCGGTGGCGCAAATTCTATACCCCAAACCGGCCAAGCCGCTTAAGATAGGCAGCGCCTCGCTTTTATCCTTGTCGGCGATGGTGGCCAGCACAGTGCCGTTTCCAGGCATGTCGTAACCGGCGGCAACCAGGGATTTATAAAGGGCCACCGGGTAGCTCCTGTTTATGCCCATCACCTCGCCGGTAGATTTCATCTCCGGCCCCAGGGAAATGTCCACCTGAAGAAGCTTGGCGAAGCTGAAAACGGGGGCCTTGACGCCGACCAGGCCCCCCTCGGGATAAAGGCCCCCTTCGTAGCCCAGCTCCCTTAAAGTGCGCCCCAGAATTACCTTTGTCGCCAGGTTGACCATCGGAATGCCCGTTATTTTGCTCATGTACGGCACGGTCCGGCTGGCCCGCGGGTTGACCTCCAGGACGTAAACCTTTCCGTTGTGCAAGACGTACTGGATGTTAATCATCCCCCGCACGGACAGCGCCAGCGCCAGGCGGGTAGTATAATCCACGATTTGTTTTTTGACCGCGTCGCCTAGAGAATGCACGGGATAAACAGCGATGCTGTCTCCGGAATGAACACCCGCGCGCTCGATATGTTTCATGATCCCGGGGATCAACACGGCCTCGCCATCGGCGATGGCGTCCACCTCCAGCTCTTCCCCCTGCAGGTATTTATCCACCAGTACAGGGTGCTCGGGGGTCACTTTCACGGCGCTGGCCATGTAGTTGAGCAACTCCTCGTTGTTGTACACTATTTCCATGGCCCGGCCGCCCAGCACGTAAGAAGGCCTGACGAGCACGGGGAAACCGATCCGGGAGGCAATCGCCAAAGCCTCTTCCACGGAAAAGGCCGCTTTTCCTGGCGGCTTGGGGATGTCCAGATCAGTTAACAGCCGGTCGAAACGTTCCCTGTCTTCGGCCCGGTCTATATCCTCAACGGAGGTGCCAAGGATCTTCACCCCCAGGCGGGCCAGCGGCCAGGCCAGGTTGATGGCCGTCTGTCCGCCGAACTGCACAATTACCCCTTCTGGTTTTTCTTTTTCCAGCACGCTTAACACGTCCTCAACGGTTAAAGGCTCAAAATAAAGGCGGTTGGCAGTGTCAAAGTCGGTGCTCACCGTCTCCGGGTTGTTGTTGATAATGATGGCCTCAACCCCTTCCTGGCGCAGGGCCCACACGGAATGCACCGAACAGTAGTCAAACTCAATGCCCTGGCCGATGCGAATGGGCCCAGCCCCCAGCACCACCACTTTCCGGCCAGCCACGGCGGGGGCCTCGTCTTCGTGGTCGTAACAGGAATAATAATACGGGGTGGCGGCTTCAAACTCAGCGGCGCAGGTATCCACCATCTTGTAAACGGGGCGAATGCCCTCCCGGTGGCGCAGTGCGCGCACTTCGTCCTCGCTGACCCCGGTCACCTGGGCCAGGTAAGCGTCCGCAAAACCCATTTTTTTCGCGCGCGCCAGAACCCCGGCGGTCATTCCCGCCTTCCCTTTTTTGCGGAGCTGAATTTCCAGCTGCACGATGTTTTTGATCTTTTCCAAGAAGAAAGGATCGATTCTAGTTAACCCGTGCACCCGCGAAATCAACATCCCCCGCCGGAAGGCCTCCGCGATCACGAACATGCGCGTGTCGTCGGCGTGGACGAGCTTTTCTTCAATTTCCTCCTCAGTCAGCCTGGCGAGTTCCGGCCAGGAAAAGCCTTTCAAGCCGATTTCCAGGGAACGCACGGCTTTGAGCAGGGCCCCCTCCAGGGTGCGGTCAATGGCCATCACTTCCCCGGTAGCTTTCATCTGGGTGCCCAGCCTCCGGTCGGCGAAAGTAAATTTATCAAAGGGCCAGCGGGGAAACTTGACAACCACGTAATCCAGGGAGGGCTCGAAACAGGCGTAAGTCTTGCCGGTGACGGCGTTTTTAATTTCGTCCAGGTTCAAGCCGATGGCAATTTTGCTGGCCACCTTGGCGATGGGGTAACCGGTAGCCTTGGAGGCCAGGGCCGA